>DATMMN010000158.1:0-17709 GCA_035569675.1 Acidimicrobiales bacterium | reverse complement strand
CCCCTGCTCGGAGCCTATGAGCGCTCGAGGAGCCCGATCAGGCCCGTGATGTCCGGGAGGATCGCAGTGTGAGGCGCCGCCGTGAGTGTCGCCTCGTCGTGGGCGCCGGTCAGGACGCCGACCACGGATCCGGCGTGCGCGGCGCTGCCGGCCTGGAGGTCGCTGACCGTGTCCCCCACCACCACGACGGCGCCGGGATCCTCGACCCCGAGCCGGGCCATCGCGCCGAGGATGAGATCGGGCGCCGGCCGACCACGTCCCACGTCGGCCGGCGAGAGGGCAAGGTCGATGTCGGCCCGCCATTGCAACGCGTCCAGCAGGGCGTCGCGAGTCGAACGGGCGAAGCCGGTCGTGAGGCAGATTTGAACGCCACGCGCTCGGAGACCTCGCAGCACGTCGGACGCGCCGGGCATGGCTTCGACCTGCCCCGCGGCGACGACGGCCTCGTAGGCCGCGGCGAAGCGTGCGGTCGCACGCTCTGCCTCGCCGGGGTCGAGGAGCTCGGCGAACACGTCCGCCTTGGACCAGCCCATCGTCTCGCGCACGAACCGGTACGCCTCGTCGTGGCGCGGGGTGCCCTCCGTGACGCCCACGCCGGCCAGCGCTTCGTCGAACGCGGCCTCCACTGCGCCGTCGTCGCGCACCGTGGTGCCGGCCATGTCCAGACAGGCGAGCGCGTACGGGCCGATCACGCCACGCCCGCCGCGTCGAGGGTGTCGCGTGCGATCGCCGGCGAGCAGGTCATGCCCCGCCCGCCCGGGCCCGTCACGAGCCACACCCGCTCGTCGATCTGCTCGCGCAGGCAGACGGCACCATCTCTGCACTCCGCGTACACGCCGTCCCATCGCCTCCGGACGGGGGGCAACTCGCCGCCGAGGATGCGCGTGGCCCGGGACACGAGCTCCGTGGTCGGTGCCTCGGAGAGTGCGAAGTCGAACGGCTCGTCGTAGGCATGGGTGTCGCCGATCGTGAGCCCTCCGTCGGGCCGCTGGACCAGAAGCAGCTGGAGATGGTGCAGCGACCCGATCTCGTTCTGCTCCCCGAGCTCGTGCCGGGGCGCGGGCTCGTAGGCCGGGTAGTAGCGCAGCGAGTCCGCATCCGCGAGGGCGGTCGTCAGTTGTCCCGGGTAGGGATCCGTCTCGAACATCTGGAGCCGGACGCGCCGGAGCCGGGAGGCAAGAGGTAGCGCGGCTGGAAGGTGGTCGTAGGCGGCTCCCGTCGCGACGATCACGACGTCGCCCTCCCAGCGGCCGCCAGAAGCGTCGAGCACCGCACCGGGTGCGGTGTCGGTGACCCGGCTACCCGGGTGGAACCGGTAGCGCCTCGATGCCTCGGTCGCGAGATGTTCGCGGAGTGCCTGTGGTGCGTGCCGGGGTTCGACGACGGCGTCGAGCCCGCAGAACAACGCACCTGTGACCTCGCCACGAATCGCAGGGTTGCAACGGCGAACTTCATCGGGATCGAGGAAGACGATGGAGCGTTCAGTCGCGTTCGGGCAGCGCGAGAACTCCTGCATCACGAAGCGTTCGCTCGGAGTCGTCGCTACCGTCAGCGAGCCGGCGGGGCGGAAGCCGACACCGGGAACGCGCGCACCGATTTCTTCCCATCGGTCCCGGGCACGCCGAGCAACCTCGAGCTCTGACCCGCTGCGACGGCCGCTGACCCAGACGAGTCCGAAGTTGCGCACCGACGCACCCACGGGGGCCGGGTCGGCGTCGAGATGGTCAACGGCAAAGCCCGCGTCGATCATTTCCAACGCGTGCCATGTCCCGATGATGCCGGCGCCGACGACGACCGCCTTCGGTGTCGTCGGCGTCACGTCCAGGTGTGCGCGCTCTGCCCGATCGCGGCCCTGATGGCCTCGGCCGCCTCCCACGGCCGAGGGTGGCCGAAAACGGCGCTGCCGGCGACGAAGACGTTCGCTCCGGCCCGGGCTGCCACGGGGGCCGTTTCGGGGTCGATGCCACCGTCTACTTCGATGTCCAGCGCCAGCCCATCGGCCTCGACCGCGGCGCGCACCTGGCTCACCTTGTGCATCACCTCGCCGATGAAACTCTGGCCTCCGAAGCCCGGGAACACCGTCATGCACAACACGAGGTCGACTTGGTCCAGATACGGCTCGACGGCCTCGAAGCAGGTGTCGGGATTGAGTGCAAGTCCTGTTCGCAGGCCGAGACCGCGCATCTGTGCGACGAGCTGGTCGGTGTCGCCGACCTCGACGTGCACCGTGCAGCCGTCCGCCCCCGCCCGCGCGAAATCGCCGAGGTAACGGCCGGGGTCGGTCATCATCAGATGGCAATCGAAGAACAACGAAGAGTGGCGGCGGAGCGAGGCCACGACCGGCGGTCCGATCGTGACGTTGGGGACGAAGTGCCCGTCCATCACGTCGACGTGTAGCCAATCCGCCGCGCGTGCGACCTCGCCGACCTGCTCGGCCAGCATTCCGAAGTCCGCCGACAGCACGGACGGCGCAATGCGTACGTCACCGGGTCGCCCCGCGTCGCGAGCGTTGGTGGGCGGACCTCCCGTCACGGATCAGTGCCGCCGCTCAGCTGAAGCGCGCCCAGCAGAGAATGCGTTTGAAGCCGTAGAAATAGGGCTCCCGCTCCCCCAGCTCCTCGATCAACCGCTCCCGATACCTCTCAACGAACTCTTCGAAGAGCTCGGGGCTCAGCTGCTTGCGATAGGGCGTCAGCAGCGTCCCCATCACCCACTCGACCACCTCACCCGTCGACTCGAGCTCGTGACCGTAGACCTCCATGCGCACGACCTGGTCCTTTGCCCCGAGTTCGTAAAGGAGATCTGCGTAGAGCTCGGGCGAGAGCACGAAACGGCCGCGGTCCTCGGGAATCGCTCCGTCGAGGGCGTCAATAAAAGGCGTCTCGTTGGCGAGCGCGTGCGCGAGGACGTGAGAGGGGTGCCGGAAGTTGGCGGGCACCTGGAAAGCGAGCTGCCCGTCGGCCGCAAGCGCCGTGCGCATTCTGGCGAGGAGGTTCAGGTGGTCGTCGATCCAGTGCAACGACGCGTTGGCGAACACCAGATCCAGGCCTTCATCGAGCCAGGTCGCGATGTCACCCGACGCGAACGAGAGGCCGGACACGTCACCGTGGGCCGCCTCTGCACGCGCCAGCATCGCCGGCGAAGAGTCGATGCCGATCGTTTCCTTCGCCTCCATCTCCTGATGCAGGATTTTGGTCAGATCGCCCGTGCCGCATCCGAGGTCGACGACACGACCTCCTGGCACCGGGTGGCAGAGCATCAGGAGATCGTCGAAGGGTTGCTGGCGCTCCGAGCGGAATCGCTCGTATTGCTCGGGGCTCCATCCGTCGATCGGCGTCACTGTCACTGGTCTCATTCTTAGTCCGTCCCGAGACGCTCATTTGCCGCGGGCCGAACGCCACGGATCCACTCGTCGGCTGACATGGGGGAACGGCTCTCGGGTTGCACGCGTCGCAACTCGAGAATGCCCGCACCCGTCACCACCAAGGAGCCGACGAGTGTCCCAGGCGCGGCCTGGTTGTGATCAGGCTGAGTTTCGCCGACCAGCGCGTCGAGTACGCCCAGGCGCCTGCCCCGGAATGTGGTCCAGGCGTGCTCGAGGCGAACGACGCGGTGCAGTTGCTCGGCCGGCTCGGTCCAGTCCAGGTGAAGATCCTCCTTTGTGATCTTCTCGGCCATCGTCACGTCGCCGCGCTGCGGCTCGGCCTCGGGCAAACCCTTCAGGCCGTCCTTCAATGTGTCGACGAGCAGGTCGCAGGCCGTGTCCACGAGGCGCGCCCGAAGCGCAGAGAGCGTGATGTCAGCGTCCATGGGTACCCGGCGGACGGCATAGATGTCCCCCGTGTCGAGCCCTTCTGCGACCTTCATGAGGCACACACCGGTCTCGGTGTCGCCCGCGAGGATCGCCCGCTCCACCGGAGCGGCACCACGCCAACGAGGCAGCAACGAGAAGTGGACGTTGACCATGGGGAGCTCGTTGAGGACAGTGCTCGGAATGATGCGGCCGAACGCCACGACGACAGCCATTTCGGCGTCGATCCCGACCAGATCGTTCATCTGCTGGCTCACCGGGATGCCGAGCCGGAGCGCCGCCTCCTTCACGGGGTTCGGCGTCGTCTCCCCACCGCGCCCGCGCCGGCGATCCGGTCGGGTGACGCACAGGACGATGTCGTGGCCGGCTTCGACCAGTGCTTGCAACGGTGGCACCGCCATCTGCGGGGTGCCGAGGTAGGCGAGCCGGGCCATCAGATCACCGTAGGACAGGACGGGATGCGACGGCGACGCCCCGAGCGCCGTGAGACGACCGTGTTACTTCGAGAAGAGGCTCGAGAGATCGTCGGGATCCGACGGGGCCAAGTCGAGCGTACGGCTGCGAAGGATCTTCAGGGCTTCCTTGCGCTGATCGTCGTTCAGCCGCTCGACCAGCAAGATGCCGTCGAGGTGATCGAGCTCGTGTTGGAAGACGCGTCCTTCGTACTCTGTGGCCTCGATGGAGATTTCGTTGCCGTCGAGGTCGAGGCCGACGAGGTGCACCGCGTTCGGCCGCACGATCTCCCAGCTGAGGCCGGGGATGGACAGGCAGCCCTCTTCGAAGACCCACTCGCCGTCACTTTCGAGAATGCGCGGGTTGATGATGGTGCGGGCGCCGTCGCCGTCGCCGGTGTCGTAGACGAAGATCCGCCGCTGCACGCCAACCTGGTTGGCGGCCAACCCGCTGCCCGGCGCGGCGTACATCGTCTCGATCATGGAGTCGACGAGGCTCACCACAGCAGCGTCGATGTCCTCGACCTCGCGGGTGCGCTCCTTGAGCACGGGGTCGCCGTACTGACGGATGGTGAGCTCGGACACGGCGCCATTCTACCGGTGGCTCCATTTGCACCGGGCAGCGGCGTGGAACAGTCCCGACATACGAACGACCGCTGCTCAGATCGCGGTCGGGTCGACCTCCACGCGCAGTCCACGTCCGGCGGGGCGGGGCGTGCCGGCCAACAGGTCACAGAGCGCACCGTGATCGTCCGCATGGACGAGGAACCTCGCCTCGTCCAACGGGGTGACCGAGACCCCGGGGTTGGCGGTCGCAGCGGCGGCAAGCGCCTCGGCGTATGCGCCGGCCAGCGTCCCCGACACCAACGCCAGCGCAGAGAACGGCGGCAGCGCCGAGGCCCGCCGGATGTCCGCTTCGGCCTCCAGCACGCGCGCGGGTTCTCCCGCCGCCGCCGCCACCAAAACGGGGTGGTCGGGCACGCGCGTCTGCGTCTGCACCCGGGCCCAGGTCGGTCCGGTCCCCCGTGGCCCCACGAGCCGGCCGGCGCGCACGAGGAGCGACAGCGTGTCTTCCGTGGCGGAGAGTCGGGGCGCGAGGAGATGGAGGTCGATGTCGAGAAAGGAAACTGCCGCAGCCCGGCGCACGCGGTGCAGGACCGCCTCCGTGCCGATGAGCACGGGCTCGGACGGTGCCTCGCTGTCTGCCGCCGGCTGATGCTCCGGGCCGGGAGCGGCTTGTGACCCGGCCGGGCGAGGCCCGGCCACCTCGCCGACGCCGACGCCGAGCAGCGCGGCCAGCTCCTCGCGTAGCCGGCTCACGCCGACGCGCAGTGCCTTCATCCGGAGGCGGCCACAGTGCGGGCACACGACAGGCCTCGTCTCGCTGCAGCGCGGGCAGCGCAGCACCTCCTCGTCTTTGGGGCGGGCGACCGCTGCGCCGCAGCGCGTGCACTGGGCCAGCTCGCCGCAGTGGGCGCACGCGAGCAACCTTGCGCCGCCGGAGCGGTTGTACACGCACACAAGCGGGCCGCGCGCGGTCGCCGACGGATCGTCGAGCACCGATCGGGCGAGCCGGACGAATTCCTCGGAGAACATTCCGCTGCGAGGATCGGCACCGCGGCGGTCCACGGTTTCGAGGGCGGGCCACCCCGCGCGTTCGTCGTGGGGCGTGAGGGCGATGGTCTCGAGGTGCCCGAGTGCCGTCACTGCGACCGGAGGGACAGGTGAGACCAACAGGCAGGGCGCGCCCTCCCGGCGGGCCCGCTCACGTAGGACGTCGACCGCGCTGTAAGTGGGCGCGCTCTCCTCCTTGTATGCCGCGTCGTGTGCGTCGAGCACGACCGCGGCCGCCAGGCGCGGCACCGGCAACCAGGCGCCGCTCCGGGTCCCGACGACCACGGGCCAGCCCGCTCGCGCCTCCGCCCAGCTCTGGCTGCTCACCGCCGGCATGCCGCGTCGGATCAACCGCGTCACGAGCCGCTCCGCCCAGCCTGTCGAGGGGACGAGCACGACGACGCTGCCGCCGCGGGCGCGGACCCGCTCGTCGCCGGCGACCGACAGCACGAGGTCGATCAGATCGGTGGCGGGCGGCAGCCGCAGCACGGTCGTGCCTGACTCATCGTCGAGCGCCGGGGTCCAGAGGTGCGTCGTCGTCGTGGGCGGCCACCCTGTGGGTGCCGGAGCACGGGGCAGCGCGCGCACGATCGTGTCGGGTGATGCGGCTCGGAGGAAGAAGGCCGCGGTCCCGGCCCAGCGCCACGCCGCCCACTCGGCCAGGTCCACGACCTCTTCAGGAGGGCCCCAACCGAGCCACGACTTCAGAGGGAGAAGATCGACTCCTGGCGGCGCTGCGCCGGGAGCATCGCCGGTCGAGACCACCCAGCCGCGCACCGAACGCCCGTGCAACGGAACGCGGACCCGGGTGCCGACCCGCACGTCGTGCTCCCAGGCGCTGGGCACCGCGTAGTCGAAGGTCTTGGAGAGCGCCGCGACCTCGGTGCGGACGCGCACCGTCTGCAGCGCGGTATCGGCCTTGGTCACGGCGCCGCCGGCACCGTGTCGGCTCCCCTCAGGGGAGCACCTGCACGCTCAGAGCCCGAGCGCAGCCCGCAGGTCGTCCACGCGGGGCGTGGCCTCCCAGGTGAACTCCTTCTCGGAGCGGCCGAAGTGACCGTAGGCCGCCGTCTTCTTGTAGATCGGGCGGCGAAGTTCGAGGTCGCGCGTGATGGCAGCCGGGCGGAGGTCGAACAGCTCGCGCACCGCGTCGGAGATCTTCTGAGGCTCCACCGTCTCGGTGCCGAAGGTGTCGACAAGAAGGGAGACCGGGTGCGCGACGCCGATCGCGTACGCGACCTGCACCTCGCAGCGCCTGGCCGCGCCAGAGGCGACGACGTGCTTCGCCACCCAGCGCGCCGCGTACGCGGCAGAGCGGTCGACCTTGGAGGGGTCCTTGCCGGAGAAGGCCCCGCCGCCGTGGCGGGCCATGCCCCCGTAGGTGTCGACGATGATCTTGCGCCCTGTGAGCCCGGTGTCGGCGTGCGGCCCACCGAGTTCGAAGATACCCGTCGGGTTGCAGAAGATCCGGAGTTCCGCGCAGTCGAGATCGGTCGGCAGCAGCGGCGTGATGACGTGCTCGATGAGGTCGGGCCGCAGCTGCTCCTCGAGGTCGATGCCGCTGGCGTGTTGCGTCGAGATCAACACCGTGTCGATCCGCACCGGCCGGCCGTCTTCGTAGACGACCGACACCTGGGTCTTGCCGTCGGGCCGCAGGTAGGGCACCGCGCCGGCCCGGCGCACCTGGGCCAGGCGCTCGGACAGGCGGTGCGCCAGCCAGATCGGCATCGGCATCAGGTCCGGCGTCTCGTCGCACGCGTAGCCGAACATCATGCCCTGGTCCCCGGCACCCTGAGCGTTCAGTACGTCCTCGCCACCCTTGCCGCTGCGCAGTTCGAACGCGGCGTCGACCCCTTGGGCGATGTCGGGCGACTGCGCGTCGAGCGACACCAGCACACCGCACGTCTTGCCGTTGAAGCCGTACGCGTCGTTGTCGTACCCGATGTCGCACACCGTCTCGCGCACGAGCGAGGGGATGTCGACGTAGGTCTCGGTGGTCACCTCACCGGCGACCACCACGAGGCCGGTGGTGAGCAGGGTCTCGCACGCGACACGGCTCGTCGGATCGCCCTCGAGGATGGCGTCGAGGACCGCGTCGGAGATCTGGTCCGCCATCTTGTCCGGGTGCCCCTCGGTGACCGATTCCGAGGTGAAAGTCGTCTTCACGTGCTGCTCCGCTTCTCGCTGAGGTGATCGATCACCCTATCCAATACGGCATTTGCCACTGCATCCTTGGAGGTCAGTGGGATTTCGGTGGCATTCCCATCCGCGTCCAAGATCACGACCGCGTTCGTGTCGTAGTCGAAGCCGACGCCCGGCGCGCTCACGTCGTTAACGACGAGAAGGTCGACTCCCTTGCGCTCGAGCTTGCGGCGGCCACGCTCGACGACGTCGTGGGTCTCTGCGGCGAAACCGACGATGACCTGCCCGGGGGTACGGCGGCGAGCCAAGCCGGCCAGGATGTCGGGCGTCGGCTCGAGCACGACCTCGGGGATACCTTCCTCCTTCGAGAGCTTCGTCCCCGCCGTCGCCTTCGGACGGAAATCGGCTACCGCCGCGGACATCACGATGACGTCGGCACCGTCGGCGGCGGCCCCCACCGCCTGCTCCATGTCCGCCGCCGTCTCCACGTCGACCCGCGTGATGTTGGTGTCGGACGGCAGCGCCAGCGGAGAGGAGGTGACCAGCGTGACGGTCGCGCCGCGTCGCGCCGCGGCGACAGCAATCGCATGGCCCTGCTTGCCCGAAGAGCGGTTGGTGATGAAACGGACGGGATCGAGCGGCTCCCGGGTGCCGCCGGCGCTCACGACGACCCGTCGGCC
This sequence comes from Acidimicrobiales bacterium, assembly GCA_035569675.1. GTDB lineage: Bacteria > Actinomycetota > Acidimicrobiia > Acidimicrobiales > RAAP-2 > Bog-473. Next base: position 9,010 of record DATMMN010000158.1, on the reverse strand, counting down.
GGCGAGGTCACGACGAGCGGTCTGGCCGAGGCGTTCGAGCACCCGGGCGACGATCACGGCGGGATCGGCCAGGCGTCCCTCTCCCGAGTCGCCGCCGGCAAGGCGTCCGGACTCCGGCGGGACGATCTCGACGCCGCGGCGCTCGAGCGTGGCGAGGTTCTCGCGCACCGAGGGGTGCTCCCACATCTCGGTGTGCATGGCGGGACACACGATCACGGGCGCGCGGGTGGCAAGGAGGGTGGCCATCAACAGGTCGTCCGACAGCCCGGCGGCGTAGCGCGCCAACGTGTGCGCGGTCGCCGGCGCCACCACGACGAGATCGGCGCGTTGGCCGAGCTTCGTGTGGGGAATCGGGGACGCCTCGTCCCAGAGGGAGAGCTGCGCCGGTTCGGACGCCAGTGCAGAGAAGGTGAGTGCGCCGACGAAGCGCGTGGCGTCGTGGGTTAGAACGGGCGCCACGTGCACGCCCGCGTCAACGAGGCGGCGGCAGATCTCGACGGCCTTGTAGGCGGCAATCCCGCCGGACACCCCCAGAACGACGCGGGGCGGGCCCGCGGGGCCGTCCTCCAGAGGCTGGTCCTCGGCCACGGGCGGCGACCGCCGCGCCTTCGCCCGCCTAGCTCGCGGTCGGGTCGTCGCCCCCGACGTCGAGCGCCTCGATCACCTTGGCCTCGCCGTCGGCCTCGCCGGCGGCCTCGCCCAGCAGGCCCGCCTCGGCCGCATCGGCAATGGCGGCGGCGAGCGCAGCCTCTTCCTCGGGGTCGGGGCGGGTGTACGTGGCCTTGCCGGCCGCGATCTCCTCGAAGGCGATGGAGACCGGCTTGCCCGACACCGACGCCACCTGGGGCGGGACGACTTTGCCGAGGCCCTCGCCGAGGCTGTTGTAGTAGGAGTTCACCTGGCGGGCCCGGGCCGAGCCCAGCGCGACCAGGGTGAACTTCGAGTCCACCTTGTCCAGGAGCTCCTCAATTGGGGGGTCCATCAGAGTGTTGCGGCCTTGGGCCATCAGGGTTCCTCCGGGCTCGCGGCGCAGGGGGCAGCCGAGCGAGTGCTCTCAACTATAGCCGTCAGCTGGGAGATGGCCTGTTCGAGGTCGTCGTTGACCACGGTGTGGGCTGCGATCTTGGTCCCACGCTCGATCTCGGTCCGGCCCAGCTCCACCCGGCGGCGGATGTGCTCCTCGTCGTCGCCGCGGGCGGCGAGGCGCTGGGCCTGGTCGGCGTCGGAGGGCGGGAGCAGGAGGATCACGGTGGCGTCGGGGCGCCTTTGCAGGACCTGCTCGGCGCCCTGCACGTCGATCTCGAGGAGGATGTCGGTCCCGGGTGGCGGGTCGGGGATCGGGGTGCCCTGGAGGTAATCGAGGAAGTGCGCCCATTCGAAGAACTTGCCCGCCTCGACGGCCGCTTCGAAGGTGGGCCGGTCGACGAACACGTAGGCCCGGCGCTCTTCTTCACCCGGACGCGGAGCGCGCGTCGTCCAGCTGCGGCTCAACCAGATGCTGGGGTCACGCGCAACGAGCTCGCTCGCAACCGTGCCCTTGCCGGCCCCACCCGGGCCGATGAGGACGAAAATGTGCGGTGCGCCCGCGGGGGGTTCAGCGCGCAGTCTCTTTGAGCAGCGACTCGCGCTGCTTGGCCCCGAGTCCCTGCAGCCGCCGGCTGTCGCTGATGCCGACGGTCTCCATGAGACGCCGGGCCTTCACCTTGCCCAGGCCGGGCAGGGATTCGAGGACCGAGACCACCTTCATCTTGCCGATGGTCTCATTGGAGTCCGCCTGCGTGAGAAGGTCCGCCAAGGAAAGTGAGCCCATCTTGAGCTTGTCCTTCACCTCGGCCCGCTCACGGCGAACCCTGGCAGCCTTCTCGAGTGCAGCGGCGCGCTGCTCTGGTGTGAGTGCGGGAGGTTGAGGCATGGGCGAGACCATAGCGCCTCGGCCCGGCGCCTTCACAACTGTTTTCCCTCTTCAGCCCATCGCCACCGAGAGTTCACGCACGAGCGACCGGGCGTGGGAACGGAGCGCGTCGGGGTCCGGACCGTGCCGCAACAGCCCCCGGGAACTGCTCGGCAGGACGCTCCCGGGCGCGCATCCGGCGAAGCGTTCCGCCACCTCGGCGGGGCCGGCCCCCTGCGCGCCCAGGCCAGGAGCGAGAATTACGCCTCTGAGCTGGTCTAATGGGAACTGCGAGCGTGGCAGCGTGGCCCCGATGACGGCGCCGACGGTGCCGGCCGGAACACCGGCGGACCCGTTGAGAGCGGCGATCCCGCGGAGCAGCGAGTCCTCCACCGAGTCGCCCTCGGCCGTCACCGCCTGCTGCAAGCCGCGGCCTTCGGGGTTGGAGCTGCGGACCACCACGATCACGCCGCGCCCGTTGCCGGCGGCGAGGTGGACCAGTGGCAAGAGCGCGCCGAGGCCGAGATACGGGTGCGCCGTGACGGCGTCGGCGGCGAGCGGGCTGGCGTCACCGAGCCACGCGTCGGCGTAGGCCTGTGCCGTCGTGTCGATGTCCCCGCGCTTGGCGTCGACGATGACGACGAGCCCGGCGTTCCTTGCGTCTGCGACGAGCCGTTCGAGCTCGGCCATGCCTGCCGCGCCGTGCCGCTCGAAGAACGCGGCCTGTGGCTTGATCACGCCGACCTCGCCGGCGAACGCTTCGACGCACGTCGCAACAAAGGAGCGGAGTCCGCGTGCGTCGTCGGTGAGGCCCCAATCATGGAGCAGCTCGGCCGAGGGGTCGATGCCCGCGCACAGCGGCCCCGTGGCGCGCACCGCCGCGGCGACGCGGTCGCCGAATGTGTCAGCCATGCATTTCCTCCTTCACGTTCTGGTTGGTGTCGGTCCTGATCTGCTGGTGCGGCGTCGTGCGCGCACCCGTGGTGGGCACCGCACGCCGCAGGTCCGCCACCGTGGTGCCGTGGTCCCCGCACCAGCGCGCCAGCTGGCGCAGCACCTGCCAGGGTGCGCGCGGGTCGCGGAAGGTCGCGGTCCCGACCTGGACCGCGTCGGCGCCGGCCTGCAGCAGCTCGACGGCGTCGCGGCCCGATTGCACGCCGCCGACGCCGACGATCGCCGTGTCAGGGAACGCGGCCCGGCACTCCCAGACGGCTCGGACCGCCACGGGGTGCAGCGGCGCCCCCGACAGTCCGCCACCCCCCGCACCCAGGACGGGCTGTCCCGTTTCGGTGTCGAGGGCCATCCCGAGCAGCGTGTTCACCAGCGTGAGCCCGTCCGCGCCGCCCTCGAGCGCGCCCGTCGCGATCTCCACGATGTCGGGCACGTTGGGGCTGAGCTTGGCCCAGCGCGGCAGGCCGACCTTGGTGGCGGCCATGACCCGGGCCGTCGCCTCGGCCGAGTGGGCGAACATGCGCGACCGGTCCTCGACGTTGGGACAGCTGACGTTGACCTCGAGCGCCACGATGCAGCGACCGGGCTCCGTGTTCGCCGCGGCGACGACGAGCGCGGCGGCGTGCTCGTACTCCGCCACCGTGCGGCCCCAGATGCTCACCACGACGCGCGCACCGGCTGCGGCGAGCGCGGGGAGATCGTGCTCGGCCCACGCGGCGACGCCGGGGCCCTGCAGCCCGACGCTGTTGAGCATCCCTGCACCGACCTCGTGCACGCGCGGCGCCGGGTTCCCGGGCCAGGGCTCTGCCGAGAGTGACTTCACCACGACCGCGCCGAGGGCGGAGAGGTCGCCGTAGTCGGCCAGCTCGGTGCCGTGCCCCGACGTCCCCGACGCCGTCATGACCGGGTTCGGCAGATCGAGTGTGCCGAACCGGGTGGCGAGGGCCGCCGTGCTCTCGGTGTGCGGCGCGCGCCGCGCCCGGCTCACGGTCGTGCCGACCTCGCGTGCCCGTCGGTGGGAGCAGGGTGCAGGTCCTGGAGCGCCCGCACCACGAGCGAGTGCGCCCGGGTGTCGGCGATGCCGGCCGCGGCGGCGCGGGCGGCGGCGAGCGTCGTCAGGCACGCGACCTTGTGGACCACCGCGGCGGTGCGGATGTGCGCGCCGTCGGCCCGGGGGCCGAGGCCCCGCGGCGTGTTCACGACGAGTTGCACCTTGCCCTGCGCGATCAGCTCGACCGCGTCCGAGGCCACGCCCTCCTCCCCCACCTTGGCCACGAGCGTGTCCACCGCCATGCCCTGCGCGCGCAGGAAGCCGGCCGTGCCGAGCGTCGCCGCCAGCGAGAAGCCGAGCTCGCTGAACGCGCGCGCCACCTCGAGCCCCGCCGGCTTGTCCCGGTCAGCCAGCGAGAGGAACACGGTGCCCGAGTCGGGCAGCCGCGTCCCCGCCGCCATCTGGCTCTTGGCGAAGGCGAGGCCGAACGTGATGTCGACGCCCATCACCTCGCCTGTGGAGCGCATCTCGGGCCCGAGGAGGGTGTCGACGCCGGGGAAGCGGTCGAAGGGCAGCACCGCCTCCTTGACGCTGACGTGGTCGAGGACGGGCACCCGGCCGACCGCGTCGGCCGGCAGCAGGCCTTCTTTGCGCAGGTCGGCCAACGTCTGGCCCACCATGACCCGCGAGGCCACCATGGCCAGCGGCACGCCGGTCGCCTTGGCCACGAAGGGCACCGTGCGGCTCGCCCGCGGGTTGGCCTCGAGCACGTACACCTGCCCGTCTTTTACCGCGAACTGGACGTTGAGCAGCCCGCGCACGTTCAGCGAAGCCGCAAGGGCGCGCGTATGGCGGTCGAGCGTGTCGATCACGTCGGCGCGCAGCGTCTGCGGCGGCAGCGCGCAGGCCGAGTCGCCCGAGTGCACCCCCGCCTCCTCGACGTGCTCCATGATCCCGCCGATCAGGATCTCGCCCTCGCCGTCGCGCACGGCGTCGACGTCGACCTCGATGGCGTCCTCCAAGAAGCGGTCGACCAGGACGGGGCGCTCGGCCGTGACACCGCCCTCGCGGGCCAGGGCGCCGGTCGTCATCGCCTGCATGACGCGGCGCACGCCGTCGTCGTCGTAGACGATCTCCATGGCGCGGCCACCGAGCACGTAGCTGGGCCGCAGCAGCACCGGATAGCCCACCCGGCCCGCCACCGCGAGCGCCTCGGCGGTGGTCGTCGCGGTGCCGCCCGCCGGTTGGGGGATCGACAGCTCGTGGCACAGCGCGTTCCAGTGCTCGCGGTCCTCGGCCAGGTCGATCGACGCCGGGCTCGTGCCGAGGACGAGCTCGGGCGGGAGCGACCCCGCCAGCTTGAGGGGCGTCTGGCCGCCGAGCGACACGATCACGCCCGCCAGCTCGCCACCCGCCGCGCGCTCCGCGTCGAGCACGTTGGCCACGTCCTCGTCGGTCAGCGGCTCGAAGTACAGGCGGTCCGACGTGTCGTAGTCGGTGGAGACGGTCTCGGGGTTGCAGTTGATCATGACCGTCTCGTAGCCGGCGTCGCGCAGGGTCATGGAGGCGTGCACGCAGCAGTAGTCGAACTCGATGCCCTGGCCGATCCGGTTGGGGCCCGAGCCGAGGATGACGACGCGCGCCCGCTCCGACGGGCGGACCTCGTCCTCCTCCTCGTAGGTCGCGTAGTGGTAGGGGGTGAAGGCCTCGAACTCCGCGGCACACGTGTCGACCGTCTTGAAGGTGGCGCGCACGCCGTGAGCCAGGCGGGCGGCCCGCACCTCCGACGGCGTGGTGCCGCGCAGGAAGGCCAGCTGCGCGTCGGAGAAGCCGAGCCGCTTGGCCCGGCGGTAGTCGTTCGCCTCGAGGGCGCTGGCGCCCGTCAAGCGGTCGCGCTCGGCCGAGATACGCGCCAGCTGCCGCACGAACCACGGGTCGATGCCCGTGCGCGCCACGACCTCGTCGGTGCCGACGCCGCGCCGCAGCGCCGCCTCGAGCTCGAAGACGCGGTCGGGCGTCGGCACGCCGATGCGCGCCAGGAGGTCGGGCGTGGTGACGTCGTCGAGTGCGACCTCCGCCGGGTCCCCGTTGAGCCCGGCCCGGCCCTGCTCGAGGGAGCGCAGCGCCTTCTGCAGCGACTCGCAGAACGTGCGGCCGATCGCCATGACCTCGCCGACCGACTGCATGCGCGTGCCGAGGCGCACCTCGGCGCCAGGGAGCTTCTCGAAGGCCCAGCGCGGCACCTTCGTCACGACGTAGTCGATCGTGGGCTCGAACGACGCGGGCGTCGCCTTGGTGATGTCGTTGGGGATCTCGTTGAGCAGGTACCCGACGGCGAGGCGCGCCGCGATCTTCGCGATCGGGAAGCCCGTCGCCTTCGACGCCAGGGCGCTGCTGCGCGACACGCGCGGGTTCATCTCGATGATGACGCGGCGTCCCGTCGCGGGGTCGACCGCGAACTGCACGTTGGACCCGCCGGTCTCGACGCCGACCTTGCGCAGGCAGGCGAACGCGTCGTCGCGCATGGCCTGGTACTCGACGTCGGTCAGCGTCTGGGCCGGCGCGACCGTGATGGAGTCGCCGGTGTGCACGCCCATGGGGTCGAAGTTCTCGATGGAGCACACGACGACGCAGTTGTCGGCGGCGTCGCGCATCACCTCGAGCTCGAACTCCTTCCAGCCGGCGATGGAACGCTCCACGAGGATCTGGCCGATGGGGCTGGCGGCGAGGCCCTCGGAGGCGAGATGGCCGAAGTGCGCGGCGTCCTCGGCGATGCCGGTGCCCTTGCCGCCGAGGATGAAGCTCGGCCGCACCATGATCGGGTAGCCGATCTCCTCGGCGATCGCCTCCGCCTCTTCGAGCGAGTGGGCGAAGCCCGAGCGTGGCACCTCGAGGCCGATCTCCTCCATAGCCGACTTGAACTGGTCGCGGTCCTCTGCGGTGGCGATCGCCTCGGGGCGGGCGCCGATGACCTCCACCCCGTAGCGCTCGAGCACGCCGCGCTCGACCAGTTGCATGGTGAGGTTGAGCGCGGTCTGGCCGCCGAGCGTCGGCAGCAACGCGTCGGGCCGCTCCTTCTCGATGATCGCGGCGAGCACGTCCGCGTCGAGCGGCTCCACGTAGGTGCGGTCGGCCGTGGCGGGGTCCGTCATGATCGTCGCCGGATTGGAGTTGGCCAGGACCACCCGGTAGCCCTCCTCGGCCAGCACGCGGCAGGCCTGGGTGCCCGAGTAGTCGAACTCGCAGGCCTGGCCGATCACGATCGGGCCGGACCCGATGACGAGGATCGTGTGCAGGTCGTCGCGGCGTGGCACGGTTCTTGGCTCTCCCCAGCCCGCCCTAGCGCGCCCCGGCGGCGCGCGCCGCGGCCGCCGCAGGATCGGACATCATCAGGTCGCGGAACGCGGCGAACAGGTACTGCGCGTCGTGCGGACCCGGCGCGGCCTCCGGGTGGTACTGCACCGAGAACGCCGGCGCCTTCAGCGAGCGGAACCCCTCGATCACCCCGTCGTTCAGGTTCACGTGCGTCGTCTCGGCGTCGGGGATCGAGCCGGCGGCGACGGCGTAGTTGTGGTTCTGGCTCGTGATCTCGACGACGCCGGTCTCGAGGCGTTGCACCGGGTGGTTCGCGCCGTGATGGCCGAACGGAAGCTTGTACGTGGTGCCGCCGAGCGCGGTGGCGAGGATCTGGTGGCCGAGGCAGATACCGAAGATGGGCACGCGCCCGACCAGGTCCGCCACCGCCGACGCCGGCCCGGGCAACGCGGCCGGGTCGCCGGGGCCGTTGGAGAGGAACACGCCGTCGGGCTCGAGCGCCAGGACCTCGTCGGCCGTGGTCCCCGCCGGCACGACCGTGACGGTCCCCAGCGTCGTCAACAGCCGCACCATCGTCGTCTTGACGCCGAAGTCGTAGGCGACGACGCGCAGCCCGAGGTCCGGGACGCCACGGGCGAGGGGATGCACGCTCGGCTCCGCTGCCGTCACCCCGCTCACCAGATCCATCCCGTCCGTGCCGACCGCGGTCGCCGCCGCCTCCCGCAGCTCGCGCTCAGACGCGGTGCCGAACGCGCACGGGACCGCCCCCGCCTTGCGCACGTGGCGGGTCAGCCGGCGGGTGTCCACGCCGGTCATGGCGGGCACGCCGTGGCGCCGCAGGAACGGTTCGAGTCCCTCGGTCGCCCGCCAGTTCGACGGCACGTCCGCCAGGTCGCACACCACGATCCCGCGGCAGTGCGGCGCGAGCGCCTCGTCGTCCGCTGCGTTGGTGCCGTAGTTGCCGATGTGCGTGCTGGTGAACGAAATCACCTGTCCGGCGTACGACGGGTCGGTGATCACCTCTTGGTACCCGCTCATCGCCGTGTTGAAGACGAGCTCACCCGTCGCCACGGGCACCGCCGCACCGGCGGCCTCCCCGGCGAAGACCGCGCCGTCGGCCGTGACCAACAGCGCCGGGGCCCGCTGTTCGGGCTCGGTGACCGGCGTCATCGCTGCGCCACCGCGTCGATCACGGTCGGCTCGCCGCGCAGCACGGTGTGGCGCACGGCACCCTGGAAGGTGCGCCCGGCGTACGGCGTGTTGCGGCTCCGGCTGGCCAGCCGCCCCGGTTCCACCAGGGTCGTCGCGGCGGGGTCGAACACGCAGAGGTTGGCCACCGCGCCCGCCTCGACCGGGCCACCCTGCGCACTGTGCCCGCCGACGCGCGCGTCGGTCGCCGTCAGCCTTGCGATCGCTGCCGGCTGCGCGCTCATCAGCGCGAAGACCCGCTCGGGCCCGAGCCGCGACGACAGCACCTCCCAGGCAATCGGCAGCGCCGTCTGCAGCCCCAGCATGCCGGGCGGCGCCTGGTCGAACGGCACGTCCTTGGCTTCGGGCGCGTGCGGCGCGTGATCGGTGGCGACGGCGTCGATGGTGCCGTCGCACAGGCCGGCCACCACGGCGGCGACGTCCTCGTCGGTGCGCAGCGGCGGGTTCACCTTGAAGACCGGGTCGTAGCCGGCGACCTGGGCGTGGGTGAGCAGCATGTGGTGCGGTGCCGCCTCGGCCGTGACCGCCAGGCCTTCCTCCTTCGCCCGACGCACCAGGTCGACCGAGCCCGCCGTCGACAGGTGGAGGAAGTGGACCGGGGCGCCCGTGAGGCGCACCAACGCGATGTCACGCGCCACCATCGCCTCCTCGGC
>DATMMN010000157.1:0-3927 GCA_035569675.1 Acidimicrobiales bacterium | reverse complement strand
GCCGGTGCCAGCCTCCGTCGCCCGGTTCGGGTGGTCGAGGGTCGAGGTCATTACGGGTCTCCCGTCCTGGTCGTGGGTGGTCCTGTGATCCTTCGGTTCCAGTCCCGATCCGGCCCCGCCGTCTCCCTGCCTCTGAGCTGGGGTTCTCGATGAGCTCCCCAGAAAAAGCTGGATCTGGCGCCCGGAACGGCCTACAATCGGAATCGGAGTTCTGGTTCCACTTAGACTATACGGAACCTAAGTTCCGTTTGTCAAGGGAGGAAGTGAGATCCGTGGGCCCGAAGTCGAAGGTAGCGGGCGGCTGTGACGAGCCGACCGGGGAGGAGCGCCCGCTCCGCGCGGACGCACTGCGCAACCGAGGCCGCATTCTCGAAGCGGCCGAGGTGGTCTTTGCATCGGAGGGCATCGAGGCCCCCGTCGACGTGATCGCCGAGAAGGCCGGCGTCGGCGTGGGCACGCTCTACCGCCACTTCCCGACGAAGGAGAAGCTCTGCGAGGCAATCCTGCTCGATCGCCTGCGCGACCTCACCGAGGACGCCCGCGCTCAGGCCGATGCGCCGGACCCCGCGGCCGCGTTCTTCGGCTTCCTCGAGCACTTCGTCGAGCTCGGTGCGGAAAAGCGCGACCTCATCGCGGCCGTCATGGGTGCCGGATTGGAATTCGAACAAGCGGCCGAGCCGGTGAAGGAAGAACTACGCGAGGCGGTCGGAGTCTTGTTACGCCGGGCCCAAGAAGTGGGGGCGGTCCGCGCGGACGTCACGCCGACTGCCGTCGTGTCCCTGGTGGGCGCGACGTGCCACGCCGCCGGGCACACCGAAGAGTCGCCGGCGATCGACCTTCTGAACATCGTCTGCGACGGCCTGCGGGCGCAGCGCTCTACCTAGCGCCCGTCCGCGTTCCGTCCCGCCGGCGACCGCTCAGGCGCCGTCGACCTCTTTCGGCCGCCCGGCTACGGCGCCCAGCGGGTCGATCGGGCTGCGCAAGGCCAGGCCGCCGTCGCACTCGACCACTTGTCCGGTGACCCAGTCCATGCCGTGCACGGCGAGGATCACCCGAGCGATGTCGTCGGCCTCACCCAAGCGCCCCAACGCGGTGCGCTCGGACACCGCGGCCAGCCAGGGCGAGGTCTCGACACGCGACGTCGCCACCGGCCCGAGCATCGGGGTCCGCGTGACGCCAGGTGCGACGGCGTTGACGCGCAACCCGTGGGGCCCCCATTCGGCGGCCGCGACGCGCACCAGCATCGAGAGCGCCGCTTTGGACGCGCAGTACAGGCCCATGGAGCGGTCGACGAGCCGCGCGCTGACACTGGAGACGGCGACGAGCGAGGCGGGCCGGCGCTCGGCCTGCAGGACGCGGGCCCAGCCCCGCAGACACAGCAACGGTCCGCGGGCATTCACCGCCATGATGCGGTCGAAGTCGTCCGGGCTGACGTCGACCAGCATCCCGCCGTGGCCGACGCCCGCCGTCACCGTCACCCGCGACGGGATGCCCCAGCGCCTTTGCGTCTCCTCCACCGCCTGGTCCACCGCCTCGGGGTCGGCCACGTCACACACCACGTCGGGATCGCCGGCGATATCCCAGGTCACGACAGACGTGCCCTGCCCCCGGTGCGCCTCGACCAAGGCGGCGCCGATCCCCGACCCGCCGCCGATGACCAGCGCGAGCCCTTCGGTCTCCTCGCCCATGCGTCTCCCTTCGGACCATGTCGGGGCGCCCGCCCCGGCCCGCTCGGGCCAGACCGTAGTGGGCCGACGGTGACAAACTCTTGGCCCGTCCCTGACCCGGAGGCTTCGTGGCGACAGTGCACCATTCCGCGATCGTGACGCGTGACGTCGAGGCCAGCCTCGTGTTCTGGCGCGACGGCCTGGGGTTCGACGTGTTGATGGACGAGACGTTCGAGGGCCCGTGGCCCGAGCTCTTCGGCTGGGAACCGACCTCGACCACGTTGCGCTCGGTCTTCCTCGGCGATGCGTCGGCGGCTGAAAGCGGCATCGTCGAACTGGTGGCCGCGGCCGGCACGCGGCCCCGGTCGAGCGCGGCGGTGAACGCGGAAGGGTTCTTCTTGCTCTCGCTCTCCGCCGACCTCGACGAGATCCTGCCCCGGCTGGACGCACTCGGTGTGGGCGGGCAGCCCACGGTCTCCGCCGTCGGCCCGGTGCGCCTGGCGGTCGTGCACGATCCCAACGGGGTGCGGGTCGAGCTCATGGACATCGCGGCCCGCTCCAATCTGGCCGCGATGTCGGGGGCACGCGATGAGTGAGTCCGCCGCGGTGGACGGCGCCGAAGAGGCGGGGCACTGGAAGGTCGCCATCATGGGTGCCGGACCGGGTGGGCTCGGTCTGGCCATCCGGTTGGCGCAGACGGGCCAGCGCGACTTCGTCCTGTTCGAGGCGTCGGACGGGGTCGGCGGCACCTGGCGCTGGAACACCTACCCCGGCGCCGCTTGCGACGTGCCGTCACACCTCTACTCGTATTCCTTCGCCCTCAAGCCCGACTGGTCCAAGACGTACGCCAACCAGCCCGAGATCCTCCAGTACTTCGAGGAGTGCGCCGACCGCTTCGGCATCCGGCCACACCTGCGCACGCACACCCGAATCAGGTCGGCCACGTGGGACGAGGCGGCCTCCCGGTGGCGTCTCGTCGATACGAACGGCAACGAATCCTCCTGTGATGTGCTCGTCAGCGCGATCGGCACGTTCACCACGCCGTCGTACCCCAATATCGAGGGCCTCGAGGACTTCGCGGGGCCGAGTTTCCACTCGGCGCGCTGGGAGCACGAGCACGAACTGGCGGGCAAACGGGTCGCCGTCATCGGGACCGGAGCCAGCGCGGCGCAGATCATCCCCGAGGTGGCCAAGATCGCCGAGCAGGTCGACGTCTACCAACGGACGCCGCAGTGGATCCTGCCCCGCTCGGACAAACCGTTCAGCGAGGAGGACAAGCAGCGCTTCGCCCGCAGCACGCGTGCGGCCAAGAAGCACCGCGACGAGATCTACTGGGCCTTCGAGAAGACGATTGCCTTCCGCTACGAGGACGGCGCCGCCGATGGCCTGAGGGCCCTGGCTCTGAGCCACATCGACTACCGGATCAAGGACGACGAGCTGAAGGCAAAACTCACCCCGGACTACCCCTTCGGCTGCAAGCGGACCCTGATCTGCAGCGACTTCTACAAGGCGCTGCTGCGCGACCACGTCGAGCTCGTCACGGAGGGGATCGAGCGTGTCACCAAAGGCGGCGTCGTCACCGTCGACGGACGGGAGCGTCCAGCCGACGTCATCGTGCTGGCTACGGGTTTCAGGGCGACGGAATACCTCGAGGGCATCGACGTCGTGGGCCGCGGGGGACGGCGGCTGCACCACGACTGGGCGGAGGCCCAAGTTGCGCACGCCTACAAGGGCCTCACCGTCTCGGGGTACCCGAACTTCTTCATGATGTACGGGCCCAACACGAACCAGGGCGGGAACTCGATCATCATCATCCTGGAGGCACAGGCCGCTTACATCCTGAGCGCGCTCAGCGCGATGCGCCGCCACCGGGCGAAGGCGGTGGACGTGCGGCGTGACGTCATGGACGCCTATAACAAAGACCTGGCGGAGGCGCTCGATGGCACCCTCTGGCACGATGGCTGCGACAGTTACTTCAAGAACGCTGCCGGAAAGATCGCCACCCAGCTGCCACAGACATCGCGCTGGTACGCCGACCAGACGAAGCGATTCAAGATGAAGGAGTACGAACGCGTATGAAAGCCGCCGTTTACTACGAGACCGGAACGCCAGACGTCTTTCGCTACGAGGACGTCCCCGACCCGATCGTCGGCGCTGGCGACATCATGATCGACGTCGAGGCCGTCAGCATCGAGGGAGGCGATACCCTGAGCCGGCTCGGTGGCGACATGCCCCGGGTGCCGCACATCGTGGGATACCA
>DATMMN010000156.1:0-2675 GCA_035569675.1 Acidimicrobiales bacterium | reverse complement strand
GCCGCCGCCAGCCCTCGAGCACCTGCTGACCCAGATCGGCCACGCGCACCTCGAGGGTCGCGTTCATGTCGGGCGCCGCCTGCACGCCGACGCACCCGCCCAACGAGACGAGCGAGCCGCAGAGATGCTCGGCCAGCTGGTCAACGTCGTACTCGCTGCACGGCGTCTGCGCCTTCCCGTCGCCGGGGCCCATCTGGGCCAATACGTACTCGCACATCGCCAACGACGCCTCGGCCGCGGTGAGCGGGTCCCAGCTCTCCGCCGGACGCTGCAACATCGGGTCGAGTTCCGCGCTGCCGTCCTTCGCCGCTGCGACCAGCCGGCCCAGGAAGTGGTCCCACCCGTGTGAGTGCGCCTCGTCCTGTTCGGGCGTGAGCCCCTCGTGCACGAGTCGCACCGTGGTGCCGCCCTCGGCGGGCTCGAGCGTGATCGTGATCGTGGAGGCGCCCGGCTCGGGCCCCATCTCGGTCCGCTCCGTCTCCCAACCCCACGTGTAGACGAGACGCTTGCCCGGCTCGACCTCGACGAAGGTTCCCGATGCGTTGGCGCCCGGCAGCACGGTCCAGCGGAAGTCGCCACCGGCGCGTAGGTCCATGCGCGCGGAGACGAGCTGCCAGCGCCGCAGGCGTTCGGGCTCCGTCAACAACGCGAAGGTCTCGTACGCGTCGAGCGGCACCAGCACGGTCTTGTCAATCGTCATCGTGGCTTCCTTTCGTTTCCGCCGTCGTGTCCGAACGTGGCGCCGGCCTCGCCGCTGCGAGGTCCTCCAACTCTGTGGTCCAGAACGCGTCGAGGCTGCTGCGCAACGCCGCCATGCCGTCGGGACGGACCCGGTAGCGGCGGAACCGGCCGTCCCGCCGGACCTCCACCAGGCCGGCCGCGGCGAGCACGCCGAGGTGCTGCGAGATCGCCGGCCGGGTGACCGTGAAGTGCGCGGCCAGCTCCGTGACGGTCATCTCGCCGCCGCGCAGCAGCTCCAGCAGGCGCCGCCGGTTGGGCTCGCCCAGCACCACGAAAAGGTCGAGGGTCGTCGGGGTCTCGGTTTCCGTCACCGCTGAACATGTTAGTCAAGACTAACGCGTTATGTGCGAATTGCAAGTGGGCCTGTGACCAGGGTTTTCTCCGAGACTGCGCTCAGGCGGGGCTGATCAGGGGACCAGGAGGACCCGGCCGAAGGCCTGGCGGCCCTCGATGTAGGCGTGCGCCCCCGCCGCGTCGGACAGCGGGAAGGTGCGGTCGATGACCACCTTCAGCTCGCCCCGGGCGATGTCGTCGAGGTGACGGGCGATCATCCCGTGCACCCGCTCGTGCGCCAGCAGAAGCTCGGCACCCATGAAGTAGCCCGAGAACGTCTGGTTGTTCGGGCGCATGTTCGAGATGTCGAGCCTCTCGGCACGGTCGCGGCCGGCGTCACCCACCGAGACGCAGCGGCCGCGGTAGGCCAGCACGTTGACGCTCCCCTGCAGCGTCGTGGCGCCCACCGAGTCCACCACGACGTCGACACCGCGACCGTCGGTCAACCGACGCGCCTCGGCGACGAAGTCGTGGGTGCGGTAGTTGATCCCCTCGTCGAGGCCGAGTTCCTTGAGCCGCTCGAGGCGCTCGTCAGTCGATGCCGTGGACAGCACCCGCGCTCCGGCTCGCTTTGCCATCTGGATCGCCGCGATGCCGACACCGCCGGCGCCGGCATGGATCAGCGCGGTCTCGCCGGCCTTCAGCCGGCCGAACTCGAAGAGGCAGTCGTCGGCGGTCCCGAACGGCACCGGCACCGCGGCCGCGTCGTCGGTGCTGACGCCGTCGGGGATTTTCCAGGCGAACCCGGCCGGCACGGCGCGACGCTCGGCGTGCGAGCCGTCGAGGCTCACCGTCACGGCGCGGTCCCCCACCGCGAACCCCTGCACGTCGACACCTACCTCCACCACGATGCCCGCGGCCTGGTACCCGACGATGTGCGGCACCCGGGCCAGCTCCCCGCCGGCCCGGCTCAGCGTGTCGCCCCCCTCGATGCTGACCGCCTCGACGTCGATCATGATGTCGCCGGCCCCGACGATCGGGTCGGGGACGTCCTCGTAGCGGAAGACGTCGGGCGTTCCGGTTTCGTAATAGACGGCTGCTTTCATACTCTCTCGTACTCCTTTATCTTGAATCGCTTCGTCTGGTCGGCGTACCACCGCGATGTCTGCGGCAGCTGGGTGGCGATCTTCCCCGCGGCGTTCTTGAAGTAGCTGTCACAGCCGTCGTGCCACAGGGTGCCGTCCAGCGCCTCCGCCAGCTCCTTGTTGTAGGCGTCCATGACCTCCCGCCGCACGTCCACTGCCTTCGCCCGGTGGCGACGCATCGCACCGAGCGCGCTCATGATGTAGGTGGCCTGCGCCTCGAGGATGATGATGATGGAGTTCCCGCCCTGGTTGGTGTTGGGCCCGTACATCATGAAGAAGTTCGGGTACCCCGAGACGGTGAGGCCCTTGTACGCGTGCGCAACTTTCGCCTCGGCCCAGTCGTCGTGCAACCGCCTGCCGCCGCGGCCCACGACGTCGATGCCCAGGAGGTATTCCGTCGCCTTGAAGCCGGTGGCCAGCACGATGACGTCGGCTGGACGCTCCCGCCCGTCAACGGTGACGACACCGACTTTGGTGACACGCTCGATCCCCTCCGTGACCAGCTCGACGTTGTCG
>DATMMN010000155.1:0-25706 GCA_035569675.1 Acidimicrobiales bacterium | reverse complement strand
ACATCGTCGAGTCCACCGAGACAGCGCGAAGCCTGGGCGACAACGTGTGGCGGGATCGCTTGGACCGCCACGACCTGCTCGCGGAACGACAGATCTCCCGGTTCGGCGGTCAGGTGGTGAAGCAGACCGGTGACGGCGTGCTCGCCACCTTCGAAGGGCCGGCCGCTGCCATCCGCTGCGCCAGGGCCATGACGGATGGTATTGCCCAAATTGGCGTCTCCATTCGCTGTGGCGTCCATGTTGGAGAGATCGAGCAACGGGGCGACGACATCGCAGGTATCGCAGTGCACATCGCGGCGCGCGTGTGCAGCGCCGCACAGCCGGGTGAGACGTTGGTGTCCCGAACGGTCACCGATCTGGTGGCGGGTTCGGGGATCGATTTCGAAGACCGAGGAGCACACGAACTCAAGGGAGTGCCCGGATCCTGGAACCTTTTTGCGGTGACCGGGGGATCCGCGTAGTCACCCCGAGAAGGCGGCAGACAGATCACGATTCCGGCGGATGAATGGCGGCACCATCCACCGGCTCCTGTCCGCGTCAGCTGGTTGGCTTTCTCGGCACCTCGGGCCACGTGTCGAGACTGCCGATGATCGGCTCGGCGCCGTGGAGGGATCGCTGCGGCGCCCGGTCGAGTAACACCGAGCGCACGACGGCCAGAACGGCAATGAGAAGGCCTGTCTTGATCAGGGTCCACAGGAGACGCCGCATCCGTCCAAAGTAGCGTCAACGGGCATGGCCACCTTGCAGAGCGCCGCACCGATCTTCCCGACCGCCGACCTGGAGGCGATGCAGGCCCACTACGAGGCGCTGGGTTTCGAGGTGCACGTCCATGGCGGCGGGTACGCCACCGCGGCCCGCGACGCCGTGCGCATCCACTTCCGTCACGTGCCCGACGACGCCGGCGAAACCTTCGCGCCCGGCGCCGCTTACCTGGCCGCTGACGACGCCGACGCCCTCCATGCAGAGTGGCGCGGGGCCGGCGTCGGCGAGACCACGGACCTCTTCGACCCCGGGTTCGGGGTCTGGGAGGCGGCCCACACCGACCCCGAAGGGAACCTCTTGCGCTTCGGGTCGCCCATCAAGCGGGCGGACCCAGCCTGATTCGGTGCCCTGCTTGACTCCTGCAGTCTCGAACTGGGTACAATTGCCGTGAAATGACGGTGAAGCCCTCTACCTGCGACCTGCTGCTTACCTGACGGCGAACGCCACATCGCGTTCGCTGACGACCTCCTGAGCCGAAAGGCCAGGGGGTTTTTTGTTGGAACGAGACGAAGGCCGCATCCGTCCGCCGCATATCCACACACCTATACACACACAAGCGAGAAGGGACCCAACAGTGACGACCGAGGCACAGAAAGGGGATGGTGGCAACGTGCACATGCACACGGACAACACGGACAACACGGACCGGGGTCACCAGACCCTGGCCATGCCTTGCGACCCGATGGCGTCACCGATGCCGTGGGGCAAGTACCGCTCGCACGTCCCGCTCCAGTTGCACGACCGCACGTGGCCGGACCGCCAGTTCGAAAAAGCGCCCCGCTGGGCCAGCGTCGACCTGCGCGACGGGAACCAGGCCCTGATCGACCCCATGGACTCCGAGCGCAAGCTTGCCCTGTTCCAGACGCTGGTCGACGTCGGGTTCAAGGAGATCGAGGTCGGGTTCCCCTCCGCGAGCCAAACCGACTTCGACTTCCAAAGACTGATCATCGACGAGGGCCTCATCCCCGACGATGTCGAGATCCAGGTCCTCACGCAATGCCGCCAGGAGCTGATCGAGCGCACGTTCGAGTCCCTCGCCGGCGCGCCAAGGGCCTGCGTCCACTTCTACAACTCGGTCTCCGAACTGCAGCGGCGCGTCGTCTTCCAGCTCGACAAGAAGGGCATCATCGACATCGCGGTCCAGGCGGCCGAGCTCTGCAGGCAGCACGAACGCCAGCTGACCGACAACGGCACCCTCCTCCGCTACGAGTACTCGCCTGAGAGCTTCACCGGGACCGAGCCCGACTTCGCGGTGGAGATCTGCGAGGCCGTCATGGATGTCATCGAGCCGACGCCGCAGAACCCGATGATCCTCAATCTCCCGGCGACGGTCGAGATGTACAGCCCGAATGTCTACGCCGACGTGATCGAGTGGTTCGGCCGCACCATCAAGAACCGTGACAGCATCATCCTGAGCCTGCACCCGCACAACGACCGCGGCACCGCGGTCGCAGCGGCGGAGCTGGCCGTTCTCGCCGGCGCCGACCGCATCGAGGGCACCCTGTTCGGCAACGGCGAGCGCACCGGCAACGTCGACGTCGTGACCCTTTCGATGAACCTCTTCAGCCAGGGCATCGACCCCGCCCTCGACTTCTCCGACATCGAGAAGGTGAGGCGCACGGCCGAGTACGCCACTCGCCTGCCCGTCCATCCGCGGCACCCCTACGCCGGGGACCTCGTGTACACCGCGTTCTCCGGATCCCACCAAGATGCGATCAAGAAGGGCATGGCCGCCATCGGCAAGGACTACGACGAGTGGGAGGTCCCGTACCTGCCGATCGACCCCAAGCACACCGGGCGCACGTACGAGGCGATCATCCAGGTCAACAGCCAGTCCGGCAAGGGGGGAGTGGCGTATGTGATGGATACCGACCACGGCCTCGACCTGCCCCGGCGACTGCAGGTCGAATTCTCCAAGCGCGTCCAGGAGATCACCGAGGCGAGCGGCACGGTGATCCGCTCGGGCCAGATGCGCGACGTCTTCGAGGAGATCTACCTGCCGGAGGACGCCGGGCTGCGCCTGATGACAAGCGAGGTCACGACGGGCAAGGGCCGCACGACGGTCACCGCGCAGCTGCTCATCGACGGCCAGCACCGCACCGTCAGCGGCCAGGGCAACGGCCCCATCGACGCACTGGTCGGCGCGCTGAAGGCCGACCTCGGTATCGTGCTGGAGGTGAAGGACTACTCCGAGCACGCGCTGACCGAGGGCTCGGGCGCCTCGGCGGTGGCCTACGTGGAGTGTGCCGGTCCCGACGGCACGACGTGGTGGGGCGTCGGACGCGACTCGTCCATCCTCGATGCGTCGCTCAGCGCCGTCGTCTCCGCGGCGAACAGGGCCCGCTCGGGGTGATCCGCCCGGCGGTCGAGGCGGACGTCCCCGAGCTCGTGGCGATGATCTGCGAGCTCGCCGATTACGAGAATCTCTCCGACCAGGTGCAGGTCACCGAGGACGACCTCCACCGCGCACTCTTCGCACCCGACGCGGTGATTCACGACTCGGTGGTCGAGGACGGCGACGGCGGCCTGGCCGGACACGCGCTGTGGTTCCGCACCTTCTCGACCTTTCTCGGCAAGACGGGCGTCTGGCTCGAGGACCTCTACGTGCGCCCCGCGCACCGGCGCCTGGGCCACGCCACCGCGTTGGTCGACCACCTGCGCGAGCAGACCGACGGCCGCCTCGAGTGGGAGGTGCTCGAGTGGAACCAGTCGGCCATGGACTTCTACCAACAGCTCGGCGCGCGCCCCATGGCGGGCTGGACGCGGTATCGCTGGTACGAGGGGTAGCTCACCGGACCGTCCCGCCGGACCCGTCCCGGCGGCCGCACCCCGACCCGACCCGGCCGTCTCTTGACTCCTTCCCAAGAGTAAGTTAAACCTTACGGTAAGTGAAGACTTACCCTGCCTCCGCGCCCCACGTGCTCGATGCCCTGGGCGACCCCACCCGGCGCGCCATCTTCGAGCAGCTTGGCGAGCGTCCGTCCGCCGTGGTCGACCTGGCCGACCGCCTGCCGGTGAGCCGGCCCGCGGTCTCGCAACACCTGAAGATCCTGAAGGAGGCGGGCCTCGTGCGCGACGTCCAGGTCGGGACACGCCGCGTCTACAGCCTTGACCCCGACGGCCTCGCCGGCCTGCGGGACTACCTCGAGCGCTTCTGGCGGACGGCGCTGCACTCGTTCAAGACCCGAGTCGAAAAAGAGAACCGAGAGAACCGAGAGAAGGAAGAAGGAGATTCCCGTGGCTGACGTCCAGACCGCCGTGAGTACATCGATCGTCGTCGACGCGCCGATCGAGCGAGCCTTTGCGGTATTCACGGAGGACATCGGCAGCTGGTGGCCGCCGGAGCACCACATGCTGCAGGGGCAGGAGTCCCACATGGTGTTGGAACCCAAGAAGGGCGGTCGCATCTACGAGATCGGATCCGACGGCAGCGATTGCAAGTGGTCGCACGTGCTCGTGTGGGAGCCGCCGCACCGCCTCGTGTTCACGTGGGAGATTTCGCCACAGTGGTCGCTCGAGACGAACATGGCCAAGGCAAGCGAGGTCGAGGTCCGCTTCACCGCCGAGAACGCCGGGCGCACCCGGGTCGACGTCGAACACCGCAACCTCGACCGCCACGGGGATGGCTGGGAAAGCCTGCGCGACGCCATCGGTTCGCCGGAGGGCTGGCCGCTCGAGCTGGGCGCCTTCGCTCGGCGGGTGCAGTCACAGAAGGTTGCGTAGCACGAACAACTGTCGGAGAAGGAGAGCAGGACATGACGAATCTGCAGACCGTGGTGGGCACATCGATCGTCGTCGACGCGCCGGTCGAGCACGCCTTTGCCGTGTTCACCGAGGACATGGGCAGCTGGTGGCCGCAGGACCATCACATCCTGCAGGCGCCGCTGGCACGGATGGTGTTCGAGCCCAAGGTAGGCGGTGAGATCTACGACGTCGGCACCGACGGCAGCGAGTGTCATTGGGCACGCGTGCTGGCCTACGAACCTCCGCACCGGATCGTCTTCAGTTGGGAGATCTCGATGCAGTGGCAGATCGAGGCCGATCCGGCGAAGGCGAGTGAGGTGGAGGTCAGATTTGTCGCCGATGGCTCCGCGCGCACCCGCGTCGAGCTCGAGCACCGTCACATCGACCGCCACGGCGAGGGCTGGGAGTCGATGCGCGACGCGGTCGGCTCCGACGGTGGCTGGAAGGTCGGGCTTCGTGCCTTCGAGCGGCGGCTCGCCCAGGAGCAGGTCGCGAACGGCGCCCCACCGCACTAACTAGTCGCGTCGGCGTCGCCGCCCCGACGACGCCCAACGCAGATTGCGAGTTGCTGATCAGGCGTCTCTGGTCGCCATCCGCCAGGCCCCGATGCCTGTCCAGCCGACGATCCAACCCACGATCACCGAAACCATCGCCCACGTCGGCATGGGCGGAATGCCGAGAGCACCACGCCCACCCAGGATGGCCCTTCCCGGACCGTGATGGCCGGTCACACTGATCAGGGCTGCGGGCCGGAGCTGGTCCATGGCGACGCCAATAATCAGTCGTTGTCCGTCGAGGAAGTACGGGATGACGGTGCCGGAGAGCAGGGGGGTCACGATGATCTGCAGTGCGATCAGGATGATCACCGTGACCGTGCGCTGGCCGGTGAGGGACCCGAGGCCCAGGCCGATGATGAAACCGAGTGTCACCTCGAGCTCGATCCAGAGCCCGATCTTCGCCATCTCGTTGGCCGGCGGGTTGAGGTCGGTGGCCTGGGCGTCCAGGTAGTCCTGGTAGATACCGCTGAAGTTGGACCGGATGAATTGCTGCGGGTTTCCACCCGGTCCACCCGGTCCACCCGGCCCGACCGTGATGTTGCCGTTGGGTCCCTTGAAGATTGGTCCGCCGGCGAACTCCGAGGCGTGGTCCAGCAAGAACGAGTGCAGCTGGCCCTCGCTGAGGTTCAAGGGGATGGTGCCGCCGTCGACGTTCACCGTGGTCGGCTGGGGCGTCCCTTCGAACGCTGTGACCAGGCACATGAACGTGAACCCGATGGCGACCAGCGGCAGCAGCAAGGCGAGGCCCGACGGGATCCGCGCGAAGAAGAGGGCGACACGTGAACGGCCTGTGATGACCAGGTGCCGGAACATGCCCTCACCGAGGTCCGTCGCGCCCGCGGTCGCACCGACGGCGGCGGCGATGATGAAACCGAATTGTGCGATCGGGTCGCACAGACCCTCGAAGACGGTCGGGCTGCCCGCCGGGCCGTAGTGCGACGGGTCGATCACATGGAACAGCAGCCGCAAGCCGAGCACGAGGACGGGGAGCGCGAGCGTCAGGAGCACGATGGCGACCATCAGGCCCCGCCGCTTGCGCAGCTCCATGAATTTGGTGGTGATCATGTGCCAGGTGGGGAGCCACGAGCCGCGGTGGTCGTCCGCCAAGCGCCCTGTCGGCGTGCGCGGCGCGGTAACGGTGGCGCTCACAGCGCTGGCTCGCCCAGCCGGCTGGTGACCGAGAGGAACCAGTCTTCGAGGCTCGTCTGGACCTCTTGGAGCCCGTAGACCGCGACGCCGCCCTCGACCAGCCGTCGGTTCACCTCGGCGATCGTGTCGCGGGTCGAGCCGGTGGGCAGCGTGACCGAGAGCACCCCGTCCGCGGTCTCCATTCTTTCGGCCAGACCGGAGGACCCGAGGAGCGATGTCGCGGCGGCCGGATCGGCACACTCGACCCGGACCACCGCGTTGGCGGTTCGGAGCAGATCCTGGATCGGACCCTGTCGGATGATCCGCCCGTGATCGACGATGGCGACGGCCTGGCACGTGCGCTGGACTTCGTCGAGCAGGTGCGACGAAAGCATCACGGTGCGACCCTCGGCGACCAGGCTCTCGATCATCTCCCGCATTTCGTGCATGCCGGCGGGGTCGAGCCCGTTCATGGGCTCGTCGAGGATGAGGAGTTCGGGGTCACCGATGAGACATGCAGCGACGCCGAGCCGCTGACGCATGCCCATGGAGTAGCTGCTGACCCTGTCGTCGGCACGTTCGGCCAGACGCACACGTTCGAGGGACGGTCCGATGCGATCGGCTGCCCCGCCGCCGCGGGCGGCCGCAAGCAGCTGAAGGTTCTGGCGGCCGCTGATATGCCCGTGGAATCGCGGCTCGTCGACGATCGCGCCTACGCGCGCCAACGCCCGCGCCCGCTGATGCGGCACGGGGACGCCGAGCAGGGACATGGTCCCGCTGTCAGCGTGGGTCAAGCCGAGCAGCGTGCGGATCAGCGTCGTCTTCCCGGCGCCGTTGGGCCCGAGGTAGCCGAAGGCGGATCCGCGGGGGACGAGCAGTTCGACGTTGTCCACCGCGACTTGCGGGCCGAACCGCTTCGTCAGGCCGTGGGTCTCGACGGCCCATTCGCTGTCACGCTCCAGCGGAGGGTCTTCGACGAGTGTCACTCCTGGTCCCGCCGAGGCCCGCAGTGCATACCGGGTATCTAAACAGTCGGGGAGGGTCGCATCCAGTCAGGAATGACCCCCAGAACGTCAGGGATATCCCTTAGACGTTCAGCAGGCGTGCGTGCGTCGTGACCTGCTAACCGTACCCGCCACTCGGGATGTAGGGCGCCGGCGGTCCGTCCATGCCGCGCACCATCACCGGCCCGTACGGCTGCAGCTCGATGCCGGCTTCGACCACGACGCGGATCGCCCACTGCTGCGCCGAGGTCAGCCAGTTGATCTCGATCGTCTCGCCCCCGGGCGCCTCGGCCAGCATCGCCTTCAACACCAGTGTCGCCGAATCCTCGTGGCGCGCGCCCAGCGTCACGATCCGGTCGTCCTTGGCCACCGCGTACCCCTCCTCCGCGTGCAGCAAGAGCCGGTGTCCCGGTTGCGCGAGCATCGAGACGATGTCGACCGTGCGGGCCGAGCCGCGCACCTTGCGGTCGATGGTGGTCACGATCTCGAGCTCGCGCTCCGTCACCTGATCCGGTTCGAACCGCACGACCTCCGCCGGCCGTTCCACCGCCCCCGGGCGCATCGCGCCCCACGCGGCGACCACCGGGTGCATCACGAAGCCGAAGCTCGTGTAGAGCGCCATGGCCTTGGGGTCGCGCGAGCACTGGATAGTCCCCGGGCTCTGCGGATCGCCGTGCGTGAGCGCCAGCCGCAGGAGCTCTTTCCCCACTCCTCGCCCCTGGCGCCCCGGCAGCGTGCCCAGCTGGGAGAGCATCCAGTAGTCCTCCCGCACGAAGGACTGCGACATCCCGACCACGATGCCCTCGTCTTCCGCGACCCACGACCCTCCGGGGTCGGTGCCGAGGAAGTGGCGGGTGCGGTCCTGGCGCCGGCGCTCGTCCTTGATCGTGTTACGCGTCACCGGAAGGGCATGGCGGGCCAACATGGCCAGCATGCCGCTGTCGAACGCGGCGACCGCGGCCGGGACGTCGGCCTCGGTCATCGACCGGAACGTGACCACGAGCGGGCTCAGGCGGAAGGCAGGAAAGCGGGCCGGCGCCGCTCGAACGCGGTGATGTCCGACTCGTAGCGCAGCGACAGCCCGATGTCGTCCCACCCGTTGAGCAACCGTTCGCGCGTGAACTCGTCGAGGGGGAACGTGCCGGCCAGGCCCGCCGCGGGCGCCTCGATGGTGCCCCGGGCCACGTCGATGGTGATCTCCAGCGACGGGTCCTTCTCTACCGCGTCGAGCAGTTCCCGGTCGAGCTCTTCGGAGACCTGCACCGGCAGCAACCCTTGCTTGGTGCAGTTGTTGCGGAAGATGTCGGCGAAGCGCGACGAGACGACGGCCTGGAATCCGTAGTCCATCAAGGCCCACACCGCGTGCTCACGCGAGGACCCGGTGCCGAAATTGTGCCCGGCGACCAAGATGTTCGCCCCGACGAAGTCGGGCTTGTTCAGCACGAAGTCGCGGTCGTCGCGCCACTCCGAGAACAGGCCGGCGCCGAATCCCGTCCGCTCGACCCGCTTCAGCCAGTCGGAAGGGATGATCTGGTCGGTGTCGACGTCCGTGCGATCGAGCGGCACGGCGCGGCCCGTCACAACCACCACAGGTTCCATCAGTCCAGGTCCTCCGGTGTCGCGAACGTCCCTGCCACCGCAGTCGCTGCCGCCACCGCAGGCGACACCAAATGCGTGCGGCCGCCGCGCCCCTGTCGCCCTTCGAAATTGCGGTTCGACGTCGAGGCGCAACGCTCGCCGACAGCGAGCTTGTCGGGGTTCATGGCCAGGCACATGGAGCAGCCCGGCTCGCGCCACTCGAAACCGGCCGCCTTGAACACCTCGTCGAGGCCTTCCGATTCGGCCTGCGCCTTCACCCGGTGCGAGCCGGGCACGGCGAGCGCCCGCATCCCCGCACGCACGTGTCGCCCGCGCAGCACGTCGGCCGCAGCCCGGAAGTCCTCGATGCGCGAGTTCGTGCAGCTGCCGAGAAAGACGGTGTCGACGGCGACCGCCCGCATGGGCGTTCCGGCCGTGAGACCCATGTAGGCCAGCGCGCGCTCGGCGGCCTCCCGATCGCCCGCATCCGCCAGCGCCGAGGGGTCGGGCACCGACCCGCTGATCGAGGTGACCTGGGCGGGGTTCGTGCCCCACGTGACGTGCGGCGTGATGGTGGCCGCGTCGATCACGACCTCCTTGTCGAACGTCGCCCCTTCGTCGGTCGGCAGCGTGCGCCAATACGCGACCGCGTCGTTCCAGGCCGACCCGGTCGGTGCGTGGTCGCGGCCCTGTACGTACGAGAAGGTCGTCTCGTCGGGCGCGACGAGCCCCGCCCGGGCGCCCCCCTCGATCGACATGTTGCACAGCGTCATCCGGCCCTCCATCGAGAGGCTCCGGATGGCCGAGCCGCGGTACTCGATCACGTGGCCGTTCCCGCCGCCCGTGCCGATGGTGCCGATGATCGTCAGCGCCACGTCCTTCGCCGACACCCCGGGCGCCAACACGCCCTCGACCGTGACCGCCATCGTCTTGGGGCGCACTTGCGGCAGCGTCTGGGTGGCGAGCACGTGCTCGACCTCGCTGGTGCCGATACCGAACGCCAATGCGCCGAAGGCGCCGTGCGTCGACGTGTGGCTGTCGCCGCAGACGATGGTCATGCCCGGCTGGGTCCAACCCTGTTCCGGCCCGATGATGTGCACGATGCCCTGGTTGGGGTCGCCCATCGGGAACTCGGTGATGCCGAACTCGGCCGTGTTGTCGTCGAGCACCTTCAGCTGTTGCGCCGAGACGGGGTCGGCGACCGGCTTGTCGATGTCGGTCGTGGGCACGTTGTGGTCCGCCGTCGCCACGGTCAGATCGGGCCGCCGCACGCCGCGACCCGCCAGACGGAGCCCGTCGAAGGCCTGCGGCGAAGTCACCTCGTGCACGAGATGCAGGTCGATGAACAGAAGGTCCGGCTCACCCTCGGCCGCGTGCACGACGTGCGCGTCCCAGATCTTCTCGCTGAGCGTGCGGGGGGCGGTCGCCATCAGGGTTCGGTATTGACGATGTGCACCTTGAGCATCCCTCCCGGCGCCCGGTACTCCACCGCGTCACCGGCGCTCCGTCCGACCAGGACCTGCCCGAGAGGCGAGCTCGGCGAGACGACGGGCAGGTCTCCCTGCCGCTCCTCGATCGAGCCGACGAAGAACGTCTGGGTGTCGTCCTCGTCGTCACCTTCGTACCGCAGCGTCACCGTGCTGCCGAGCGAGATCGACCCGTCGTCCGACCCAGACTCGTCGACGATCTCGACCGACTTCAGCATCGCCTGCAGCTGGCGGATCCGCGATTCCATCTTCCCCTGGGAGTCCTTGGCGGCGTGGTAGTCGCCGTTCTCGCTCAGGTCGCCCAGCGCCCGGGCCGCCTCGATCGCCTGGGCGATCTCGACCCGCCCGCGGGTGGTCAGATCCTCGAGCTCGGCGACCAGGCGGTCGTAGGTGGCCTGGGTCAGCTTGGACGATTCGGTCTGGTTGGCAGGAGCGTTGGTCACGGCATGTCCTTCGGGAAGCGGCGTGCGGCGGTGCGAGGTCAGGCACGGCGGCCGCAACCACCAGGCTAACGCTCCCCGGGTGACCTCGGTTCCGCCGCGCAGCGTGTGTTGACGGGGCCTCCCTACCTGCGAGAGACTGGAGTGACTATGCGTCGTCCCGAGCACTTCGTAGGCATTATTCATTAGGCGCGCTACCTCCCCGCGCGCCTTCGAACCGTCCACAACGTGGGCGGTTTTTCAATTTCCAGACGGACTTCGGGCACCGGGGGCCAGAGGGGACGCCGACGGGGCATCCTGGGGACCAACGACCAGACAACGAAAGGACGAACAAGAACGTGGGCACGGCCAGCACCAGGCATCGGGTCGCCGTCATCGGCGGCGACGGCATCGGGCCGGAGGTCTGTGCCGAGGCGCTGAAGGTGGTCGCCGCGGCTGGCGTGGATTTGGATACGACCGAGTTCGACCTCGGGGCGGACCGGTACCTGCGAGACGGGGTCGTCCTGCCGGACGAGACCCTCGCGGAGCTCCGCGGCTACGACGCCATCCTCCTCGGCGCGGTGGGGCCGCCGGTGGGCGACACGACCGTCCCGCCGGGCACCCTCGAGCGCGGCATGCTGCTCCGCCTCCGCTTCGAATTGGACCTCTACATCAACCTGCGGCCCTTCACCGGCGTGCCCGGCTCGATAGCCGAAGGCGCCGACTTCGCCGTGGTACGTGAGAACACCGAAGGCACCTATGCCGGTGAGGGAGGGTTCCTCCGCAAAGGCACCCCGCACGAGGTTGCGACGCAGGGCTCGGTGAACACCCGCATGGGCGCCGAGCGATGTGTGCGGTTCGCGTTCGAACTGGCCGGACGGCGCAACAACCGCCTCACGCTCGTGCACAAGACGAACGTGTTGACGTTCGCCGGTGATCTGTGGAGCCGGACGGTCAAAGAGGTCGCCGCTGACTACCCCGACGTGTCGTGGGACTACAACCACGTCGACGCCGCGTGCATCTACCTCGTGGAGCAACCGAAGCGCTACGACGTGATCGTGACCGACAACCTCTTCGGCGACATCCTCACCGACCTCGCTGGTGCCGTTTCTGGCGGCATCGGGTTCGCCGCGTCGGCCAACCTCAACCCGGCCCGGACCGGGCCATCCCTCTTCGAGCCCGTCCACGGCGCCGCCCACGACATTGCCGGCCAGGGCATCGCCAACCCGCTGGCCGCCATCCACTCGGCCGCCCTGATGCTCGAGCATCTGGGCGAGGCCGATGCCGCCGCCCGCATCCTCAAGGCGCTCTCCGCCCAGGCCGATTCCATGTCAACCTCCGCCGAACAACTGTCCACGTCCGCCGTGGGCGACGCGATCGCAGAAAGGCTGTAGCCCAAATGCCCATCACCACGACCGAGAAGATCTGGATGGACGGCGAGCTCGTCGACTGGGCCGACGCCACGGTGCACGTGCTGACGCACACCATGCACTACGGCTCGGGTGTCTTCGAAGGGATCCGGGCGTACCCGACGAGCCGCGGCGTGGCCGTCTTCCGCCTCGGCGACCACATTCGGCGGCTGTTCGCGTCGGCCAAGGTGTTCATGATCGACGTGCCCTACACCGTCGACCAGATCATCGACGCCTGCCGGCTCGTCGTGCGCGTCAACGGCATGAACGATGGCTGCTACATCCGGCCGCTCGTGTTCCTCGGCTACGGCGAGATGGGCCTGAATCCGTTGCCGTGCCCGGTCAACGTGTCGGTGGCCTGCTGGCCGTGGGGCACGTATCTGGGTGATGAGGGCGTGGCCAACGGAGTTTCGGTCAAGATCAGCTCGTGGCGCCGCCACGACCCCAACGCGGTGCCGACCGCGGCCAAGGGGACCGGCATGTACGCGAACTCGTCGCTGGCGAAGGTCGAGGCCTTGAAAGCGGGGTACGACGAGGCCATCCTGCTCGCCCCGAACGGGAAGGTGAGCGAGTGCACCGGCGAGAACGTGTTCATCGTGCGCGACGGCGTCATCGTGACTCCGCCGACTTCCGACGCCGGTGCCCTCGCCGGCATCACACAGAACTCGGTGGAGACCATCGCGCACGACATGGGGTACAAGGTCGAGCACGAGCACATCGTCCGCACCGACCTCTACCTCGCGGACGAGGCCTTCCTGACCGGCACGGCGGCTGAGGTGGTCCCGATCCGGGCCGTCGACGACCGGGTCATCGGAGCCGGGCACCCCGGCAAGATCACCAAGGAGATCCAGCAGGCCTACTTCGCCACCGTCCGCGGCGAGGTCGATCAGTACAAAGAATGGCTGGACTATGTCGACTGAGACCCACAACCACGGTGGCGTACAGCACACGCACGCCCACGGCCATTCTGCCCATGCCCACGACTACAAGATGCCCGAGCTCCCGGAGGCGGTGGACATCTTCGACACCATCCTTCGTGACGGAAGCCAGCAGGAGGGGCTGTCGCTCACTGTCGACGACAAGCTCCGCGTGGCCGAGCAGCTCGACCACCTCGGCGTCAGCTACATCGAAGGCGGCTGGCCGGGTGCCAACCCCAAGGACGTCGAGTTCTTCGAGCGGGCCAAGAAGGAGCTCAACCTGGCCACGGCCACGCTCGTCGCCTTCGGCTCGACGCGACGGGCCGGCGTCAAGCCGGAGAAAGACACCGTCCTGGCCAACCTGATCGAGGCCGGAGCGCCGGTCGCCTGCATCGTGGCCAAGTCGTGGGACCGCCACGTGGCCGAAGCGCTGCGCACGTCGCTCGACGAAGCGGTGGCCATGGTGGCCGACTCGGTGCGCTACCTCCGCGAACACGACCTGCGCGTGTTCCTCGATGCGGAGCACTTCTTCGACGGCTTCCGCCACAACCCCGAGTTCGCGCTGTCTGTCCTGTCGGCGGCGGAGGAGGCCGGCGCCGAGGCGCTGGTGCTGTGCGACACCAACGGCGGCACGTTGCCCGATGATGTCGGCGCGGCTGTCGCGGCAGTGCGGGACCGCACCAGCGCCCAACTCGGGATCCACTGCCACAACGATGCCGGCTGTGCCGTGGCGAACTCGCTGGTCGCGGTGCAGGCAGGCGCGACCCAGGTGCAGGGATGCATCAATGGGTACGGCGAACGTGCGGGCAACACGGACCTCTCGGCTGCGATACCCAACCTCTCGCTGAAGCTCAATATCCGCACGATCCCGGCCGAGCGCCTCGAGCGGCTGACGCCGGTGGCGCACCACATCGCAGAGCTGGTGAACATCGCGCCGAATCCGCAGCAGCCCTACGTCGGCAATTCGGTATTCGCGCACAAGGGCGGGCTCCATGCCAGTGCCGTCGCACGAAGCGCCGACCTCTACGAACACGTCGTGCCCGACACCGTCGGCAACGGCACCCGCGTCGTCGTTTCCGAGATGGCGGGTCGCTCGACGTTGGCGATGAAGGCCGCCGAGCTCGGGATCGATCTCGACGGCGAGGTGATCGGGCGCGTCCTCGACGAGCTCAAGCACCTCGAACACGAGGGCTATCACTTCGAGGTCGCCGACGGCTCGCTCGAGCTTCTGCTGCGCCGCGCCACCGGATGGGCGGCGGACTACTTCACGGTCGAGTCGTTCCGGGTCATCACCGATCACGACGCCCGCGAAGCGGGCGAGGAGGCGACGTCGTCGCCGGCACCGATCACCGGGATGACGACCGAAGCCACGGTGAAGGTGCACGTCGGGGGGGAGCGGATCGTCGCCACGGCGGAGGGCAACGGACCGGTCAACGCACTCGACGGCGCGCTGCGGGGCGCCATCGGCTCGAAGTTCCCGGCGCTCGATCACATCCACCTCACCGACTACCGAGTCCGCGTCCTCGATACGGGCCGCGGCACGGGTGCGGTCACCCGTGTCCTGGTCGATTCGACCGACGGTGAGCGGACATGGACGACGATCGGCGTGTCGGAAAACATCATTGAGGCGAGCTGGCAGGCGCTCTACGATTCGATCGTCTTCGGGTTGCTCCACGCCGCATAGGAGCCGTCGGCGACCAGCCGCGCAGCACGGGGACGGGGGAGGGCCGCGTGAGTTTCAGGATCAGTAACGCATGACCGTGTTCAGCCGCCTCGCCGCGCAACTCGTCAAGCTGCCGCCGCCGCAGACGACGAAGATCTCCGTCGAGCGCGACCTCGCCGCCAAGATGCCCGACGGCACCGTACTCCTGGCGGACCGGTGGTACCCCACAGACGAGTCCGGTGGACGACCGACCGTATTGATCCGGACGCCCTACGGGCGGGCTCTCATCGGCCCACTGGGCCGTCTCTACGCGGAACGCAGGTACCAGGTGGTGATCCAGAGTTGCCGAGGAACCTTCGGGTCGGAGGGCGATCTTGTTCCTGTACGCCACGAGCAAGCCGACGGGCATGCGACGCTCGAGTGGGTGGCGTCCCAGCCGTGGTTCGACGGGCGGTTGGTGATGTGGGGAGCGAGCTACCTCGGAATGACGCAATGGGCGATCGCCGAGGACGCACCCAACTTCGTCAAGGCGCTGAATCTTCAGGTCACCGCGTCGAAGTTCCGCGACGCCATCGTCTACCCCGGCGAATCTTTCGCACTCGAGATGGCGCTTTGCTGGCTCTACCAAATGAAGTACCAGGAATCAGGTATCGGCACCGTCGTACGCAAGCAGTTGGGTGCGAACCGCGTCGTCTCCCGCATGGTGAACGTGTTGCCGCTCGGCAAGGCCGACACGGCCACCCTCGGGGAGATCTCGCCCGCGTTTCAGGACTGGCTCGAGCACAACGTGCCGGGGGACCCGTGGTGGGACGAGATCGATTTCGGGCGTCGCCTCGACAAAGTACCCCCGGCAAGCTTCGTCGCCGGCTGGTATGACCTCTTCCTGCCCGGGCAGGTCGCTGACTACGAGGCGCTGCGCCGCGCCGGCGGCTCGGCCCGTATCACGATCGGTCCCTGGACCCACACCAGCCCGGGCCTCTTCGGCGAGGGCGTCCGCGACGGGCTCGACTGGTTCAACAAACAGCTCGGGGAGCGGCGTGGCAAGGAGCCACGGGCACCCGTGCGGGTCTACGTCATGGGATCCAAGACGTGGCAGGACTTCTCCTTGTGGCCGCCGGCGGGCGAGAAACAGAACTGGTACCTGGGCCGCTGGGGCACGCTCGGCACCGAGCCTCCGGCCGAGAGCGGGCCCGACCACTACCACTACAACCCCCACGACCCGACACCGGCCGTGGGTGGCGCCGGGCTCAACTTCGTCACCGCGGGGCGGAAGGACCAGCGCCGGCGAGAGCACCGGCACGACGTCATCACCTACACGAGCCCCGTCCTCACCGAGGATCTGACCGTCGTCGGCCCGCTTACGGCAACGCTCTTCGTGCGTTCGTCGCTCGAACACACCGACTTCTTCGTCCGGCTGTGCGACGTGACGCAGAGGGGCAAGTCGTACAACTTGAGCGACGGCATCATCCGCCTGACGCCCGAGTCGGTCGAGAGGGACGGCGACGGGGTCATCCGGCTCGACATCTCCATGTGGCCGACGGCCAACACGTTCCGTGCCGAGCATCGGATCCGTCTCCAGGTCTCGAGCGGCGCGCATCCTCTCTACGCCCGCAATGCGGGGACGGGTGAGCCGTTGGCGACCGGGGCCAACCTGCGCTCGGCCGATCTGGAGGTGTTCCACGACGCCATGCGGCCGTCGTGCATCGCCCTTCCCGTCGTACACCTGATGGCGGAGGAACCACTCTCGTAAAATCAGTCGCCCGGACGGCCTCGGCTAGTCTCCGGCCATGACCCAGCCCACCTTCGTGCCGATCGCGGAGGCCGACCAGGTCCGACCGGCTCGCCACATGCACGTCCCGGGATCGTGGACCACCTCACGCCCGGCCGAGCTCACGGTGCCCGAAAACGCGCGCGGGCGCAGTTTGGGCACGCCAGGTCCCGACTCCGGGTTCGCCTTGCGGCTGGCACGCCGGTTCGAGCACGAGCTCAAACTTGAACCGGGTGAGACGGAGCACGACGTCGTGCTGGGTGTCGCTCTGATCGCGGCGAAGCGCTCGGCGCTTTTCGGACGGGCCCCCTCGGTCTACGACGTGCGCTTCGCGCTCAACCTCTGGGGGTTTCTC
Organism: Acidimicrobiales bacterium; assembly: GCA_035569675.1. GTDB lineage: Bacteria > Actinomycetota > Acidimicrobiia > Acidimicrobiales > RAAP-2 > Bog-473. The sequence continues at coordinate 8,915 of DATMMN010000155.1, read as the reverse complement.
GACGCCGCCGTACCCGCCGAACTCAAAGCGGCGCGTCGCGCCGCCTTCTCCTCTATCTCCCACGACTACGTCGCTCAGCGCAGCTTGGTCGACTCCATCGACGAGGACGTCCTCCGGGTAACTCCCGAGGACGCGCGCTTCAAGGGCGGTTCAGTCTCCGCATAGGGCGGCGCACCTGTGGCGGCCGGCGACGTGCCCCGGGCCATCGACCGGATCGAAATCGAGGCCGGCAACTTCACGTTCACCGGGCGTGCCTGTGGGCCCAACAATGGCCGGCGGGTCCTGTGCCTGCATGGCTTCCCGCAGACCTCTTGGGCCTGGCGCGACCAGCTCTGGGCCCTGGGGCACGCGGGTTACCGAGCGGTCGCGCCCGATCAACGCGGCTACTGCAGCGGGGCGCGGCCGTCGGAAACGAGCGACTATGGCACCGAGTACCTCATCGGTGACGTGATCGCATTGGCGGACTCGATGGAGATGGAACGCTTCGACCTCGTCGGGCACGACTGGGGTGGCTTCCTGGCTTGGATGGTCGCAGAGCGGCTCCCTGACCGGGTCCGGTCGCTCAGCGTCGTTTCCACGCCGCACCCGTTGGCGCTACAGGACGCGCTCGCTGGGGGCGATCCGGAGCAGGCTGCCCGCATCGGCACGACAGCGTCGCTCCAAGAATCAGAGGTAGCCGAACGCCTGCTCCTCGGACCGGAGGGCGACGGCAGCGGCTTGTTGCGCATGCTGGATGAGACGGGTCTGGACAAGAAGGACGCCGAGATGTACGCCGCTGCGCTGAGCGAGCCGGGCGCGCTGACCGCGGCACTCAATTGGTACCGGGCCATGGACCTGAGCGCACTTGCGGGCCTCGAACCGGTACGTGTTCCCACCATGTACGTCTGGTCGACCGGCGACGCGGGGATCGGCCGGGTGGCGGCGGACGGTACCCGGGAGCACGTGCACGGGCCGTACCGGTTCGAGGTGCTGGAAGGCGTGTCGCACTGGGTCCCCGAGACGGCACCCGAGCAGCTGTCCGACCTTCTGGTGCGGCACCTCTCCTCGACCTGATGCCGGGTCAGTATCGGGTCGGGGTGCGGGCCAGGGCTCTGCGAGAATGAGCCGGTGAGCGATTCGACCCCCACCTTCTCCATGACCGACGTCCAGCGTGAGTTCCGCGACACGCTGCGTGCCTTCTGCGAGGAGAAGGTGGCGCCGCACGCGGCCGAGGTGGACCGCAACGCAGAGTTCCCGTGGAAGTCGTTCGAAGCATGCCGGGAGATCGAGTTGCCGGCACTAGGAATCCCCGAGGCGTACGGGGGAGCGGGTGCCGACACGGTCACGCAGGCCATCGCGATCGAGGAGCTCGCACGCGTGTGCGGCGCGACGTCGCTCACCATCATCATTTCCAAGCTCTCGATGCTGCCCGTGATGAACTGGGCCACCGACGAGCTCAAGAGCACCTATCTGCCGCGGATCGCCACCGGAGAGATCCAAGGCAGCTATTGCTTGTCCGAGCCCGACGCGGGCAGCGACGTGGCCGCCATGCGGGCGCGGGCCGTGCGCGACGGAGACGAGTACGTCCTCAACGGGACCAAGTACTGGATCAGCAACGCGGGCATATCCGACGTCTACGTCGTCTTCGCTAAGACCGACCCTGACGCCGGCGCCCGTGGGGTGACGTGCTTCCTGGTCGAGAAGGAGTGGGGCATTCAGGTGCCCAAGCACGAGGACAAGCTCGGGATGCGTGGGAGCCCGACCGGCGAGGTCCTGCTCGAGAATGTGCGGGTGCCGGTATCGCACCGCATCGGCGAGGAGGGGCAGGGCTTCACGATCGCCATGCACACTTTGGACCGGAGCCGGCCCGGCATCGGGGCCCAGGCGGTGGGTCTTGCGCAGGGTGCCATCGACACCGCGGCCGCCTACATGAAGCAGCGGCAAGCCTTCGGCGCGCCCATCGCCGACCTTCAGGGGCTTCGCTTCATGCTGGCCGACATGGCCATGCGCAACGAGGCGGGACGCGCCCTCGTCTACCGCGCGTGCGCGATGGTCGACCACGACCCTTACGGCGAGTTGACGAAGTTCGGCGCGATGGCGAAGGCCTTTGCGTCCGATGCCGCCATGGCGATCACGATCGACGCGATACAGCTTCTCGGGGGCTACGGCTACACGAAGGACTTCCCCGTCGAGCGCTTCATGCGCGACGCCAAAGTGACGCAGATCTACGAGGGGACCAACCAGGTCCAACGCGTGGTGATCGCCCGCGAGGTGCTCAAGCAGTTCTAGCGAGCTCCGGCGGAACGAAGTTGGCGCCCGGCGTCCAGGCCAAGGCAGACTTCTGGGGGCCGGTGCTAAAGTTAGAACAGGTTCTAAATTTCGCCCAAGCAGGGCAGCCGGCCCGAGGCCGGGAGTCGCAGGAGGAAGGTCTGTCATGGCGCAGCCGGTAATCATCGAGGCGGTCCGCACGCCCATCGGGAAGCGCAACGGGTGGCTGTCGGGCCTGCGAGCGGCCGACATCCTCGGTGCCGCGCAGACCGAGGTCGTCAAGCGGGCGGGCATCGACCCCGCATCGGTCGACCAGGTGTTCGGCGGGTGCGTGACGCAGGCGGGCGAGCAGGGCTTCAACGTGACGCGCACGTCGTGGCTGTTGGCCGGGCTGCCCTACGACGTGGCGGCGACGACGATGGACTGCCAGTGCGGGTCGTCGCAACAGGCCAACCACATGGCCAACAACCTCATCGCCGCCGGCGGGGCCGACACGACCATCGGGTGCGGCGTGGAGACGATGAGCCGTATCCCGCTCGGTGCCAACGCGTCGGCGCCCGGTGTCGGACGGGCCATGCCGGAGGATCTGCCCTACGACATGCCGAGCCAGTTCGAGGCCGCGGAGCGCATCGCCAAGAAGCACGGCATCAGCCGCGAGGACGTCGACGCGTTCGGGCTCGTCTCACAGGAGAAGGCGGCCCGGGCCGTGGCCGAAGACCGGTTCGCCCGCGAGATCTTCGCCATCGAGGCGCCGATCGTGGGCGAGGAGGGGCCGCGGGGCGAGCACAACGGCGAGAAGATGGTCGTCAGCAAGGACCAGGGGCCGCGCGACACGACGCTCGAGGGACTGGCCAAGCTGAAGCCGGTGCTGCCTGACGGCATCCACACCGCGGGGACGTCGTCGCAGATCTCCGACGGGGCGGCCGCGGTGCTGTGGATGTCGGAGGAGCGGGCAAAGGCGGAGGGTTTCAAGCCCCGGGCCCGGATCGTGGCGCAGGTGCTCGCGGGGTCCGACCCCTACTACCACCTCGACGGCCCGATCGTCGCGACCGAAAAGGTATTGGCCAAGGCGGGGATGACGATGAACGACATCGACCTGTACGAGGTGAACGAGGCCTTTGCGTCGATCGTGCTGAGCTGGGCCAAGGTGCACGGCGCCGACATGGACAAGCTCAACGTCAACGGCGGGGCGATCGCGTTGGGTCACCCGGTCGGAGCGACCGGCGCCCGGCTGATCACCACGATCCTGCACGAGCTCGAGCGGACCGACTCCACCTACGGGTTGGTGTCGATGTGCTGTGGCGGCGCGGTGGCGACGGGCACGATCATCGAGCGGCTCTAGAGCGGAGCGGACTTGGCGGCACGTGCCGCCGGAAGCACGCTCTGATCAGCAAACCAGTCACATCGGCGCCTACCTCTGGAGGGGACCGTGGCAGATATTTCGACCGAGCACCTGACGTTCGAGCGCGACGGCGCGACCGCGATCGTCACGATGAACCGGCCCGAGGCGAAGAACGCGTTGAGCGTGCCGATGTTGGTCGGCATGAAGGACGCCTGGGAAGAGATCGACGGCAACGACGAGATTCGCTGCGCCATCCTCACTGGCGCGGGCGGCACCTTCTGCGCCGGCATGGACCTCAAGGCAACGGGTGGTAGCGACGCAGAGAAATACCGGGCGCGGATGGCGGAGGACCCCGACCTGCACTGGAAGGCCCTGCTGCGACACTACGACCTGAAGAAACCCCTGATCGCGGCCGTCGAAGGGTGGGCCGTGGCGGGCGGGACCGAGATCCTGCAGGCGACGCACATCCGGGTGGCCGGCGACGGCGCGGTGTTCGGCGTCTTCGAGGCCAAGCGCGGGCTGTTCCCCCTGGGTGGCTCGACGGTGCGGCTGCGCCGGCAAATCCCCTACACGTTGGCCATGGAGTTGCTGCTGACCGCGCGTGAGGTGCCGGCCGAGGAGGCCCTGCGCATCGGGCTCATCGGCCACATGGTGCCGCAAGGCAAGGCGTTGGAGAGGTCGCTGGAGATCGCCGCGGTGATCAACGCCAACGGGCCGCTTGCGGTCGAGGCGATCCTGCGCAGCGTGCGCGAGACCGAGGGCATGTCCGAGATCGACGGCCTGGCCCGCGAGCTCGAGATCGGTTGGCCCGTCTTCTCCTCGAACGACGCAGCGGAGGGCCAGAAGGCCTTCGCCGAGAAGCGCCCGCCCAACTACACCCGCACGTGAGCGACGAGCAGGCCGGCGCCGCGCGCCGCGCGTTCTCAGGGGGTGCGAACCTCGATCCAGGTCCCGGCGAGGGTTACCCGGGCGTCGACGGCGAGGCCGCGACCGCAGCGAGCGACCTGCCACTCAACCAGGTGGCTGCGGCGCTCCGTCGTATTGGCGCGGTCACGATCGGCCAGCCGCTCGAAGACGACGACCTCAGTGCGGCGAGCATACGGCTGACGGAGGTGGCGGACCGGCTCGAAGCGGCCGCGGCCGACTCGAAGCGCAAGCGCAGAACGCCACCCCAAGCCGGCTTCCCCGGCGTCCATCCCCAGGACCACTTCCCGACGAGCCCGATGATCGGGTACGCGAACCCGATCTCGCCGCCGGTCGAGGTGTGGGCGGTCCACGGCGCGGACGGCCAGCGCGAAATCCGAGGACGCGTGACGTTCGACTATCCGTTCGAGGGCCCGCCGACGTGCGTGCACGGGGGAGTGATCGCGGAACTCTTCGACGAGCTGCTCGGGCTGTCCAACATCCTGGCGGGTAAGGGCGCGATGACCGGCACGCTGACGGTTCGTTACCGGCGCCCCACGCCGTTGCTGGCGCCCCTCGAACTGGCGGCGCGTCATACGGGCCAAGACGGCCGCAAGGTCCACGCCTGGGGCGGGCTCTATCACGAAGGCGAACTCACGGCTGAGGCCGAGGGCGTCTTCGTCCTGGTCGACTTCGGCCGGATGCTCGATATCGTCTCGGGTAACGCGCACGGCGCGCACAGTGCCGAAGGACCGCTCGTCGACGCGGACTGGCAGCGGATGATGGGTCAGCGTGAGCAACGAAAGGGTGAGGCGCCCAAGAGTTGATCGTCGTGCTCGCCTCGAAGGCTTCGCTCAGCGCATCAAGTCGTCGTCGTGACCTCGGTCGGTGGTGCCGGTGCCGTCGCCGCCGCGATCTGTTCGTCGGTTTTCCCCATGGCTTTGAGGAGGATGACGACGGCGTCGGTGATGCCTCCGGGCGTCGCCACGTTGAGCCCGTCCAAGAGCGAGGCCGTGTTCTGCTCGGTCTGCACGCTCCGGGCGTCGGCGGCAAGGGACTGAACCTGCTGGCCCACCATGATGACCGAGAGCAGGACGAGCTGGAGGAAGGTCTGTGCGATCCACGCCACCAGGGCGACGATGCTCGCCTTGATGAGGGCCGAGGGGAATACCCCCGAGAACACTGAGAAACCGCTCAGCACCGCGGGCAGCGAGAACAGCGCCAACAGGCAGAACACATAAGCGCACCACATGGAGCCCACCAGGTTCGTCACCACGACCGCGACCTTGGCGTTGAAGCTGTTGACCCTCGCCATTTCGGCCTTGATGAGGCGTCGGTCGATACCGGCCGCCATGTCCAGGTGGTGATGAATCTTCGTCGCGGGCATCACTGCTGGTGTCGTTGTGCTCATGGGTCCTCCTGCTCGGGCGCCGATTTTGCCACGCTGCCTCCGCTGTCACGCGGAGCCAGGTGTTGCGGACCTGCGACGCGTTTGTCGGTGGTCCCGAGAGGTGGTGGGCATCCGAAGTCCGCACCGCCGCGCTGTCACGCTAAAAGCGGGAGTAGGAATCGTGGGTATCTGTCGGGCACTTCCGAGGTTTGTCAGTGTTCGGAGCTGGGCCGGTCAAACTCAAAACTGCAGGTGAGAACGGTACGGGGCTTCTGATGCCTGCGTCAACCAGGGAAGCCTTGCCCTACCGCTCTGCCATCACAGGTGTCGTAGTAGTTGGATGGATCGAAGCTTTGGGAGGCAGTGAGCCACTCAAGGGCTTGGTAGCCGTAAGTGCCTCCGCACCGCCCAAGGTCGAAAGCGATAAGTGTCACGGTTCCCATTTCCCCAGGACTAACGAAATTAGCGTTCGTTGCCGGTGCTCTGGTCTGCGCGCTCCCCCAAGATTGCCACGACACTTGGGAAAACTTCATGCCGCCAAACACAGTTCCATTTAGCGAGTAGCCCCCAAGAGTCAACGTTGCCGGTGCCACCTCACCGCACCCGTGACAGTCAGAGTTCGGTCCTCCAAGCACTGGTGACGCCGCAACCGACGTCGCGCTGGTGGCCGTGGTCGTGGAGGTTGACGAGGCAGGAACCGCAGACCTTGTCGTAGTCGATGTCGATGTCGACGAGTGGCGCCCGGCGACACCTATCGAGGGTCCGCCACAGGCACCAAGGCTTACCGAGAGGATCGCCGCGGCCGCTACCGTCCCGCTCCGCGAGCCCAACCGCATAGCCACAATTCTATTGATCGACGCTCTCAACTGGCGGGCATGGTTACGACGGCTGGCCGGCGTTCGGAGGCACCTGGCCGACCATTGTGAATGAACTCAACGTGATCGATCGCATAAGTCGAGGCTCAATGGGTTAGGTTGACTTCGCAATATCCGGGTCTGAGGATAATCGCAAGGCCAGGCGTCAGGCGGTGGTTAAGTGGTGAACAAACGATTCCTGGGACGCGGTGGTGTCCGTGCCGTCCTCGTTGCCCTCGCTGGCTTGACCACGGTGGTGTTTGTTGGGGCAGGAGTTTCCGGAGCCGCCTCCTACCTGCATCGCGTGAGCTCCAACAACCACCATGGATCGAAGCGCGTTCATGGCCATCCGAAGCTCGGGGACTACACGGTCAGTCTTCATATGGACTGGGTTGTTCACTATCCCGATCTTCCCATCGGCACGGAGGTCACAGTGACGTACGTTACGACTCCGGGCGGGTGTACTACTGATGAGCATGGTGCTAAATACACCCTGACCCAGTATCAGTACCCGGGCTACGACATCACAGCGCTCTTCAACGCCAAGAGCTCCGGATCGTGTGGCTTCTATGCTTCTTACGCCGATTACGACGTTGCGACCAAATTTCCCGACGGTGGGACTGGGAACAATCGGATCCGGGTTGAAGAGGACGGCACCAGCGGGAAGTACTCGGTCACTTGCGGCAAAGGATTATTGGGCTGCTATCCCAGCTTCAAACAGGATCACAAAGCGACGGTGACGTTCAGGTTTTAGGTGGCTATCCCTCGGACGTGGCATCGGATGGAGGCAGTCCGAGAGTGATGCCATAAATGCGATCTTCGAGTGGTGACCCCGAAGTGCCGATGGGTGTCACCCCAGCCCGGCGATAGAGGGCGGTGCCTCAGGGCGTCGAGAACGACTGCCTGCGTGGCCAAAGCCCCTGGTTGTGAGGTGACGTGACACATTTTCCGCTGAGCTGTCATATACAGAGTGTGAGGGCATGGACGGAGCAGTCGGACGCCGAGTTATTGGTCCTAGACGACCCTGACGCCTTTGCCGAGCTCTACGACCGACACGTATGCCAGATCCTCGCCTGGTCGAGTGTCCGGGTGGGTGACTATGACGCCGATCTAACCGCCGAGGTCTTTGCGGCGGCGTGGCATAGCCGAAAGCGTTTCCGAGACGAGCACGATGGCACCGCACTTCCATGGCTCTATGGAATCGCTCACAATGTGTTTCGGTCATCCCTGCGCAAGCGAAGGGTCGAGTACGGCGCTCGGGAGCGTCTGGGCCTCCCGATCACGGTCGTGCAAGCCGACTTCGAGGCCGTCGACGACCGCTTGTCGTTTCCCTCGGCTGTCCTTCGAGAAGTCGCGAACCTCCCGGAATCAGAGCGCGAACTGCTCGTTCTGCGCTTGGTCGAGGAACGGCCCTATAGGGAGATTGCCCGGCGCCTCCAATGCACTCCCGTCGCAGCTCGCCTGCGCGTCTCTCGATCGCTCCGTCGTCTCCATCTGGCCCTAGGAGGGTTCTGACATGACCACGCTCCAACCTGAGCTCCAGTCGTTCCGCCACGAGCTGCGTGCGGCCGTCGAGGCCGATCTGGTTCGCCACCGAGATCACCGGCGCCACCTCAGGCGAGCGGTTGCGCTTGGCACGTCGGCGGGGCTTGCCGCGTTGGGCCTCAGCCTCGCTCTTGTGCTGGAAGCTGGAAGCACGCCGAGTCCTGCCGACGCAGCGATACTCGCGTCTGCTCAAGGCGCTCTCACTCCGCCGCCCGATTCGATGTTCCATGTCGCCGCCACGATCGCCGTGGGGTCGAGTCCGGCCCAGCCCTACGAGCTGTGGAGCGCCGGCTCCTCGTATCGGTTTATCAAGTTCGGCTATGAAGCCGCGTGGAACGGAACAACGATGTCGAGCTATGACGCCGCTACCAACACGTTCTACGCCGGGATCTACAGCCCTCCGAACCACCCGCCGGTCGACACGGCCGCCACCATCCGCTCCCTCATCTCGTCGGGCCAGGCCAACGTCGCTGGTTCGGCCGTCGTGGACGGAGTCCCGGCCTACGTCTTGTCATTGTCGGGACAACCTGCTGGCAGTGGGATTGCCAATGCGACCTATGACGTTGCCAAGAGCGACTACCACCCCCTGCTCATTCAGGGGACCGTGGGGTGTCAGCAGGGACAGTGCTCAGAG
>DATMMN010000154.1:0-11094 GCA_035569675.1 Acidimicrobiales bacterium | reverse complement strand
TTCGAGACCGGCCTCCCGACCCGCTACTACCTCAACCGCACCGACGTCGACTTCACCAAGCTCGTGGCGTCCGACACCGTGACGTCCTGTCCGTACAAGGGGACGACGACCGGCTATTGGTCGGCGATCGTCGAGGGTCGCACCCACCCCGACGTGGCCTGGACGTACGACTTTCCCACCCGCGAGGTCCTTCCCATAGCCGGACTCATCGCGTTCTACAACGAGAAGCTGGACATCTTCCTCGACGGGGTGAAGCTCGAGCGGCCCGAGACAGGTATGTCCCGCAAGCGCTGACCGCAACGTTCCCGCGCGCAACCTCGCACGCGTAGCGGGATCCGCCGCGTCGAACTGCCGTTGCGCACCTCCTTGGCCAACTCCCTTCGCTAAGCAAAAGGTCGCTCCATATACTTCGTGCAACGCGGGTAAGGCGGAAAACGGAGGCGGAATGCGACGGGCCCTGATGGCTGCATCCTTTGGCATCGCGTCATTGATTGGGTTCATGACGGTTTCGGCCACGCCGGCATCGGCAACCACCAACCCGACGTCGGTGACCCTCCCCGCGACGACGACATACAACCCGCCGTACAACCCGGCGGAAAACGTCCCGAGCCTCATGACCGCCACGATCGCCCCCACCGGTGCCGGCACCACACAGATCAGCGGCACCGTGACTTTCTTCGACAACGGCATGGCGATCACCGGCACGGGCGGCAATTCAGGCTGTGTGGGCATCACTGTCTCGCCCACGGGAACGAGCCCGGACGCGCAGGCACAGTGCGACATCACCTACCAATCCACCGGTTCCAACAGCATCACGGCCCAATATTTCGGCGACTCCAATTGGGCTGGTTCGACGTCTCTCGGCGCGTCCGAGAACGTACTCCTGCCCGCCACCGTGACCGCTTCGGCGCCCGCCACCGCCATGCTCAATCAATCCGTCCAGCTCTCGACGCACGTGACGGGGTCCGGCGCGACGCCTTCTGGAATGGTGGACTTCAAAGACGCCCACGGAACGGTGCTCTGCACGGCGACGCTGAGTAGCGGAGCGGGGCACTGCAACTACGCGTTCCCCGCCGCTGGCAGCCAGACCGTCAGCGCCGACTACCGGGGCGACTCCACCTACTCCAATTCCACCGGCAGCAACTCATTCGGAACCGCCACCATCGAGGTCCAGAAGCCGGCCACGGTGACTGCCGTCACCAACGTCTCGGAGGTTCCGATTCCGTCCGGCCAACTGCCGAGTGGTGTGACCGCCTACTCGATGCAATTCACGGCCACCGTCACGGCGTCGGTTTCTGGTCCCAACCTGGCGGGATCGGTGGCGTTCTCCAAAGGCGGCCAGGCGATTTCGTGCTCCGGAAACGAAACCGTGAGCGGCGCGTCTCCGCGATCGGTGACGTGCGGTGACTCCAACCCCGAGGACTTCGGCGGGCCTATCGTCGCCACCTATTCGGGCGACCCCAACTGGGCGGACTCGTCCTCTTCCCCGCTTTCGATCACCTCGTTCACTCCGGATCCGACGAGTATCCCTTCGGTGTCCGCATCTCCTTCGTCGCCCATCGAAGGCCAGAGCGTGATCCTCAGCGCGCAAGTGAGCGCGTACGTGAGCCCTTCTCTGGGACCGGTTGGCCTCGTCACCTTCAAGTCCGGCGGCGCCCAACTCTGCTTCGCCGCAGTCAACAGCTCGTTCATCGCAACCTGTCAGACCTCCGGTTTCCCGAGTGGCGCGAGTACCTTCACCGCGACCTACAGCGACCCGTCCAGCGGCTACGCGTCCTCGTCGAGTGCTCCCACCAGCGTCACGGTCAGCCCAACGCTCTACGGCGTCGTCGGGATGGCCGCGACGCCCGACGGCGGCGGCTACTGGATCGCGCGCTCCGATGGTGCCGTCTCCGCCTTCGGTGACGCCGCCGATTTCGGTTCCATGTTCGGGCAAGAGCTCAACAAGCCGATCGTCGGCATCGCCGCGACCCATGACGGACGCGGCTATTGGTTGGTTGCATCCGACGGGGGCATCTTCAGCTTCGGTGACGCCCAGTTCTACGGGTCGACGGGTTCAATCACGCTCAACAAGCCGATCGTCGGCATGACCGCGACGCCCGACGGGAAGGGCTACTACTTCGTCGCGTCGGATGGTGGCGTCTTCACCTACGGCGACGCCCACTTCCAGGGGAGCATGGGCGCCACCGCGCTCAACCAACCGGTCGTCGGCATGGCGATCGACGGAGCGACCGGCGGGTACTGGCTGGTCGCGGCGGACGGGGGCATCTTTTCCTTCGACGCCCCGTTCCTCGCCTCGACGGGCGGCATCCGGCTCAACAAGCCGATCGTGGAGATGGAGGCGGCGCCCGACGGCTCGGGGTATCGCTTCGTGGCGTCCGACGGCGGCGTGTTCTGTTACGGCCTGCCCTTCGAGGGCTCCACGGGAGGCATGACGCTCAATCAGCCCGTCGTCGGCATGGCACCCGATGGCATCGACGGCTACTGGCTGGTGGCGCAGGACGGCGGGCTGTTCAACTACAACGCACCGTTCCTGGGAGCAGCGACCTACTAGGTCGGTCGCTTTGGCTACTTCGCCAGCCCGAGCACCGGCTTGAGCACCTCGCCGGTGTAACTGCCCGCCGTCTTGGCCACCTGCTCGGGGGTGCCTTCGGCGATCACCGTGCCGCCCTTGTCACCACCCTCGGGACCGAGGTCGATGATCCAGTCGGCCGTCTTCACGACGTCGAGATTGTGCTCGATCACCACGACCGTGTTCCCCTGGTCCACAAGCCGGCCCAGGACGTCGAGCAATTTGCGGGTGTCGTCGAAGTGCAACCCCGTCGTGGGCTCGTCGAGGATGTAGAACGTGTGCCCGGTCGGCCGACGGCTGAGCTCGCTGGCCAACTTCACCCGCTGCGCTTCGCCACCCGACAGCGTCGGCGCCGGCTGGCCCAGGCGCACGTAGCCGAGGCCGACATCGACCAGCGTCTGCATGTGGCGGGCGATGGGTGGCTGACGCTCGAAGAACGTCAGCGCCTCCTCGCACGACATATCCAGCACGTCGGCGATCGTCTTGCCGCGGAAGGTGATCTCGAGCGTGTCGCGGTTGTAGCGCGCCCCGCCGCAGATCTCACACGGCACGTACACGTCGGGCAGGAAGTGCATCTCGATCTTGATCGTCCCGTCCCCGGCGCAGGCCTCGCAGCGCCCGCCGCGCACGTTGAAGGAGAAACGCCCGGGCTGGTACCCCCGCACCTTCGCCTCGGCCGTCTGCGCGAACAGCTTGCGGATGTGGTCGAAGACGCCGGTGTAGGTGGCCGGGTTCGACCGCGGCGTTCGTCCGATGGGTGCCTGGTCCACGTCGACGACCTTGTCCAGGAACTGCATACCCTCGACCTTGCGGTGGCGGCCCGGCAGCGCCTTGGCCCGGTGCAGGTGCTGGGCCAAGGACCGAAGCAAGATGTCGTTCACCAGCGTCGACTTCCCCGAGCCCGACACCCCGGTCACCGCGATCATGCACCCCAGCGGGAACGAGACGTCGATGTCGCGCAGGTTGTGCTCGCGGGCGCCGCGCACCGTGACGACGTCGCCGTCCCCGGGTCGGCGGCGCGCCGGTACAGGGATCGACTTCTTGCCCGAGAGGTACTGGCCCGTGATGGACGCCTTGTTCGTCACCAGGCCGCCACGCCCCGTGACCGGCCCCGCGTGCACGATGTTCCCGCCGTGCTCTCCCGCGCCCGGCCCGATGTCGACGGCGTAGTCCGCCGCCCGGATCGTCTCCTCGTCGTGCTCGACGACGATGACGGTGTTCCCCAAATTCCGCAGCCGTTCCAGCGTCGCGATCAGCCGCTGGTTGTCGCGCTGGTGCAGGCCGATGGACGGCTCGTCGAGGACGTACAAGACGCCGACCAGGCCGCTGCCGATCTGGCTGGCCAGGCGGATGCGCTGCGCCTCGCCTCCCGAGAGCGTCCCTGCCGAGCGCGCCAGCGACAAGTAGTCCAGCCCCACGTCCAAGAGGAACTGCATGCGCTCGCGCACTTCCTTGAGCACCCGGTCGGCGATCATGTGCTCGCGGTCGGTGAGCTCGAGCTTGGCCATGGCGTCGACGGCGCCCTCGATCGAGAGGCTGCACAGCTCGTAAATGTTGCGCCCGTCCACCGTCACGGCCAGCGACTCGGGCTTGAGTCGCGCCCCGTGACACTCGGGGCAGGCCACCTCGCGCATGTACTGCTCGATCTGCTCACGCGACCAGTCGGACTCCGATTCGCCGTGGCGCCGCTGCAGCCACGGGATGATGCCCTCGAAGTGCGCGTCGTACGAGCGCGTGCGGTTGAACCGGTTCTTGTAGGTGACCCGCACGGCCCGGTTGCCCGTGCCGTAGAGGATGAGCTTCTTGTCCTTCGCCTTCAGCTTCTTCCAGGGGGCGTCGAAGTCGAAGCCGCCGAACTCGGCCACCCCCGCCTGCAGGCCCACGAAGTACTCGCTGCGTGCACCGGCCCACGGCGCCAGCGCGCCCTCGGCCAGCGACAAGGAGTCGTCGGGCACCACGAGCTCGGGGTCGACCTCGAAGCGGGTACCCAACCCGGCGCACAAGGGGCACGCGCCGTAGGGCGAGTTGAAGGAGAAGTTGCGCGGCGCCGGCTCCTCGAAACTCAACCCGCAATGCGTGCAGGCGAGATGCTGCGAGAAGGTGATTGCCTCGTCGCTCTCGCCGCCCTCGGACCCGTTCATGACGAGCACCTCGGCGGTCCCGCCGGTGAGCGCGAGCGCGGTCTCGATCGACTCGGTCAGCCGCTGGCGGATGTTGGCCCGGCGGATAAGGCGGTCGACCACCACCTCGATGGTGTGGGTCTCGTACCGCGCCAGCGCCACCTCGGCCCGGTCCGCCAGCTCCAGCGGCACGCCGTCGACGCGCACCCGGGCGAAACCCTGCTTGGCCAGGTCGTCGAGCAGCGAGCTGTATTCGCCTTTGCGCCCCCGCACGACCGGCGCCATGACCTGGAAGCGCGTCCCTTCGGGCAGTTCGAGCACGCGGTCGACGATCTGCTGGGGCGTCTGGCGGGCGACCGGCCGGCCGCAGTTGGGGCAGTGCGGGTGCCCGATGCGGGCGTAGAGGAGCCGCAGGTAGTCGTAGACCTCGGTGATGGTCCCGACGGTCGAGCGCGGGTTGCGGCTGGCCGACTTCTGGTCGATGGAGATGGCCGGCGACAGGCCCTCGATGAAGTCGACGTCGGGCTTGTCCATTTGGCCCAGGAACTGGCGGGCGTAGGCCGACAGCGATTCGACATAGCGGCGCTGGCCCTCGGCGTAGATCGTGTCGAAGGCGAGCGACGACTTGCCCGACCCCGAAAGCCCGGTGAAGACGATCAGCTGGTCCCGGGGCAGGTCGAGGCTGACGTCGCGCAGATTGTGCTCGCGGGCCCCGCGAACGACCAAACGGTCGGCCATCCGGGCAGGATACCGGCGGCTTGTCTCAGTCCCGGCGGGGTCCTGGTCAGGCCGCCGCGCCGGTCCGCGCAGAACCGAGGCGGCGGCCTCTCTCGGTCAGCCTCCGGCCATCCCCACCACCGGCTTGTTGAGGACCATGCCGCCGGCCGAGCCCGCGAAGGGGGCATCGCCGTAGTTGAAAACGCCGCCGTCGGAGGCGACGAGCCAGTAGCCCTTGCCGCTCGGGCTCGAGGCCATACCGACCATGGGCTTGTTCAACGTCATCCCTCCGGTCGAACCGTAGAAGTTGGCGTCGCCATAGTTGAAGACGCCGCCGTCGGAAGCGACGAGCCAGTAGCCGAGGCCGGTCGGGGTGGCGGCCATGCCGACGACGGGCTTGTTCAGCTTGAGCGAGCCGGTCGAGCCGTAGAACTTGGCGTCGCCGTAGGTGTAGATGCCGCCGTCGGCGCCGACCAGCCAGTACCCCTGACCATCGGCGGTCGTCGCCATGCCCACGATCGGCGCGTTGATGGGTTGGCCGCCCCGCGAGCCGAAGAACCCGGCGTCGCCGTAATTGAAGATGCCGCCGTCCGAGGCCACCAGCCAGTAGCCCTTCCCGGTGGCCGAAGCCGCCATGCCGACGACGGGCTTGTTGAGCGCCATGCCGCCCCGCGAGCCGTAGAAGAGGGCGTCGCCGAAGCCGAAGATGCCCCCGTCCGCCCCGACCAGCCAGTAGCCCTGCGCGTCCGGGGTGGCCGCCATGCCGACCATCGCCGCGTTGAGCTTCAACCCACCGGTCGAACCGAAGAAGACGTTGTTGGGGTAGGTGAAGATGCCGCCGTCCGAGGCATCGAGCCAGTAGCCCTGGGCACCGGTCCACGTGTCCAAGAAGCCCTGGAGGTGGCCGCTCGTGTCAACGTAATTCCCCGCCATCGCGCAGGAGACCGGCGAGTAGCACCCCACGGTGCGTCCTGCCGATTCAAGGCCTGTATTCGGAGTCACGTTCGACGGTGTCGGCAGGGGCGACGTGCTCCAGCTTCCGCCCGAGAAGGTGTCGAGCATCCCGACCTCCGAGTTCACCAGCGTGGTGTAGAAGCCGTCCGTGACGCAAAAGGTCGGGGTCGGGCACGAGACCTCGCGCAGATTGGCGAACGATCCGGTATTCCTGAAATTGGACGGCTGCGGCGCCTCGGTCGGTGTCCACGTGCCGTTGCTCAGAGTTTCGATCAATCCGTATGGATGATTGCCGGTGTCCAAGTAGAACCCCACGGCGACACAGGAAACCGGTGACCCACAGGACACAGCGGTCAGCTGTTGGTTACTGGTCGGCGCTGAGCCCCCGTTGTTCGGCAGCGGCAGCGGGTTGTCAGTCCACCCGCCGCCGTTCCATGAGTCGAGGAGGGGAAATGTTTGGCTGCTGCTGTTCAAATACAAACCGACTGCAACACACGCCGTTGGCGATGGGCAGCTCACCTGAGGCAGTAGGGCTAACTGATGTCCCCCGGGGTCGCCGCCGGCGTCGGACGGTTCAGGAGCCCGGACGCCGGTCCAGGTTCCGTTCGCCAGGGTCACCAACCACCCGTTCGATTGGCTCGACGTGTCGACGAAGAACCCCGACGCGGCACAAAACGTCACCGTCGGGCAAGAGACGCCTTCGAGTATCGACTGGTCCAGGGATGGGCTCTGGCCAGAGGGGAACGGCGCCGCCTGTGCGCTCCAGGTGGAACCCGTAAGGGTCGCGATCAGGCCCTGGATGTTCCCAGACGTGTCTTCGTATTGGCCGACGGCAACGCATGAGGTGGCCGAAGCGCACGACACCGACATGAGGAAGGCGTCCGGGAAATTTGGACCGGCGTCCGTCGCCGGTGGCGGGCTGGTCGGCAGTGGACCTTCGTTGGACGACCACGTGCCGTTCGACAGCGTCTCGATCACCGGTTCGGAATGGCCCGCAGTGTCGAGGTACTGACCGACCGCGTAACACGTCGTGGCTGTCGGGCACGAGACCGCGTGACACAACTCGTCGAAGAGCAACACCCCGCACTGCGAGGAGCCCAGCCACAAGCCTTGGTCGACGCCGCTCCCAGCGTTGTTGGGTTGGGGAGCCTGGGTTTCGGTCCACGTCGTCCCGTTTTGCTGCTCGATCAACCCCCAGGGGCGGTTGGCGGTGTCGTCATACCAACCGACGACGACGCACCCGTTGGACACCGGGCACGAGGTCGTGGCGGTATACACCTGCGGATTCGCATTCTGGTCATTCGGAAGCGGCGCCGGGGTCGTGGTGTAGCCCTGAGCGGGCGGAGCCGCCGCGGCGGGTGTGCTCGGGACGAGAAGGAAGCCGAGCCCCGCGAGCAGCACCACCACCCCGGCGATCGAAGCCGTGAGACTCCGGATCGGGCCCATGGCGCGGGTGCTGGCCTGACCTGCATGACGAGTGCGCATCGCGTCTCCTCCAGCTGGCAATGCTCTCTCTCCGTTCGGCAGCAGAGCAGTTGTCGCGGATGGTAACGGATGTTTGTCCTGGGCGCTCGGGAGATACGAGTGGGCTCGCTCGCTCCGGTACAAGCCGTTTCAGGAGCTACGACGCAACGTCCCCGAGTGTCACGTCTTCGTCTCCCCAGTAGGCCTCCACGGCGGAGATGAGCCCGTCGTCGGTGATCGTGAAGATCTCGACCCCTCGGATGTGCATGGTCGTGCCGCCCTCGAGGCCGAGCGTGATGTGGAAACGGACGCCCGCCTTGTCGGCGACCGGGTGGCACTCCTCGACCTCGAAGGTCATCGATTCACAGGCGTCGAACGACTGCTTGATGAACGCATGGATCTCGTTGCGGCCGTTGTGGACGCCAGAAGGGTACGGGTCGATCTGCACGGCGTCCGGCGTGAAGAGGGCGGCGTACTTATCGGCGTCTCTCGAGCTGGCGGCTTCCGCGTAGCGGGCCATGGCCTCTCGGAGTTGGGTCGTCGTCGGCATGGCCGGAGACTCTAGGGGGTGGACCCACCGCGGCCTCGGCCTGGGATTTCGTCTGCTCGAGTTGAGCCGGCCGGCGCCCGTGGCTCCGCAATGGCCGTTGCGATAATCTCGCTTCAGGCTGTCACAGGAGGTGCAAAATGCGCCGCACTCCGAACGCACGGGCCATCAGCGCCGTCGCCGCCGCCGCCCTGACGATGGGCGTCCTTGCCGTTGCGCTCTCCCCCGGCCTTGCCGGTGCCCGCGTGGCAGCGACCACGGCGAAGGGCACCACTGCATGCTTCGTGTCGGGCACCATCACGGCGAGTCCCCCGCTGACACTCGGCAGCGGAAAGGCAACGACGCTGGCCCTCCACGCGACGATGCACGGCTGCACTGGCTCGGCCGCGAGCAAGGTGACGCAAGCCACATTGACCGGGAAGAGCACGGACACCTCGGCCAGCTGCGTGGCGTTCGAGAACGCGTTCCCGTCGCTCACCGGAAAAGTCACGTACAAGACGGTCACTGGTTCGCTGGCGCCCACAACGCTCTCTTTCTCGGGGGGCAAGCTGAACTACATCGGCACGCCGATCAGCATCACGTACCCGATTACGGGCGGCAAGGGCGTCGCCAAGGGTTCGTTCGCGTCGACGCACGCCTCGATGAGACTGAACCTCAGCGTGCCGTACTCGCAATGGGTGAGCACGTGTCAGAGCGCGTCCGGCCTGGCCACCATGACGGTCGTGTCGACGAGCAGCGCCACCTTCTAGCCCGGCAACGCGATCTCAGCCCGGAATGGAGGAGCGGATCTCCGCGATCTCGTCGCGCAACAGCGCGGCCTCTTCGTAGCGCAGGTCGGCGGCGGCGGCTTTCATCTCCGACTCGAGCTGGGTGATCAGCTCCACGGCCTCGGCCGGCGTCGAAGCGTCGCCTTCGATCAGGAGCTCCCCCGGCGCGCGCCGGTTGCCGCGCACCGCCGCGTTGCGGCGCACCTCAGCCCGGCTGCGGCCCGCGCGCGAGGACCGGCCGTCGGTCCCGACGCCGCCGCTCCCGCGGATGCGCTCGAGGATGTCCGTGACCGACTTGCGGATGGTCTGCGGGTCGATTCCGTGCTCGAGGTTGTACGCCATCTGCACCTCGCGCCGGCGCTGGGTCACCGACACCGCCTCGCGCATGGAGTCGGTGATCGTGTCGGCGTAGAGCACCACCATCCCATCGACGTTGCGCGCTGCCCGGCCCATGGTCTGGATGAGGGAGGACGCCGAGCGCAGGAACCCTTCCTTGTCGGCGTCGAGGATGGCGACCAGCGCGACCTCGGGCAAGTCGAGGCCCTCGCGCAGGAGGTTGATGCCCACCAGCACGTCGATGGAGCCGAGGCGGAGCTCGCGCAGGATCTCGATCCGCGTGATCGTGTCGATGTCGGAGTGCAGGTACTGCACGCGCACGCCGGCCTCGGACAGATAGTCGGTCAGGTCCTCCGCCATTTTCTTGGTCAGCGTCGTCACCAGCACTCGGCCACCGGCGCCGACCGTCTTGGTGATGCGGGCCAGCAGGTCGTCGATCTGGCCCTTGGTCGGCATGATCGTGACCTCGGGGTCGACCAGACCGGTGGGACGGATCACCTGCTCGGCGATGTTGTCGGAGTGCTCGAGCTCGTAGGGGCCCGGCGTGGCGGAGACGAACACGGTCTGGTGCACCCGATCGACGAACTCGTCGAAGCGCAGCGGCCGGTTGTCCCGCGCCGACGGCAGGCGGAAGCCGTGCTCGACCAGCACGTCCTTGCGCGACTTGTCACCCGCATACTGCCCGTGCAGCTGCGGGACGGCGACGTGGCTTTCGTCGATGACGCAGAGCCAGTCCTTGGGGAAGAAGTCGAGCAACGTGTACGGGGTCTCACCGGGCTTGCGGCCGTCAAGGTGGCGGCTGTAGTTCTCAATGCCCGAACAAATGCCGGTCTCGGCCAGCATCTCGAGGTCGTGCTCCGTGCGGACCCGGAGACGCTGCGCCTCGAGCAACTTGCCCTGCTGCTCGAACTCCTGCAGGCGCTCACGCAGCTCGACCTCGATGGTGCCTACGGCCCGGTGGATGATGTCGTCGCCGGTCACGTAGTGCGTAGCCGCGTAGACGGCGACGTCCTCCATCTCGTCGCCCATCTCCCCGGTCATGACGTCGAAGGGCACGATGCGCTCGATCGTGTCGCCGAACATCTCCACCCGCAGCGCCGCCTCCTCGTAGGCGGGGTGGATCTCGACGGTGTCGCCGCGGGCACGGAAGGTGCCGCGGACGAGGTTGACGTCGTTGCGGGCGTACTGGAGGTCGACGAGCCGGCGCAGCACCTCGCGCTGGTCGACCTGCTCGCCCACCGCCAACCCGAGGATGCGGTCCGCGTACTCGTCCGGCGAGCCCAAGCCGTAGATGCACGACACGGAGGCGACGACGATGACGTCGCGGCGCATGAGAAGCGACGCGGTCGTGGCGTGGCGCAGGCGGTCGATCTCGTCGTTGATGGACGAGTCCTTCTCGATGTAGGTGTCGCTCGAAGGTAGATAGGCCTCGGGCTGGTAGTAGTCGTAGTAGGAGACGAAGTACTCGACCCGGTTGTGGGGGAAGAACTCTCGGAACTCGTTGGCCAGCTGGGCGGCCAGCGACTTGTTGGGGGCGAGCACGAGCGTGGGCTTCTGCACCCGCTCGATGGTCCAGGCAATGGTGGCGCTCTTGCCCGATCCGGTGATGCCGAGGAG
>DATMMN010000153.1:0-13303 GCA_035569675.1 Acidimicrobiales bacterium | reverse complement strand
GCCGGCGGTGTGACGGGCGCCGTCGCGGGCCCCATTGTCGGCGTGGGTGTCGACGCAGTGGACGTGACCCGGTTCCGGCGCGTGCTCGACCGCCGGCCGAACTTCGCGGCGCGCTGCTTCACCGAGGGCGAGCGCGCCGACGCCTCCTGCTCGGCCGACTCGGTCCAGAGCCTGGCGGCGCGCTTCGCCGCCAAGGAGGCCGTGATGAAGGCGCTCGGCACGGGTATCGGCGCGTTCGCGCTGACCGATGTCGAGGTGTGCCGCACCGGCGGAACGGACGCGACCCGCAACGCGCCCTACGTGGTCCTGACCGGCAAGGCGGCCGAGCTGGCCTGGGCGCACGGAGCAAGTCGTTTCCACCTGTCGTTGACGCACACCGACGACGTCGCCATCGCCTTCGTCGTCGCCGAGCAGGCGGGTCCGGCGCAGGACGGAGCTGCCTCGGCCTCGGCTTCGGCCGCCGTTGCTGCTGGCGCGGGGTCTGCCGCATGCGCGCCGTCCTGACCCGCGACGAGATGCGGGCCGCCGACGCGGCCGCGCTGGCCGAGGTCTCGCACGAGACCCTGGTCCAACGGGCCGGCACGGCGGTGGGCGTGGCAGGTTTGAGAATGCTCGGAGGCGCCTACGGGCGCCGGGTGGTTGTTGTCGCGGGCAAGGGCAGCAACGGCGCGGACGGCAAGGTCGCCGCGGGGGTCTTGGAGCGGCGCGGGGCGCGCGTCACCGTGCTGAATGCTTCGACGGTCGGGGACGGCGCGGCGCTCGCAGAATGTGACTTGGTGATCGACGGCGCCTACGGCACTGGCTTTCGCGGTTCGTACGCCGCGCCGAAGGTGCCTCCGGGGGCTCTCGTCCTGGCGATCGACATCCCCTCGGGTGTCGACGCCGACACGGGAGAAGCCTCGGGTGACGCGGTGCGCGCGGACTGCACAGTGACCTTCGCCGCGCTCAAGCCCGGGTTGCTCCAGGGCGCCGGGCCGGCGCAGAGCGGCACGGTCGTGGTGGCGGACATCGGGATCGGGTTCCGTGCCCCGCAGGCTTCGCTCATCGAGGATGCCGACGTCGCCGTGTTGTTGGCGGGGCGCGAGCGGGGCGTCAACAAGTGGACGAACGCGGTGGGCATCGCCGCAGGGTCGGCCGGCATGGAGGGAGCGGCCGTCTTGTGCACGCGGGGAGCCATGGCCGCGGGCGCAGGCATGATCCGCCTCGGGTCCCCGGGAGATCCCGTGGCCGCGTGGCCGACCGAGGCCGTGCGCATGCACCTACCACCCGAGGGCTGGTCGGGCGCGTTCTTGGAAGCGGCGTCGAAGTGCAAGGCAGTGGTCGTGGGCCCGGGCCTCGAAACCAGCGAGACCGTCCAGGAGGAGATCCGTGCCGTCGTCGCCAACGCACCGGTGCCGCTCGTGATCGACGCCGACGCGCTCACTGCGCTCGGCGACGTCTCGTCGGCGCGCACCCTCTTGGACAAGCGCAGCGCGCCGAGCGTCCTGACCCCGCACGACGGGGAGTACGCCAGGATTGTGGGGTCGGCACCGGGGGAGGACCGTCTCGCCGCGGCGCGGTGGCTGGCCGAGGCGGTGGGCGCGGTGGTCTTGCTCAAGGGACCGCTGACCGCAGTGGCCCGGCCCGGCGGCGGGGCGAGCGACGTGCTCCTGTCGGACGCCGGCGGTCCGGCGCTGGCGACCGCCGGCAGTGGCGACGTGCTCTCGGGGATCATCGGCGCGTTCTTGGCGCGCAGTGTCGGCGCGCACGTGGCGGCGGCGCTGGCGGCGCACGTGCACGGCCGGGCGGCGTCGCTGGGGCCGGTCGAGGGCCTGGTGGCCGGTGACCTGCCGGAGCTGGTGGCACGGTTCTTGTCCGGGTGTAGGGCGGACGCTCGAGCTGGAGCTCGGGGGGGCCGGGGAGGCCGGGGAGGCGACGATGACTGAAGGCGCCCCGATGCGGACGGTGCACCCTTTGAGTGGCGTGGACGGCGGGGAGCTCTCTACCGAGGTGACGATGGCTCAAGGCCACTCGCGACCGGCGTGGGCCGAGATCGACCTTTCCGCCGTCACCCACAACACGCGGGTGTTGGCCGGACTGGCCGCGCCCGCTGAGTTGTGCGCCGTCGTCAAGGCCCACGGTTATGGGCACGGCGGCCCGGCGGTCGCCCGCGCCGCACTTGCCGGCGGCGCGCAGCGGCTGGCGGTTGCGTTGGTGGACGAGGGCGTCGAATTGCGCGAGCACGGGATCACGGGTCCGGTGCTCCTGCTCAGCGAGTGCGGACCCGAGGCTGTCGAGACCGCCATCGAATTCGGCCTGACAGCGACGCTGTATTCGCGCGACGCCATTGCCGCCTTCGCCGCGGGTGCCCGCAGCGCGGGGCGTCGGGCGTCGGTGCACCTGAAGGTCGACACCGGCATGCACCGCGTGGGGACGACCCCCGAGGACTTCGTGGCGTTGGCCGAGGAGATCGCCCGCGAGCCGTGGCTCGAGCTCGAGGGCGTGTGGACCCACTTGCCCGTTGCCGACGGCGAGCAAGAGGAGGACCGCTTTTATACCGAGGGTCAGCTGGACCTCTTCGACCGCCTCGTGGCTGACCTGGTCGCGGCGGGCATCTCGGCACCACTGGTGCACGCGGCCAACACCGCGGGGAGCATCGCCTTCCCGCGCTCGCGCCACGCCATGGTGCGCTGCGGCATCGGCCTGTACGGCTACCTGCCCGGCGACGCCGTGCAGCGCTCGTTCGAAGAGCAGGCCGCAGGTGAAGTCATGCGTCCGGCCATGGCTCTCAAGGCACGCGTCGTCGCGGTGCGTGAGCTCGAAGCGGGGGAGCGCCCGTCCTACGGCCGCCTCCGGCCTCTGCCGGCGCGCGCGTTCGTGGCCACGGTGCCCATCGGGTACGCCGACGGCGTGCCGCGTGCCCTGTTCGACGCGGGCTACGAGGTCCTGATCGGGGGCAAGCGCCGCCCGCTCGCCGGCATGGTCACGATGGATCAGATCGTGATCGACTGCGGCGACGACGAGTCGGTGCGGCCAGGCGACGAAGTGGTGCTCCTCGGCACGCAGGGCGACGAGACGATCACGGCAGACGACTGGGCCCGCATGCTCGGGACGATCAGTTACGAGGTGGTGTGCGGCGTCGGGCCGCGCATGCCGCGGGTCCTGCTGCACCGCTCCGGCGGTGTCTGACGCCGACCAGCTCGAGCGGCTGCGCGTTATTGCGTCGACCTGCACCCTGTGCCCGCTGGCCGCGGGACGCACCCAGGTCGTCTTCGGCGTGGGCAATCCCGCGGCCGACCTCCTGTTCGTGGGCGAGGGGCCGGGTCGCGAAGAGGATCTGGCCGGCGAGCCCTTCGTCGGCCGCTCGGGCAAGTTGCTCGACCGACTCATGTCGGAGGAGATCGGGCTCACCCGGGCGGAGTGCTACATCGCCAACGTGGTCAAGTGCCGTCCGCCCAACAACCGCAACCCCGCGCCCGACGAAATCGAGGCCTGCCGGCCGTACCTGACCGAGCAGATCGCGCTCATCGCCCCGGCCGTCATCGTGACCCTGGGCAACTTCGCCACCAAGTTGCTGCTCGAAAGCACCCGTGGCATCCGCGAGCTGCGCGGCCAGGTCTTCGAGCGCGAGGGCGCACAGCTGGTGCCGACGTACCACCCGGCCTATGCGCTGCGCGCCGGCGGCGAGGCCTTGGCCGAGATGCGGGCGGACTTCGTCCGGGCCAAGCGCCTCATCGGTGCACGAGAGAGATGAACGCTGGGGTGGTGGAAGGAGCAGAAGGCGGCGCCCCCTGGCCCGTCGAGGTGACGACGGGGTCGCCTGACGAGACCCGCGCCCTCGCCGGGGCGCTGGCCGCGCTGTGCCGTGCCGGAGACGTCGTGCTCCTGGTAGGTGACCTCGGGGCGGGCAAGACCGTCTTCGCCCAGGGCTTCGCCGGCGCATTCGGTGTCGCAGGCCCGGTGACCAGCCCGACCTTCGCGCTGGTGCGGCACTATCGCTGCGGGCCCGACGCTCCCGTGCGCACGCTCATCCACGCCGACGTGTACCGCACGGGGTCGGTGGCCGAGGTCGTCGACCTGGCGCTCGCCGAGCTGGTCGAGGAAGACGCTGTCGCGCTGGTCGAGTGGGGCGACATGGCCGCGCCCGCCCTGGGCGAGAGCGCGCTCGAAGTGACGCTCGTCGCGCTCGACCCGGTACGGAGCCCTGAGGCACGGATCGTTGCGGTGGTGGGGCGAGGGCGTTGGTCGGGGCTGGCCGGCGAGGTGGCGTGGGTGCTCGAGCGGGTGGCCGGGCGGCGTACTCCGTGAGTCCCGTGGGCGACGTGGGCGAGCTGGCGGCCGTCGCGATCGAGACGGCGACCGAGACGGTGGGCATCGCCGTGCGCACGCCCGAAGGCGTCGCGGCGGAGTTCGCACTGACCGGACGGCGGCGCCACGTCGAGACGCTGACGCCCGCGCTCGAACACCTGCTCGACCAGGTCGGCCTGGCACCGGGCGATCTTCGCGTCGTCGCCGTCGACATCGGCCCCGGGCTATTCACTGGGCTCCGTGTCGGGGTGGCCGCCGCCAAGGGCCTGGCGCAGGCGCTCGGCATCGGGGTGCTCTGCGTGACCAGCCTCGACGTCCTGACGGCCGCTGCGGCCGAGGTTGCACATCGCGGCCTGGTGCTGGCCTGCGTCGACGCCAGGCGCGGGGAGGTCTTCGCCGCCGTGCGCGAGCTCGACCAGGACGGCGAGACGGTGGCGGAACCCCTCGCGTCCGGATTGTGGGCGCCAGGTGACGTGGCCGCCGCGCTGAGCCGCCTGGCCGGGTCCACGATGCCGGTGTACGCCGTGGGCGACGGGGCGCAGCGATACGGTGAGATCTTGGGGTCGGCACCCGGGGTTGAAATCGTCACGCCGGGGCTGTCCTTCCCGCCGCCCTCGACCCTGCTCCGTCTCGCGCTGGCCCGTCTCGAGCAAGGGCAAACGCCAGTCGACGCCGCATCGGTCGTTCCTCTGTACATGCGTGAGGCGGACGCGAAGAGCAACTTCGTGCAGGCTCGGGGCGGGACCGAGCCGGAGTCCCGATGATGCGGATCGAGAAGTTGAAGCGGCGCGACCTGCGCAAGCTCCTGCCCATTGAGAGCGCGGTATTTCCCGAGCCCTGGTCGCCGGAGGTCTTCAACTCGGAACTGGCCCTGCGCAAGGGTCGCCTCTACCGCGCCGCCTGGGACGGCGAGGAGATGGCGGGCTACATCGGCTTCCTCATCGTCGACGACGAGGCGCACATGACGACCATCGCCACCGCCCCGGCCTACCAGCGCAACGGCGTTGCCATCACCATGATCGTGGACGCGCTGTGCACGCTCCGGGCGGGCGGCGTCAAACACATCTCCCTCGAGGTCGCCGCCAACAACAAGGCGGCGCAGTCGCTCTACCGGCGCTTCGGCTTCGCCCCCGTGAGCGTGCGCAAGAACTACTACCCGGTGACAGGGCAGGACGCCCTTGTCATGTGGGTCTACGACATCGACTCCGAGGAGTACGCGCTCCGGCTCGACGAGCTGGGTGCCGCCGGGTTCAAGCTCGACCAAGGCCGCGTGTTGTAGGGAAGCACCGCGCTCGGGCGCTCAGCGCACGAGCGTACCGACGGCATCGATCACGATGTTGATGGGTGTTCGCCTTGGCAATCCGGCTGTTCACCAAAGCGGGGACGAGCTGAGGCCGCGCCGCACGTAGGGTGAGCCTCGAACGACCGGATCGCCCGGTCCAGGGAGAGGAGCCACCCATGGAATCGATCGAGCTCGGGAACGAAGGCCTCGTGGTGTCGCGCCAAGGGCTGGGCTGCATGGGCATGTCGGACTTCTACGGGCCCCGCGACGACAACGAGTCGATCGCCACCATCCACCGTGCGCTCGAGCTGGGAGTTACCTTCTTCGACACCTCGGACATGTACGGGCCGTACACGAACGAGCTGCTGGTGGGCAAGGCCCTATCGGGGCGGCGCGACGAGGCCGTCATCGCCACCAAGTTCGGCATCGAGCGCGATCCCGACGAGCCAACCCGCCGCGGTGTCAACGGCCGTCCGGAGTATGTGCGCCAGGCCTGCGAGGGATCGCTCTCCCGGCTGGGCGTCGACCACATCGACCTGTACTACCAACACCGTGTCGACCCGGACACCCCGATCGAGGAGACCGTCGGCGCCATGGGTGAGCTGGTAGAGCAGGGCAAGGTGCGATTCCTCGGGCTGTCCGAGGCGGCGCCCGCCACCATACGGCGGGCGCACGCCGTGCACCCGATCTCGGCGCTGCAGACGGAGTACTCGGTCTGGTCGCGCGATCCCGAAAAGGAGATCCTGCCCACCCTGCGCGAACTCGGCATCGGCTTCGTCCCTTACAGCCCGCTCGGGCGAGGGTTCCTTACCGGCACCCTGCGCTCCATCGACGACCTCGACGAGGCGGACTTCCGCCGGTACCAGCCTCGGTTCCAGGGCGACAACCTGGCCGCCAACGTCGCCATCGTCGAGGTGGTCGACCAGCTCGCCCAGGCCAAAGGCTGCACGCCCGGGCAGATCGCGCTCGCCTTCGTCCACGCCGCCGGCCGCGACGTCGCCCCGATCCCGGGCACGAAACGGCGTACCTACCTCGAGGAGAACGTCGCCGCGCTCGACGTGGAGCTCACTGAGGAGGACCTCGCCGTCCTCGACCGCGTCGCGCCCGCCCAGGGCGACCGCTACGCCGACATGTCGCCGGTGAACCGCTAGTTCCGGTCCAAGCCCGTGACAGCCGGCGCCGCCGTACGTAGGGTGGGCCGAGGAGGGGCGACGACAAGGAGGCGCTCGTGCCGAAATATCTGGTTGAAGTGAAGTACACGCTCGACGGCATGAAGGGGCTCAAGGCGCAAGGCGGCTCGGCCCGGGTGGCCGCGTCCAAGGCGCTGATCGAAGAGGTGGGCGGATCGATCGAGTCCTTCTACTTCGCCTTCGGGGATCGCGACGCGGTCATCATTGCGGACCTGCCGGACAACGTCGCCAGTGCGGCACTCGGCCTGATCGTCGGAGCATCGGGCGGCGTCAACTCGGCCGTCACGGTCCTCCTCACTCCCGAAGAGATCGACGAGGCCGCCAAGAAGCAAGCGACATACCGGCCACCGGGCGGCTGAACAAAGAGCTTGGACTGCGCTCCGCCTACCACGAGGCGGAGTTCAGCCGACCGGCGCCCTTCCCGCCGCGTCCTGCGCCGCGCACAGCCCGGCCAAGCTCGAGCTGATATCGCCGAGCGGGTCACTCGCCGCGATCTGCGCCTGGAGCGCCCGCGCCCGGAGGTGGTAGCTCCGCCGTTCGAGCACTCGCCGCACCGCGTGGGCGACCATCGCCGGCGACGGGCGGCCCGTGTGCAGGTTCACGCCGGTGCCGGACCAGTGCACCCTCGCCGCGACCTCGGGCTTGTCCTCGCTGTCGCCGGCCACCACCAACGGCACGCCGTTCGCCAGCGCCTGCTGGACGCCGCCGTAGCCGCCGTTGGTCACCATGACGTCGACGTGCGGGAGCAGCCGATCGTGGGGGATGAAACGCTCGAGGCGCGCGTTCGGCGGGAGCCCGGCTCGCAGCGGTTCGGGGTCCGGCCCACCCGTCGTCGCCACCACCAGCACGTCGTCCTGCGCGAGCGCGCGGATCGTCACCAGCAGCAACCGGGCCAGGTTCGCGTTGTCCAGCGTCCCTTGGGTGACGTGGACGACCTGTCGGCCGCCGCCGAGCTCGCCCCACCATGGTGGTTCTTCGAAGTCTGTCGTGGGCGGGGCGAGGATCGGCCCGACGAAGCGCACCGTGGGTGCGAGATCAGAGCGCGGGTACTCGAAACCCGCCACCGTCGCCTGGAGGTAGGCGTCGACCAACGTGGACGGTGCGTCGATCAAGTAGCCGGGGAAGCGCCCACGTCGTTCCACGCCGGCCTCCGCAAGCCGGTGCCGGGCGAAGCGCTGGATGTCGGCCAGCGCCCCGTGTTCCGTGATCCAGTTCAGGGCGAGGTTGCGCGCCCTCGCCAACGGGCCCGAACCCGGCTGCAGCGCCACTCCGAACGGCGCTGTGTCGCGGCTGCGCGCGGGGTAGGGCATGACGCCGACGCACACGAGGACCGGCCGCTCGTCGCGCGGGCCGAGTGCGAGCGGCAGGGCGCCAAGGAACATGGTGTCGACCACGATGGCATCGGCCGGCTGCTCGGCGAGGATCGCCCGCAGGTCGCGGCACTGCCCCGGGATCGGGCCGATGAAGATGCGACGCAGGTCTTCCTTCACCCCTCGTACGCCGCGCTTGGACGACGACTCGCGCTCGGGGTTCGCCACCATGAGGTCGTGCGCGTCGTATTCGTCGGCGAAAGGGACGAACGAGGCGCCGGTCGCCGCGACCTTGTCGCGATAGTGCCGGGTGGTGAAGAAGACCACGTCGTGGCCCTCGTCGACCAGCCGGCGCGCCAGTGCGAGGAGAGGAGCGGTGTGGCCTTGGGCCGGGGTCGTGCACAGCACGTAGCGCCGGCGGGGTTCCGCGGAGCTCGGAATCGAAGGCTCCTCACGGGGCGCATCCTCGGTGCCAGTCGTGTCCTCGCCGTCGGTGACCAGACCGGTCAGCAGACCGGTCACCCAACCGCCCCCGCCAGCCCGGCCCCGCCGGCCGGCCCTGCTGCTGCTCACGCCGCGACGACCGCCCCGCTCCACGGCCCGAGCGTGAGCGCGCCCTCGACGACCGATTCGTCCAGTGCGCGATCCGTCGCGACGACAACCGTCCCGCGCACGTCATGGAAACCAACGGGAGCGTCCGACATGTTCAACAGCACGACTGTGCCCTCGCCCCGCTCGAACGCCCACGTCCTCTCGGGAGAGGACTGCGACCGGTATGCGCCGGTCGCCAGGTCGTCGCTCGTCCGGCGTGCCGCGATGACGCGCCGGCAGAACTCCAACACGGACGCGGGGTCGCCCGACTGATCGGCCACGTTGTTCGCCGCCGGGTCGGCCATGGGCAGCCAGGGTTTGACGTCCGGCGACGTGAAGCCACCGCCCGGCCCACCGTGCCACGGGATCGGGGTGCGCTCGGGGTCGCGCCCGGCGTAGGGGTAGAAGCGGATGCCGACGGGGTCAAGCATCTCTTCATGCGGCACGATGCCGTCGACCAGGCCGATCTCGTCACCGGCGTACAGGAACGCCGTCCCGCGCAACGTGAGGAGCATCAGCAGGGCCAGCTTCGCCTTGCCCGGGTCGCCGGCAGCCCAGCGAGTGGCAAGGCGCGAAAAGTCGTGGTTCGAGGCGTGCCACGTGGGCCACGCCCCCTCCGGCAGCAGCGCCTCGGTCTTTTCCACCACCTCGCGCAGCGCCGCCGCCTCGAAGGGCGAGAACATGAACTGGAAGTTGAAGCCCCCGTGGAGTTCGTCGCTCCCGGTGCCGTAGAACTGCACCAGCCGCTCGATCGTGTCCACGTTGGTCTCACCGATCAGGAGGCGCTCGGGCGAGTAATCCGCCGCCACCGTGCGCCAGTGCTTCAAGATGTCGTGCGCCTCGGGCCGGTCGGTGTTGTAGACGTAGCGCACGCCCATGAACTGCTGCTCGATCGGGTCGTCCTCGGTCGCCGGCGGGTTGTCCCGCAGCTCCTTGTCCTTGATCATCATGTTGCACACGTCGATGCGGAAGCCGGCCACACCGCGGTCCCACCAGAAGCGCAGGATCTCGTCGAACTCGCGCCGCACCGCTTCGTTCCACCAATCGAGATCGGGCTGTGCGGCTTCGAAATTGTGGAGGTAGTACTGGCCGCTGGCCTCGTCGAGCTCCCACGCCGTACCACCGAACATGCTGACCCAGTTGTTCGGCAGGCTCCCGTCGGGTTTGGGGTCGGCCCACACGTAGTAGTCCCGGAAGGCGGCGTCCCGTCCCGACTTCGCGTCGACGAACCACGCATGCTGGTCGCTCGTGTGGTTCGGCACCAGGTCCATCAAGATCCGGATCCCGCGCACCCCCGCTTCGCGCACAAGCGTGTCCAGGTCGTCGAGAGTCCCGTAGTCGGGGTCGATGTCTCGATAGTCCGAGACGTCGTATCCCCAGTCCCGGTTCGGCGAACACGTCACCGGCGACAGCCACACGCCGTCGACGCCTAGCCGCTCCAGGTGATCGAGCTTGCCGATGATCCCGGGCAGGTCGCCCACGCCGTCGCCGTTGGAGTCGGCGTACGAGCGCGGATAGATCTGGTAAAAGACGCCGCCCTGCCACCACCGGTCCGGGTCCGTTCCTGCTTCTCGTCCGTCCGTCGTCACGGCCTCGTCATCACCAATCGCTTGCTTACGCTCACGAGGCGTTCTTCTAGCAGCTCCCGGGCCGCGCCCGCAGTTCCGGACGGGCTCAGAGGCGCTCCACCGCCGCTGTCGCAATGCGCTGCTCGGTCGCGATGGGGAAGGGCGGGCCATAGGAGGAGAAGACGATCTGCTGGCCCAGCCGTCCCTTGACCGCGAAAAGCTGCGTCACGGTGACGTTCACGGTGACGCCGTGACTGAGGGCGGGCCAGCTCATCGAGTACCCCGCGGTGAAGGGGAAGGCCATCGGGTCGGTGGCCGAGACGAGTGGGGTCCCATAGGTCACTCCCTTCGGCGGCTTGCCGA
The DNA here is from genome assembly GCA_035569675.1 of Acidimicrobiales bacterium. Taxonomy (GTDB): domain Bacteria; phylum Actinomycetota; class Acidimicrobiia; order Acidimicrobiales; family RAAP-2; genus Bog-473. The sequence goes on along the minus strand of DATMMN010000153.1, from coordinate 2,712 downwards.
AGAGCTGGTTCTTGAGCGGCCCCTGCGCCAAGGTCGTCAAGCAGCCCGGCGTCTTCTTGTTTGCCGCCGTGCCCAGCTCGGCGAGTGCGTTCTTGGCCGAAGGGAAGACGGTCACATTGTCGTTGACCGTGAGCGAGCCCGACCGGTTCTGGAACTGCGGGCTGTTCACCGACGGCGGGTTCTCGGTGATCAGGGACGCCGCCACGCCGATGCAGTGAGCCAGCTGCGTGTCGCCGACCGTGGAGTTCGGGTTGTTCGGTGCCTTGGTGCTCTCCCACCCCGACGGCATGTCGGACAGCACGAGCAGGGCCATGCGCGCCTGAGCCAGCTCACTCGAGCGCGACCCGGAGCGCACCGCTCCGGCCGAAGCGCCCGGAACGATCGCCCCGGCCGTGAGGCCCAAGGCGGTCAGTGCCACCCAATAGGCAACCCATCGGCGTCGTTTCGTCGTTCCGCCTTGGCCCATCACGCGGTCCTTCCTGTACTCAGCCAAGCTGGCTACCTTCGACCTGATGAGCCGCTCTTTTGCCGGCAACGCTAGACGCCGGCCACTGCATTGATGCATCAGCTCCATCCAGCGATCATGAACGCCGAACTTCTCGTGCAGTCGTATATGAGGAAGGGGTGCGCGGTCGCGCCGGGGTGTATACGTCGCTCCTCTTATGGAATGGTCCGTTTTTCACAACGTCTGACTTGTAGAACGGAAAGACAACAACACGCGGCTTATGGATTTCGGGAAAATCCATAAGCCCACCCGCGTATACACCCGCGCCGAGACCACGACCCGCTCTCCGTATAGAGCCGCGAGCGACTGGGGACATCGGGCGCCACGCCGGACCGGCGTGCCGCCTAGCTCCGTGCCTCGGCCAGTTGGCTCAGGTGCACCTGGAGCAACGCCGGGAACGCGACCCCGTTGCCGTTGAACGTCAGCTGGTGGACGAACCGGCCGTGGACGAACTGGATCGCCGTGCTGATGATGGTCAACTGCCGGCCGCCGCTCGCCAAGGGGATGGTCACGGTGTAGCCCGTCTGCCCCCGTAGATACGAGCCGGGCGCCAAGGCCGCGATGCTCACGCTGCCGACCGTGGCGCCAGAGCCGGCCTGATTCTGAACGCTCGCGCGCAGGGCCTGGCCGCCGATCTGGTTCATGCAGCTCGGGGTCTTGCCGTTGGCCATCGCCTGGAAGGCGGCTCGGGCCTGTGCCGCGCTGGAGTAGACCGAGACGCTGTCCTCGACCGCAGCGGTGTGGTCCGCGCTCCCGTAGCTGGGGCTGCTGAACTTGGTCGGCTCGATCCTCGCAATACGCGAAGGCACGCCGACACAGCCGGCCAGCTGCTTCGACCACGGCGACGTGCGGCTCGTCGCCACAGCCCCACCGGCGACCCAGCCCGCGGGCAGGTCGGAGGGACGGACGAGCGAACTCTCGGCCTGCGCTTTCACCGCCCCGGGCAGCTGCGCCGAACCCGACGCCGAGCTCGCCCTGCCCGAGCTCGAGGCCGCCACCGCCAGCGACCCGCCTCCGCCCACGGCGGCAGCGAGCAGCCCGCCCATGAGCGCGACGAGAAAGACCACGATGCCCATGACCGCGCAGGCGCGTTGCCATTGGTTCAACCTTGACAGGGCCATTGCCGCCCCCTCCTACTTCCTCCATGAGCGGGTCTCGTCGGTGTCCCGACGGGTACGACGTTGCCGCTCTCCCATCTGGGGGAACGGGGCCGTACGCCCAAACTCACGGCCCGGACCGATCCAGCCCGGCTAGGTCCTCCCGTAGGCGACGGTCTCCAGATGCTTCGCCAGCGACAGCGAGAAGGAATGGGAGACCGAGGTCAGAGTGAGCTGGCTGTTGGTCTTGCCGTGCGGGACCGAGATCAGGTCGATCTGGACATTGAGCGTGACGCCCTGGCTGGTGGCCGGGAACGACACCGTGAACCCGGTGGCATGACGAATCAGCTGGTCAGGGTTGGCCGCTACCACCGCGATGTTGCCGATCGTGACGCCGTTTCCGGCCGAGTTCACGATGGACTGGCGGGCCGGCCCTTGGAAGGCCGTGGTGAGGCAGCCCGGCACTTTGGAGCTGGCGAGCAGGGCGTTGGCTTCCGCGGCCAGCTTCACAGAGGGGGCGATGTCCACCGTGTCCTGGGCGCTGACCTCACCGCCGTTGGTCTGGAAAGTGGGGCTGACCGCTTCGGGTGTGCTCACGGCGAGCAGGGACTGGGGGATCCCGATGCATCTCACCAGCTGCTGACCACCCGGGAAGTTGGGGGCGCCCCCGTTCTTGTCGTCCGTGCTCACCGAGCCCTGGCCACTCCATCCGGACGGGAAGTCCGACTTCACGAGCAGTTCGCTCTTGGCCTGGGCCTCTTCGGCCTTGACCTTGGCGGAGGACGAGGCCGAGGCCGAGCTCGCCCCCACCGGAGCGTCCGAGACGACGACGACGGCCACGGCACCGACGAGCAATGCGGGCAAAGCGAAAACCAAGGCCACGGGGCGACCGAGCCCAAGCCCAAACCCAAGCCCAAACCCGCGCCCGACCCCGCCCGACCGAATCTTCATTTCCGTGCCCCTTCCCAGTTCTCGGCCTTGCCAACCGACGCCCGGGCCACACGATAAGGCTGCCGCGGCCTCCCGAATAGGGACGGTCGCCGGGCCCGGCAGCACGGGGGCGGTTGCCTGTCCCCGCCGCGCCCGCTATGTTGGCACTCACAACACGAG
>DATMMN010000152.1:0-3548 GCA_035569675.1 Acidimicrobiales bacterium | reverse complement strand
CCGGTCTCGGTGTGGGGAATGCGGGCCCAAAACAGCTGCCACAACTCGTCGACCGTGGCATCGATGTCGACGTGGTAGCGGTGTTCCTGCATGGGCTCACCCTATCCCTGGGCCTGACGGCGGCGTCAGGTGAGTGGGTTCAGGCTTTGGATCGGCGACGCCGTTACAGGAATGGGTTGCCGTAGCGGTTCAGATGAGTCTTCCCCGAGATCGGCTCGCGCCGCGGCGGGCCGAGCGCCTTGGGAAGATGGCCGAGCGGGACCACAGCGAGCGGCACGACCTCGGGCGGCAGCTCGAGCAGGGTCGAGAGATCGCCACCGCCGACCACGGGCAGGGTGGTCAGGGTCGAGCCCAAACCGAGTGCGTGCGCAGCCAGCAAAAGGTTCTGCACGGCTGGGTACACCGACGACGGCAGCGCCGCTTCGAAGATGAGGCGGGTGTCGCCGCAAACCACGATGAGCACGGGGGCGGCCGCGATGCCGCCCATCGCCCCGCGGTCGACGTCCGCCAGGAACGCCGGAGAAAGGCGCTCTTCCTCGTACGCCCGCGCCCCGCCGCTCCAAAGGCGGGCCGTGAGTTCGCCGATGGTGGCCCGCGCCTCGGGGTCGCGCACGACGACGAAGACGAAGGGCTGGCTGTTCTCGGCGCTCGGTGCGTGGGTCGCCGCCGTCAGAACCCGCGCGACCGTCTCGTCGTCGATGTCGTCGGGCAGGAACGCGCGGGCCGCCCGCTGCGTGTGCACCACGTCGAAGAAGTCGGGCACGACGGGCGATGGTAGCCAGCGCAGGACTGAGTTGTCCCGGTCGGGTCCGTTTGGTCAGACGGCTGTGCGGATTGGGCGGCGAGGATGCGACCCCGCTACGGTTTGGCGCTGCATCGGCCCGGGAAGGTCGGTGCCCGCCGGGACGACGTGGATCGGAACAGGGGCGGAGGGGGACAGGAGGCAGACGGTGGCAGAGAGCGCCACATCCATCGAAGAAGTGCTCAAAGGGGTCATCGGCAAGCCGACCGAGAAGGCCAAGGTCGTCATCGAGCGTGCGCCCGTGCAGCACTTCGCCGACGCCGTGCTCAGCACAAGCCCGATCTACCACAGCCCCGAGGCAGCCAAGGCGGCCGGCTTCAGTTCCATTCCGGCGCCGCCGACGTTCCCGTTCGCCATGGAATTCGCGGGCAAGTTCGACGAGATCCAGCCGGCCGGCGCGCCGGTGGCGAACCCGCTCGGCGCCGCGGTCGGGCCGTTGATGGCCAAGGGCGGGCTCATCCTGCACGGCGAGCAGGAGTTCATCTACCACCGCCCCGTGCAGGTCGGCGACGTGCTGGTGAGCGATGGCAAGATCGTCGACGCCTACCAGAAGGAGTCGAAGGGTCGCACGATGACGTTCATCGTCCAGGAGACCAACTGGACCGACGAGAAGACGGGTGAGCCGGTCGTGACGACCCGCTTCAACCTGATCCACCGCGCGTAGGCGCCGGGTTCTGCGGGGAGGGTATTGGTGCATTTCGGTCTCGGGGTGAATACGACGACGTGGCTGACGGCGGCCGAGTGGTTGGCGGTGCTGCGCATCGGTCTGGGCGTGTGGTGGTTCGAGAGCTTCCGGCACAAGGACAAGGCCGCCTGGTTCAAGCGGGGTGCGGGCATCTCGTGGGGACAGTCGGTCGCCGAGAAGCACAAGTGGGGCTTCGTGAAGCAGGGCTTCGACGTGATCGTGGTGCCGCGGCCCAAGGCGATGGCCTACATCGTCGTGTTCGGGGAGCTGGCAATCGGCCTGGGACTGATCTTCGGGTTTCTGACGCCGGTCGCGCTGTTCGCGGGGATCCTGTTGAACATCACGTATTTCATCTTGATGATCTCGGACTGGGCGGAGCAGGGCCAGAACTTCATGATGATCCTGGCCTCGGTCGTGTTGCTCGGGACGCACGCATGGAACACGTGGTCGATCGACCACTGGCTGCACATCTGGTCGTGATGTGGTCGTGACGGTCGTGACGGTCGTGATGGGAGGAGTTCGACGCGATGGGTGAGAAGAAGCTGTCCTACGACGCCGTGAAGGTCGGGGACGAGGCACCGGTGGTCACGCACACGCTGACGCGCACGGACCTGGTGAAGTACGCCGGCGCCTCCGGGGACTTCAACCCCATGCACCACGACGAGGTGGCGGCGCAGGCGGCCGGCCAGCCGAGCGTCTTCGGCCACGGCATGTTCTCCATGGGCTTGTTGGGCTCCGCGTTGACCGACTACGTCGGCGTGGGCAACCTCGTTCGCTACCAGGTGCGTTTCGCCCGCCAGACCTGGCCCGACGAGGTGTTGTCGTCGAAGATCGTCGTGACGGCGAAGCGCGAGGAGGACGGCAAGCAGCTCGTCGACCTGGCGGTCACGCTGTCCAACGCGGACGGCGAGGACAAGGTGGTCGGCGAGGCGACGGCAGCCGTTCCGTCCTGAGCATGTCGGCCGAACTGCTGGCCAGGTGCTTCGCGTCGACCCGGGGCGTCCTGGCGAACGTGACGCCGGAACAGCTCGAGGGCGCCGAGACGCCGTGCCAGTCCTGGTCCGTCCAGGAGCTGGTGGATCACATCGTCAACGGGACGACATGGTTCGCCACCATCGCCGAGACCGGCACGCCGCCCGGTCCGGACGTGTTCCCGGCATTCAGGGCGGACAACGTCGTCGAGGTGTTCGACGCCGGGTCGACCCGGGCGGTGAAGGCGTTCGCCGCCGACGGCGCGATGGAACGGGTCATGCATCTGCCCTTCGGCGACCTGCCGGGTGCGGCCTTCGTGTACATCGCGTGCGGCGACACGTTCACCCACGGCTGGGACCTGGCGAAGGCGACGGGGCAGTCCACGGATCTCGACCCCGAGACGGCGGCTGAGTTGCTGGAGTTCGTGAGTCCCATGTTGCCCGACGCGTTTCGCGGCGAGGACGGCGAGGCGCCGTTCGGACCGAAGCAGGAGGCGAGGGCCGGCGCGACGGCGGCCGACAAGGTCGCCGCTTTCATGGGTCGCCGGCAGTAGCTGTTGGGGAGCGGCGGTAGGTTCGTCCCGTCGCCCGGAGGGACCCCGCAGGTCGTTTGCGGTGAGAATTCCTAGGCGCTGACCGGTTCGACGCTGGGCTCGAAGCGCAGCGGGAGGCGCGCCGGGCCCCAGATCCCGAAGTTCGAGGGCTTCCACTCGATGTCGCCGCTGCGCGTCAGCCCGGGCATGCGGCGCGCCAGGAGCGGAAGCGCCTCCTGCAGCTCGGCGCGGGCCAGCGCCGCGCCCATGCAGTGGTGAATCCCGGCGCCGAACGTCATCTGTGCGGTCGCACGGTCGCGGGTGATGTCGAAGACGTCGGGGTCGTCGAAGGCGTCGGGGTCGCGGTTGGCGCCGGCGAGCGACGTCGACACGAACGTGCCGGCCGGGAACAGCACGTCGCGGTAGACGATGTCCTCGGAGGCAAAGCGCACCGTGCCCCGCACGGCGCCCAGGAAGCGCATCGATTCCTCAACGGCCTTGGTCGCCAGTTCGGGCCGCTCGGCCAGGAGGGCCCATTGCTCGGGGTGATCACAGAA
>DATMMN010000151.1:0-44967 GCA_035569675.1 Acidimicrobiales bacterium | reverse complement strand
GCGCTGGGGCACCTACGTCATCGGTGACACGTACGCCCCGGCCAACGAGGGCTACGCGTTCCGCACGGTCGAGGACATCGCGGCCGAGCGCGGCACCGCGCCGTTCGACACGCTGCTGGACATCGTCATCGCCGACGATCTGCGCACCGTGCTGTGGCCCAATACCGACGACGGCGACAACGCGACGTGGGACATGCGCGCCGAAATCTGGGCCGACCCGCGCGCCATGGTCGGCGGCTCCGACGCCGGCGCGCATCTCGATCGCATGTGCGGTTCTAGCTATCCGACGGCCTTCCTGGCCGATTGCCTTCGGGGCCGGCGTCTCGTGCCCGTCGAGCGCGCCGTGCACATGATGACGGGCCAGCCCGCGGCGCTGTTCGGCCTGCGCGAGCGGGGCCTCGTGCGCGAGGGCTACGCGGCGGACCTGTTCGTGTTCGATCCCGCGACTGTCGCGTCGGAGCCGGCTCGCCTGGTGCACGACTTGCCGGGTGACACGCCCAGGCTCTACGCCGGCTCGCACGGCGTGGTGCGGGTCCTGGTGAACGGCGTCGAAATCGTGCGGGACGGTACTCCGACCGGCGCGGTGCCCGGGACGCTGTTGCGCTCCGGCCGCGACACCGCCTCTGTCGTTCCCGCCGCCGCCTGAAACCAGGGGGCCCGCCCCTCCGTCTAGCCTGCAATCGGTGACGCCCGAACCCGACGACCCGGCGCTCGCCGTCGACGAGCCGCCGGCCGGACGGGCCGAGATCCTCGGGGCCACGGGTGGCGCTCCGCCCCCCGGCGACCCCGCCACCGACGGTGCGGGGGCCCCCGATCCACCGCGCACGTCGCGCTGGTTGCGCGAGGCAATCATCGTCGTGGTCGTCGCCGTTCTCGTCGCCGTCCTACTGCGGACGTTCGTCGTCCAGACCTTCTTCATCCCCTCGGGCTCCATGGAGCCGACCCTCCAAGTGGGCGACCGCATCCTGGTCAACAAGCTGAGCTACCACCTGCACGGCGTCGGGCGCGGGGACATCGTCGTCTTCTCCCGGCCACCGGCCGAGAACTGCGGCGGGCCCGAGGTGAACGACCTCGTCAAGCGCGTCGTCGGCTTGCCTGGCGAGACGCTCACGCTCTCCGGCGGCCACGTGTACGTCGACGGCCGGGCCCTCGACGAGTCCTGGCTCCCGGCATCGGAGCAGGGGGTGACGCGGGCGGGACCGGGCGGCACCCTCTACAGCCTCCAGCACGCCTACAAGGTGCCGGCGGACGACTACTTCGTTATGGGTGACAACCGGACGGACTCGTGCGACAGCCGCTACTGGGGACCCATCCCCAAGTCCCTCATCGTCGGCAAGGTCGAGATGCGGGTCTGGCCCCTCTCGTCGATCGGCTTCTTCTAGCCGCTAGCCGCTAGCCGCTTCGTCGAGGAGGCCGGGCGGCGTCAGCCGTCCACGCCCTCTTCCTCCGCTGCGACCCGGGTCACCGCGGCCACCGTCTGACCGTCCTCGAGGTTCATGACCCGGACACCGGTGGCGTCGCGGCCCTGCGACGCGATCTCCCGGGCCGCCGTGCGGATCACGATGCCCCCCGAGGAGACCAGCAGGATCTCCTCGTCCAGGCCAATCATGAACGCGCCGACCACGGTCCCGCGCACGCTGGTGAGCCTGATGCCGCGCACGCCCTGCCCGCCCCGGGCCTGACGGTTGAACCGCTCGAGCTTGGTCCGCTTCCCGTAGCCGGCGTCGGTGACGATCAGGATGTCCGTCTCGTCGTCGTCGGCCACGTCACACGACACCACGATGTCGCCCTGGCGCAGGCGGATGCCCCGCACGCCGGCGGCGTCGCGGCCCATCGGCCGGACGTCCTCTTCGTTGAAGCGGATCGTCATGCCGTTGCGCGTGACCTCGAAGAGGTCGTCGCTCCCCGACGTCTTCACGACCCGGACCAACTCGTCGCCGTCGCGCAGGTTGATGGCGATGAAGCCCTCCCGTCGCGACTTGTCGTACTCGCTCATCGCCGTCTTCTTCACCTGTCCCTGCGCCGTGGCGAAGACGAGGTACTGGTCGGGCGAGAACTCCGGGGTCGCAATGATCGCGGTGATCGACTCGTTCGGCGCCAGGGGGACCAGGTTCACGGCCGCGGTCCCCCGCGCCGTGCGGTCCTTCATCGGGATCTCGTGGCCGCGCAGGCGGTAGACCTTGCCCTTGTTCGAGAACAACAACAGGTAGTCCAGCGCGGAGGTGTGGACCACCTGCGTGACCAGGTCCTCCTCCTTCAGCCGGGCGCCCTGGACGCCCCGCCCCCCGCGCCCCTGCGTCCGGAAGGCGACCGCGGCGACGGACTTGATGTAGCCCGCCCGCGTCATGGTCACGACGATCTCCTCGTCGTGGATCAGGTCCTCCACCCCCATCTCGCCGGGGTCGTGGGTGATGACGCTGCGGCGCGGGTTGGAGTGCTTGTCGCGGATCGCCGTCATCTCCGTCTCGATGACGCCGCGCAGCTTGGCGTCGTCGGAGAGGATGGCCTCGAGCTCGGCGATCGTGGACCGCAACTCCGCCATCTCCTCCTCGAGCTCGGTGCGGCCGAGCCGCGTCAGGCGACCGAGCGTCATGTCGAGGATGTGGGTCGCCTGCACCTCGGTGAACGAGAACGGTTCGGCCATCAACGCGGTGCGCGCCGCCGGCCGGTCGTCCGATCCCCGGATCGTTGCGATCACGGCGTCGAGCATGTCGATCGCCCTGAGGAGGCCCTCGACGATGTGCGCCCGGTTGCGCGCCTTCTCGAGGCGGAACTCCGAGCGGCGGCGGATGACCTCTATCTGGTGGTCGACGTAGTGCGACAGCGCCTGCGCCAGGTTGAGCGTCCGGGGTACGCCGTCGACCAGCGCCAGCGTGTTCACGCCGAAGCTCGTCTGCAGCGGCGTCTGCTTGAACAGGTTGTTGAGGACGACGTTCGCGTTGGCGTCGCGCTTCAGCTCGATCACGAGCTTCGGCTGCTGGTTGGCGGACGCGTTGAGCACCTCGCTGATGCCGTCGAGCTCGCCCGCCTTGACCAGGTCACTGATCTTCTGCTCGATCACCTCCACGGAGGTCTGGTACGGCAGCTCGGTCACCACGATGCGGTCGCCGACGCGGCCCTGCTCGATCTCTGCGACGGCGCGCATCTTTATGGAGCCGCGTCCGGTCCGGTACGCGTCGAGGATGCCCTGGCGGCCGAGGATCAGCGCGCCCGTCGGGAAGTCGGGGCCCTTCACGAACTCCATCAGCTCGTCGGGGGTCGCCTCGGGGTGGTGCAGCACGTGGATGGCGGCGTCGATCACCTCGCCCATGTTGTGGGGCGGGACGTTTGTCGCCATGCCGACGGCGATGCCCTGGGACCCGTTGACGAGCAGGTTGGGGAACCGCGCGGGCAGGACGACCGGCTCGGACGCTGACCCGTCGTAGTTGGCGACCATGTCGACGGTCTCTTCGTCAATGTCCGCCATGAGCTCGAGCGCGAGCGGGGCCAGCCGGCACTCCGTGTAGCGCATCGCCGCGGCACCGTCGTCGGGGGCCCGCCCGCCGAAGCTCCCGTGGCCGTCGATGAGGGGGTAGCGCAGCGAGAACTCCTGCACCATGCGCGCCAGCGCCTCGTAGATCGCCGAGTCGCCGTGGGGGTGGTAGACGCCCATGACCTCGCCGACGACCTTGGCGCACTTGTTGTGCGGCCGGTCGGGGCGCAGCCCGTTGTCGAACATGGAGTAGAGGATCCGGCGGTGCACCGGCTTGAGCCCGTCGCGCACGTCGGGGAGCGCCCGGGCGACGATGACCGACATGGAGTACTCGAGGAACGAGCGCTCCATCTCCTCTTGGATCTCGATGGGCTCGATGGAACCGCCTGCCGGCGGCTCGTCCCCGCCCGGCGGGGCCGGAGGGGGTGCGTTGCCCGCTCCGCCTCCCGCGCTGCCGCGGCCTCTCCCGCGTGTCGACTGTCGTGGCATCTCTACCTACTTCCGGTCCGGCTCCTCAGATGTCGAGGAACCGCACGTCCTTGGCGTTCGTCTGGATGAAGTGGCGGCGTAGCTCGACATCGTCACCCATCAGGATGGAGCAGACCTCGTCGGCCAGCGCAGCCTGTTCCACGTTGACCTGCAGCAGCGAGCGCTTCGCGGGATCCATCGTGGTGTCCCGCAGCTCGGCGAAGTCCATCTCGCCCAGGCCCTTGAGCCGGTTGAAGTCGTGCTTGTGGTCGGGGTGCTCGGCCAGGAACGCCGCCTTCGCCGCGTCGTCCTTGAGATAGATCTTCTCCTTGCCGACCAGCGTCGAGTACAGCGGCGGCTGCGCCACGTACACGAACCCGCCCTCGACGAGCGGCTTCATCTGGCGGAAGAAGAAGGTGAGCAACAACGTGCGGATGTGGCTGCCGTCGACGTCGGCGTCGGCCAGCAGGATCACCTTGTGGTAGCGGATCTTCTCGACGTCGAACTCCTCGGCCAACCCCGCGCCGATGGCCGAGATGAGCGCCTGGATCTCGGCGTTCTTCAGCATCTTGTCGATGCGCGCGCGCTCGACGTTGAGGATCTTGCCGCGGATCGGCAGGATCGCCTGGGTCACCGGGTTGCGCGCGTCCTTCGCCGAACCGCCGGCCGAGTTCCCCTCCACGATGAAGAGCTCGGACTCGCGCGGGTCGCGCGACGAGCAGTCGGCCAGCTTGCCGGGGAGGCCGGCGCCGTCGAGCGCCGACTTGCGCCGCGTCAGGTCGCGCGCGCCCTGCGCGGCGAGGCGTGCCCGCGCCGCCTGCGTCGACTTCTGCACGATCTGGCTGCCCTCGCGCGGGTTCTCCTCGAGCCACTCGGCCAGCTTCTTGTTGACGGTGCGCTCGGTCAGCGAGCGAATGCTGACGTTGCCGAGCTTCGCCTTCGTCTGGCCCTCGAACTGCGGGTCGCGCAGCCGCACCGAGATGATCGCCGTCAGGCCTTCGCGGATGTCCTCGCCCTTGAGGTTCTCCTCTTTCTCCTTGAGGAGGTTGCGGTTCCGGGCGTAGCGGTTGACGACGTTGGTCAGCGCCTTGGAAAAGCCCTCGACGTGCATGCCGCCCTCGATGGTGGAGATGCCGTTGGCAAAGGAGTGGATCGACTCGTGGTAGCCGGTGTTCCACTGCAGCGCGATCTCGACCTCCTGGCCTTCCTCGGCCTGCTCGAAGGACGCGACCTTGCGGAACAGCGCCTCCTTCGACGCGTTGAGGTGCTTGACGAAGTCGACGATCCCACCGTTGTACTTGTAGGTCGTCCTGGTCTCGGGGTCCGTGCGCTCGTCGAAGAACCGGATCTCGAGGCCCCTGTTCAGGAACGCCATGATCTGCAGGCGCTCGAGCACCGTCTGGGCCCGGAACTCGGTCTCGTCGAAGATGCCGGCGTCGGGCCAGAACGTGACCGTGGTGCCGGTCCGCGGCTGGCCCGTGCTGCGGTCCTTGGGCGCCGGACCGGTGGCGGTGACCTTGCGCTTGATCTTGCCGCCCTTCTCGAACTCGGCCTCCCAGTGCTGGCCGTCGCGGTCCACCTCGAGGATCAGCCGTGACGAGAGGGCGTTGACCACCGAGACGCCGACGCCGTGGAGGCCGCCCGAGACCTGGTAGCCCTTCCCGCCGAACTTGCCGCCGGCGTGCAGCGTGGTCAGCACGATCTCGGCCGTCGACTGCTTCGGGTACTTGGGGTGCGGCCCGACCGGGATGCCCGCCCCGTCGTCGGCCACCCGGACGCCGCCGTCGGCCAGGAGGGTCACGTCGACCCGGGTCGCCCGGCCCGCCATGGCCTCGTCCACCGAGTTGTCGACGACCTCCCAGACGAGGTGGTGCAGGCCCGTAGGGCCCGTCGAGCCGATGTACATGCCGGGACGCTTGCGCACCGCCTCGAGCCCCTCGAGGACGGTGATATCGGCCTCGCCATAGGAAGCGTTTGCTCCACCCAGCGTGTCGTCCACCTTTACTGCCACAGGCGCGCCCTTTCAAAACAACGGTCTTCGCGGTGCGAATCGAATCCCCGAACGGAGCACCTCCGGCCTTTCGATGCGAACGCACCATTCTACCCGACGCAGGCGACAATTCGGCACTCATGAACGGTCGCTCACGGCCGCTCGACCAGCACCTCCAGACGCTCGATCGCGGTATCCCCGAGGTCGTGGATGCGCGCCAGGATGTGCGCCGACTGCATCCTCGCCCGCGTGGCCCACGCCGGGTGGTCGACGGCGACGACGAGGGTGTGCCCGTCGACGCGCAGCGGTCGGACGTGGCCGTCCAGGTCCCCCTCGACGACCTCGTCCCAGCGGGCGAAAACGACCTCCATCGTGGCCGGCGACGCGGGCACGCCCAGACGTTTGAGGAGCCGCGGCATCGACTCGCCGACGCGCCGCGGGCCGCCGCCCCACCGCCCGCCCCGCCGCTCGCTCACACCGCTCCCGGCGTTCCCAGCGTTGCGACCGGCACGACGCGGGCCACCGCGATGCCCTCCGGCAGCGGCGCGGCGGTCGTGAGAATCGCCTGGCCGGCGGGCAGCTCGGCGACCAGCGCCCGGCTGCGGGCCGGGTCGAGCTCGGAGAAGACGTCGTCGAGCAACAGCGTCGGCGCCACCGGGGTCCGCGCCCGCACGAGCTCGTGGATCCCGAGACGGAGAGCCAGGGCGAGGCAGCGCTGCTCGCCCTGCGAGGCGTGGGTCCGCGCGTCCCGGCCGTCGAGCACGATCATCAGGTCGTCGCGGTGCGGCCCGACCGTGTTGAGGCCGCGTCGCAGGTCGTCGTTCCGGGAGGCCGCCAGCGCGTCGAGCAGCTCGCCGTCCCAGCTCCGCTGGTAGTGCTGTTCCACCGTCGACGGGCGGGCCGTCCCGGCCAGGCGGCCGTACGCCGCAGCGACGAGGATCTCGAGCTCGCCCGCCAGCCGCTCCCGCGCCGCGACGAGCACCTTCCCCGCGTCCGCCAGCCGCTGGTCCCATACCTCGAGCGTCGTCGTCACGTCCGCCGTGACGCGCCCGCCGGACTGGCGCAGCAACGCCGCGCGCTGGCGGAGCACGCGCTCGGTCTCGTCCGCCGCGCGCGCCCCTTCGGCGTCGAGAAGAGAGAGGGTGTCGTCGAGCAGGTCCCGCCGGCCCCGCGGCCCGCCGCTGATCAGCGTGAGGTCCTCGGGCGAGAAGATCGTGCACGGCGCGGCCGACGCCAGCGCGGCCCGCCCGCTCACGTCCTTGCGGTTGACGCGCGTGCGGCTGCGTCCCGCCGGGCGTATCTCCGCCTCCACCAGGATGCTGCGCTCGGGTGTCTCGAACGATGCACGGACGATGGCGCTCTCCGCCCCGGTGCGCACCAGCGCGTCGGGTGGTGCGCCGCGGAAAGAACGCCGGGTTCCGAGGTAGGCCAGCGCCTCGAGCACGCTGGTCTTCCCGGTTCCGTTGTCTCCCGTGATCGCCGTCGTGCCCTCGGGCTCGGGTGACAGTTGGGCGGCGCCGAACGTTCTGAAGTCGGTCAGTTCCAGATGCCGGAGGCTCACCGCGCCCGCGCCCCCGCCCGCACCCGCGGCCTACTCAGGACACCCGCACCGGCATCAGCAGATAACGGAACACTTCGTCCTCCGCACCGCGCACCGTGGCGGCCCGTGAGGCATCCGCCGACTCGACGATCACCTCGTCGCCGATGACCGCCTCGACCCCGTCGATGAGGTACGACGGGTTGAAAGCGACGACGAGGTCTTCGCCGCTGTAGTCGCCGTCGATCGTCTCGGCCGCGTCGCCGACGTCCTGGCTCTGCACGCTCAGGTCGACGCCACCCTGGCGCATGGCCAGGCGGACCGGCGTCGTGTTGTCGCGCACGAGCAGCTGCACGCGCCGCAAGGCCGCCAAGAACGTTTCCTTCCCGAGGTGCAGCCGGTTCGGGTACGAGTCGGGGATCAGTTGCTTGTAGTCCGGGTACCGGCCCTCGAGCAGGCGCGTGCTGATCTGGACCTTGCCCTGCCAGAACGTGATCTCGTTGCTGCTCGCCGCCACACCCACGCGGTTGGTGTCGCTCCCCTCCGTGATCGTCCCCGTGGGCAGGCGTTGCAACTCCGACAGCGCCCGCGCCGGCACGAGGAGGTCCTCCTCACCCGGGATCGTGTCGGTGCCGGGGAGGTCCCGCATCGCCATGCGGTACGAGTCCGTCGCCACCATCCGGATGAACCCGTCCACGTGGGCCAAGAGCACACCGGTGAGCAGCGGCCGGCCGTCGTCGTGGGAGGCGGCCCGCACGACCTGGCGCACGGCCTCGCTCAATGACGACTCCGCGAGCTGTGTCGTCGGCTCGTTGGTCTTGCCGACCGGCGGGAACTCCACGACGGGATACGTGTGGAGCCGGAACGTGGAACGAGCCGCGGAAATTGTGACTTGGTCACCCTCGTCCTCGATCGTCACGGCACCGGGCTCGAGCCGCCGCACGATGTCGGTCGCCAAGCGGGACGGAATGACACAACTGCCATCGTCGATGCCGATCACCTCGTCCGTCACCAGGATCGTGAGGTCGAGGTCGGTGCCGGTCACGCTCAACGTGTTCCCGGAGCACGACAACAAAAGGCCGAGCAGGACCGGGGAGGAGCCGCCGCGTCCGCCCACGGCACGGCCCGCGGTGGCCAGCATGTCGACGAGAACGTCGCGCTCGGATCTGAACTTCACGGACGGCGGTCCTTTCGGGGACGGGTCCTGCTTGTCATTTCGAGAGGGAAAGGTACATGGGAGAGATAAAGGTAGTAAGGGGTGTGGATTGTGGATGACCACCCGCGCGGCCAGCGTGGTGCCCGGATCGGTGTCCCCATGGTGGTGTGGGCCGCCCGACGGCCCGACCCGGTCCGCGGGTCACGCCTGAGGACGGGTGGGGACGGCGCCCCCCTCGGTCCCCAGGCTCAGCGTGCGGCGTCCACAGGCTTTGCCCCTGGCGAACCACAAGAGAGGACGTGTAGTTCGGGATGTCCGTGGTCGCCGGCGCGGCGTCAGGCCGAGCCGGCACGGATCTTCTGGATCAGCTCGGTCACCTGCTCGTAGATCTGCCGGCGTTCCTGCATCTGCCCGGAGATCTTGTCGACAGCGTGTATCACCGTCGTGTGGTCCCGCTTGCCGAAGACCCGGCCGATGGCGGGATAGCTGTAGTCCGTGAGCTGGCGAGTCAGGTACATGGCGACCTGGCGGGCGGTCACCAGGGGCCGGGTGCGGCTCGGCCCGCAGATGGCGTCGACCGAGAACCCGTAACTCGCGGCCGTGGTCTCGAGGATGAACTGGGGCGAGATCCGGCGGGGCTCGCCGGCGAGAACCAGGTCGGAGAGCACGTGCTCGGCCTGGGACAGCGAGATCGGCTGCTTGTTCAGCTTGGCGAAGGCGCAGATCCGGATGAGCGCACCCTCGAGCTCCCGGATGTTGTTCTTCACGTGCGAGGCGATGAACTCGAGGACGTCGTCGGGGACTTCTTGGTGTTCGCTCAGGCATTTGGAGCGCAGGATCGCCAGCCGGGTCTCGAGGTCGGGCGGGTCGATCTCGGTGATCAGCCCGGAGAGGAAGCGGCTGCGCAGCCGGTCCTCGAGGGTCTCGATCGACTTGGGCGGCCGGTCGGACGTGAGCACCATTTGTTTCGACGCGCCCTTGAGGTCGTTGTAGGTGTGGAAGAACTCCTCCTGGAGCCCCTCTTTGCGCTCCATGAACTGCACGTCGTCGATGAGAAGGACGTCGCAGTCGCGGTAGCGGCGCTTGAAGGCGAGCGTGGTCGAGGTGCGCAGCGAGTCGACGAAGTCGTTCATGAACGTCTCGGTGGTGACGTAGAGGACCTTGCGCCGCGAGTAGTTCTCGGTCACGTAGTTGCCGATGGCGTGGAGGAGGTGGGTCTTGCCCAGCCCCGAGTCCCCGTAGATGAAGAGTGGATTGTACGAACGACCAGGGGTTTCGGCCACGGCCTGGGCCGCCGCGTGGGCCAGGCGGTTCGACGAGGCGGCCACGAACGTCTCGAAGGTGAACTTCGAGTCGAGTTGCACCGCGGCGCCCTCGCGACCCGTTTTGGCGCCCGCCGGCGGGCGCGGAGCCTCGGGCTCGGCCGTCACCGGGTTGGGGTCCGCGGGCAGCCCGAACACCTCGCCCAGCTCGGGTTCGGCGAGCGCCGCTGCGCCCACACCGTCCGTCCCCACTGCGGACCGCTCCTGCACCTGGAGCTGGCCGCGCACCGGCGCACCCACCTCGTTGGCCAGCGTGTCCTCGATCATGGGCAGGTAGCGCGACTCGACGCGCTCGCGGATGAGGCCGTTGGGCACTTCGAGCACGAAAACGCCGTCGGCGAATTGCACCGGCTCGATCGGGGACAGCCAGAGTTGCCAGGTGCTCTCCGAGACCTGCTCGCGCAGGGACCCGGTGCACTTTGTCCATAGATCTGCTGCTTGGTTCACCGCTCCTGCCCGACGCCCCTTCTCCCCCCTCGGCGTCGGTTCACAAGTCGGGAACGATCCTCGGTGCGGGTAATTGGACGAACGTACACCGTGAGGCCCGATGCGACTAGAGGCCACCGGCAAATCGCGCCTAACATGGGAGTACTCGCCGCCGCCGGCCAGATCCTTCCGAGGGCCGAGGCACATACCCTGCGACGGACCGGTTCTGCGATGTCGTCCCGGGCGTTGCGAAAGGCTGATTGAAGTGAAGCGCACCTACCAACCCAACACCCGGAAGCGGGCCCGCACGCACGGGTTCCGCAAGCGGATGTCGACCCGGGCGGGCCGGGCCATCTTGAAGTCCCGGCGCCTCAAGGGACGCCACCGCCTCACCGTCTGAGGGCGGACTTCGTGCCCCCTCGCACCGTCGGAAGGATCACCAGCCGCGCCACCTTCGCGGAGGTCCAGCGCGCCCGTGCCCGCGGCGCCTGCGGCCCGGTGCGTGCCGTCTTCGCCCCGGTCGACGAGGCCACCCCCGGCGTGTTTCCCCAGGTCGGATACGCAATTGGGCGCCGTTGCGGCTCCGCCGTCGTCCGGAACCGGCTCCGCCGGCGGGCCCGGGCCGTGGTGCGGGAGCAAGCACCGTCCCTCCCCCGCGGCGCCTTCCTGCTCCGGCTGGAGCCGGGCGCCTCGGACCTGAGCGCGGCCCGGTTCCGCCACCACGTGGCCGAGGCTCTCCACCGCGCCGGCGAGGCAGCCGACCGGCCATGACCGACGCCGCGGCCACCCAGCCCCAGCCCCGGATGAGCCTCCCGGCCCGCCTCGCAGTCGCGCTGCTGCGGGCGTACCAGGGTGCGGCCTCGGGGCGGGTCTCGCCCTGCCGCTTCTACCCGAGCTGTTCGAACTACGCCGTCGAGGCCTTCACCGTGCACGGCTTCTGGCACGGCCTCGCCCTGACCGCCCGCCGCCTGCTGCGCTGCCGGCCCTTCGGCCCCCACGGCGTGGACCTGGTCCCGATCCCCGTCCACGCTGAGCACCATCACCACGGGACCGGCCGGCCGTGCTGACCCCGATGCTCGGCGCCGAGAACGCCCTGTTCCACCTGATCGGCGAGATCTTCCACCCGGTCTTCGAGCTCTTCGGCCTCATCCTCGCCGGCCTCTACGCCGTCTGGCCCAACTACGGGTTCGCCATCACGGGCCTGACGATCATCATCATGCTCGCTCTGACCCCGGTCACGGTGAAGAGCACCAAGTCGATGATCGCGATGCAGCGGCTGCAGCCCGAGATGAAGAAGCTGCAGGCCAAGTACAAGGGCGCAGAGAACCGCGAGATGCTCAACCAGGAGATGATGCGTCTCTACAAGGAGAACG
This sequence comes from Acidimicrobiales bacterium, assembly GCA_035569675.1. Lineage (GTDB taxonomy): Bacteria > Actinomycetota > Acidimicrobiia > Acidimicrobiales > RAAP-2 > Bog-473. The sequence continues at coordinate 33,223 of DATMMN010000151.1, read as the reverse complement.
GGACCAGCCCGTTCGGCGCCTGCTTGCCGAGCCTCCTGCAGATGCCCTTCCTGATCGTGCTCTACACGCTGATCCGCGGGCTCACGACCACGGTCACCCACGGGCACTATTACACCAACGTCGCAGGCGTCTATACCAAGTGCCTTCAAGCCGTATGTGGAGCCCCGAAGTACATCCCGACGAGCTCCCAAATGCACACCAACCTGGTCGTAAATAAGGGCCAGATGCATTGGTGGTTCGGGATGGATCTTTCGTCCTATCCCTTCTCGAGCCACACCAGCCCGGGAAGCGCAGGCCAGGCGGTATTGGTCATCCCCTACCTGGTACTGATTGCGGCTGCAATGTTCTTGCAGTATTACCAAATGAAGCAGATGAATAGCCGTAATCCGGGGGCTGCAGCTGCGAATCCGCAGATGCAAACCATGCAGAAGTTCTTCCCAATTATCTTCGGCTTCATTTACCTAAGAGTGCCGGCCGGAGCAACCATTTACATGGTCGTCTCTTCGGCCATGCGGATCGGCACCCAAGAGGTGATGTTCAAGACGGGGATGGTGGAGCCCGTGGCGGTCGAACGCGAGATCGGCTCGGGCAAACGGGACAAGCCACCGCCGGCCTCCAAGCCGGAGCCCAAGCCGTCGAAGGCGTCGAAGCCCTCGACCGCGACGGACGGGACGGCGTTGGCCAAGGGAACGGTGCCCCCCAAGAAGGCGGACACCAATGGAAGGCCCAGCACGAACGCGAACGGGCGGAAGCCGGGGGCCGGCAAACGGCCGGCCAACGGGAAGGGAGCGGCGGCCGAGGAGCCGCCCGCCCCCAAGCCCCAGAACCGATCGCGATCCAAGCGGGCCAGAAAGGCACGCTAGGACGTGGAGTGGGTAGAGGTAGCAGGCAAGACCGTCGACGAGGCGACCGAGCAGGCGCTCGGTCAGCTGGGGGTCGGTCCCGGGGACGCTGAGATCATCATCGTCAACGAGCCCAAGATGGGCCTCTTCGGCCGCGTGCGGGTCGAGGCCCGCGTGCGCGCCCGGGTCCGCCCGGTCGGCGCCCGGCCCAAGCGGGAGCGCTCACGTCGGGGAGGCCGGTCCCGCCCGGACGGCGGCGGTCAGCGCAGCGGCTCGTCGAGCTCGAGGTCCTCGGGCGGCCGGTCATCGGCCGGCGGCAACGGCAATGCCGATGCGCAGAAGGCAGCGGCGTCAGGGAGCGCCAACGGCTCGTCGGGCCGCGGCGAAGGCTCGGGCTCACCGGACGCCGGCGGCGGACAGGGCACCGGCACCAGCCGCTCGGCCCGCCGCCGCCGCAACCGTTCGAAGTCCACCACGGTCGGCTCGGCCGCTGGGGGCGCCGAGATACGTGAAAGTTCGCAGAACGGTTCCACCCGGGAGCCGGCTCACGCGAAGGCTCCGCGGAGCACCGAAGGTAAGGAGACAGTGGACATGGCCGAGGGAATGACGCTCGAGGAACAGGGCGAGATCGGACGCACGTTCCTGGCCGGTCTACTCGCCGAATACGGGGTGGAGGCCACGGTCGAGAGCCGCCTCCTCGACGAAGAGACCGTCGAGATCGCGGCCAACGGCGAGGACCTCGGCATGCTCGTGGGCCCCCGAGGCTCCACCCTCGCCGCCATCCAGGACCTCACCCGGGCCGTCGTCCAGCGCCAGTGCCCCTCTCGCACCGACCGCATCCTCGTCGACGTCGCCGGCTACCGGGAGCGCCGCTCGGCCGCCCTCAAGCGCTTCAGCGTCCAGATCGCCGAGGAGGTCATCTCCTCGGGCCAGGAGAAGGCGCTCGAGGCGATGAGCCCGGCCGACCGCAAGGCGGTCCATGACGCCATCAACGAGATGGACGGCGTCGTCACCCGCTCCGAGGGCGAGGACCCCAATCGCCACGTCGTCATCGCCCCGGCGTCCTGACCCATCGGTGCCCGGCACCGACCCCTCCGCCTCTCCCCTCCCCAAGCCGCCACAGGCCCCCCAGCCCCCTCCTCCTCCGGCTCCGCCTCCGCTGCTCCGCCAGATCCTCGAGGAGGCCCGAGCCGCCGGCTTCCTCGGTCCCGGCCCCGTCGACGCCCACCTGCGCCACGCCGAGGGTTTCGTCACCGTTTGCCGCCGCCTTTGGCCTGACGGCGTCACCCCGCCGGTCCTGCTGGACCTCGGCTCGGGGGGCGGGATCCCCGGCCTCGTCGTCGCCACCCGCTGGCCGGAGGCCACCCTCGTCCTCCTCGATTCCCAGGGCCGCCGAACGGCCTTCCTGAGCGACGCCGTCCGGCGCCTCGGTTTCGGGGACCGGGTCTCGGTCCTCCACCAGCGGGCCGAGGGGGCAGGGCGGGACCCGAGCATCCGAGGCCACTTCGACGGGGTTCTGGCCCGTTCCTTCGGCCGGCCCGCCGTGGTGGCCGAGTGCGCCGCTCCCCTGCTCAAATCCGGCGGCTGGCTGGTGGTCTCCGAGCCACCCGGCGACACCCCCGACGACCCGGCAGGCTCCACCCCGGAATCCCCCGGACCCGTCCGCTGGCCGGCGGAGCCCCTACGCCAGCTCGGATTGGTGCCTGATCTTCTGGTGCACGAGGACTTCGACTACCAGACGCTTCGCCAGGCCGATCCCTGCCCCGATCGGTTTCCTCGCCGAGACGGGGTTCCGACCAAGCGGCCCCTCTTCTGAGCCCCTGGGGCCTTCCTGCTCCACCCTCCGGCCTCTGGCGCAGGCCGGCGATCGGACCATCAGCCCGGTATCCTGCTCGACTTCGGGAATGTTTCACGTGGAACCGGAGGCTCCACGCCCCCGCATTGTTCCGGGTGAAGTTTCACGTGAAACCAAGGCTGAAGTCTTGACCCGCTGCCCCGGGGACGCCAGGATAGGCGTCGTGCCGTGGCGACTCGGATTCCCCGCCTGATGCGCATCCGGCGCAGGGACAAGACACCGACACCACCCCCGACCGGCCAGCGACACGGCCCTGCCTCCACGGACCGGCCAACATCCACCGATCCGGTCAGGAGGCTGACTACCGACCCCGAACCGGGAGCCAACGGCACACCCCCGGCGCCACAGCCACGGGTGGAAAAGGCGCCTTCAGACCAGGCAGACACGCCGTCGAAACCCGCTCCGCCCTCCCCCGCTACCGTGTCCCCTCCTATGCCAGAAGAGCCTGCAGTGCCGGTGCCGGTGGTCGTGGAAGCGGTCCAGGAAGCCGAGTCCGGGCCAGAGACGGCCCACGCAGAGTTAGTGACCGAGGATGTGGTTTCGGCGCCCGACCCGGTCGAGGCGCCCGAACCAAAGGCGGAGATGGCGAAGAAGCAGAAGGCACAAAAGCCAGTGAAGGCGCCCGCTCCGGCTCGGGAAAGTGAACCGGGCATGCGGGCCCCATCCATTCGCGACGACGCCACTGAGCTGCTCAACGGGTCGAAGCCGACAGCCCGCGAGCTGCCTCGGGTCATCGCAATCGCCAATCAGAAGGGCGGCGTCGGCAAGACCACGACCACGGTGAACCTCGGAGCGGCCCTGGCCGAACAGGATTATCGGGTCCTGGTCGTCGATCTGGATCCGCAGGGGAACGCCACCACCGGGCTCGGTGTGGAGGCACGCAATTTCGAGCTCTCGATGTACGACGTGATCATGCGGGATCAACCCCTCGAGGACTGCATCGAGCCCACCAGCGTCAAGAACCTCTTCGTTGCTCCCGCCACTATCGACCTGGCCGGCGTGGAGATCGAGCTCGTCCCGGCCTTCAGTCGGGAGCTGAAGCTCCGCCGTGCCATCGAGAGCATCGTCGACGACTTCGACTTCGTGCTGATCGACTGCCCCCCCTCGTTGGGACTCATCACCGTCAACGGTCTCGCGGCGGCCCACGAGGTGCTGGTGCCGATCCAGTGCGAGTACTACGCCCTGGAAGGCCTGAGCCAGCTCCTGCGCAACGTAAACCTGGTCTCGACCAACCTGAACGAGACGCTCGAAGTCACCACCATTGTGCTCACCATGTACGACGCTCGGACCCGTCTCTCGGTGGACGTGGCCAATGAGGTGAGGGAGCATTTCTCGGAGCGCGTCTGCCGGGTTGTGATCCCCCGGACGGTACGCCTGTCGGAGGCCCCGTCGTTCGGGCAGCCCATCACGGTTTTCGATCCTGCATCGCGAGGCGCCGTGGCGTACCGCGAGCTGGCTAAGGAGGTGAGCAATGGCGCGCCGCAGCGGACTCGGTAAGGGGCTGAGCGCCCTCATTCCAAGTGAAGCGGTCGGGGAGTCCGACTCGATCCTTCGAGTCGTGCCGATCTCCCACATCCGTCCCAACTCATTTCAGCCCCGCAGTAACTTCGACGAGGAGTCCATGGCCTCGCTGGCCGCGTCCATCAAGGCCGTTGGCCTGCTGCAGCCGGTCCTGGTGCGCGAGCTCCAGGACGAGGGTGAGAGCTACGAGCTGATCGCGGGGGAGCGGCGTTGGCGAGCGGCCCGCCGGGCCGGGCTCCAGACGATCCCGGTCCTCGTCCAGCGGGCCGACGACGTCGCGAGCCTGGAACAGGCGCTGGTCGAGAACCTGCACCGGGTCGATCTCAACGCGCTCGAGGAGGCCGCTGCGTACCAGCAGCTGATCGACGAGTTCGGCCTCACCCACGAACAGGTGGCGTCTCGCATGGGCAAGGGGCGCGCGACCGTTACCAACACCCTCCGCCTCTTGCAGCTGCCGGCCGGCGCGCAGCGGGCGCTGGCGGAACGGACCATTTCGGCGGGCCATGCCCGCGCGCTCCTTGGCACGCCCGACCGGGCCCTCCAGGAGAAGCTCGTCGAGCGGATCGTCGATGAGGGCTTGACGGTCCGGGCCGTCGAGGACCTCGTGCGCAGCGGCGGCGTGGACCTGCGTGTCGTGCCACCCGCTCCGGAGGAGCCGGCGGCCGAAGTGGCGGAGAAGAAGGGTGGTACCTCAAGTACTACCGATGGTGGAGGCCGGCGCCCGTCCCTGAAGAAGCTCCCCGAACCCGGCGTGCTCGAGCTCGAAGACCTCTTGTCGACCTACCTCAACACCCGCGTCAAGGTGGACATACAGAACCGGCGGGGGCGCCTGGTGGTGGAGTTCGCCACCCTCGAGGACCTCGAGCGCATCTATCGCGCCATGGTTGGTGACGGAGGCGTCGCGTAGTTCGCGCAACTGTCAAGGGTCCCTTCAGCTTCATCCACAACCTGTGCATGATGTTGTGGATTGTCACCTAGGTCACACGCAGGAAGCGTTGATCACAGAACCGTCGCTTAGGGCGCGTGATCGTTGAACTGGGGTGTCACCGACCTGGTGATTACCAGTAATTCCTCGCTTGGGATCAGTCCCAGGAAGCGTCGGCCCAGTGGCCGAGAGCGACCGAGAGGGCGTTGGCCAGGGCAGGCGCCTGTTCCACAACGGTGCTCGCCGGTCCGATCTCGACGACCACGGCCGGCATCCGGGTTTCGCGCAGGAGGGGGACCGACATGCCCTGGACACCGGCGTCCTCAACTTCGAGGGCCTGGGGGACCATGCTCTGGACCAGCTCGGCGAGGCGACGGCCACCGGGAGACTCGTCGTGCGTCCCGGACCAAAACGCGGTCCGGCACGAGGAGGTCGAGGGATTGAGGCGGAGGGCGACGAACACGTCGGCGCCCAGCTCGTTGGCCTCTTTGGCCTGGATGGACGCGTCGGGGTGGTGGAACTCGCTCACGCGTGTGCCGCCCAGGGTAAGCCGCCGCCGCAGCGCACCCGTGACGCTGCCGAGCCCGCCGCTCTCGCCCACGGCCACGTGGCGACCGCGCAGGGTGGACGGCGAGTCGCGCAGGACGGCGCGCTCACGGACGAGCGAGACCAACGCCTGGTCGCTCTGGCGGCTCTCGAGGCGAAGGAGCTCCCTGAGGGTGGCCGCGCCCACGATCGCGTCGACCGGTACCCCGGCGTTGCGCTGGAACTCGCCGAGGGCCCGAACCGTGGCGTCGCCGAAGATGCCGTCGATGCGGCCCGTGTCGAACCCGAGGGTGCACAGGCGCTGTTGGAGTTCCGCCACGTCGTCACCCCGCAGCATGGGAGTCCGGCGGTACAAGAAGCGGTCGCCGAGCCGAAAACCGGCCTCGACCAGGGTGTTCCAAGTCTGCGCGCCGCAGACGCCGTCGACGCGCAGGCCGCGGAGGCGCTGAAACGCCTGCACCGAGGCGCGGGTCGCCGGGCCGAAGATGCCGTCGGGGTCGATGGGCGCGCCCGGGAGGATGGCGCTCAGGCGCTCTTGGACGTCGGAGACCGCCGCGCCGCGGTCACCGATCGCCAGGGGCAGGCCTACAGGTACGCCGAGATCTCCTCGAGCAGGGCCGCCTTGGGCTTGGCCCCGATCAGTCGGGCCGCCGGCTCGCCGTCCTTGAACAGGATCAGCGTCGGGATGCTCATCACGTCGAAGCGGCGCGTCACGTCCAGGTTGTCGTCGATGTTGAGCTTCGCGATCCGGACCTTGCCCGCCTGCTCCTCGGCTATCTCCTCGAGAACCGGAGTGATCATCTTGCACGGGCCGCACCATTCGGCCCAGAAGTCCACCAGAACGGGGACGTCAGACCCTTTGACATTCTCGTCAAAGGTAGCGTCGGTGAGGGTCTCAATCTTCTCGCTCATTCCATCTCCTTGTCAGGCTGTCCAACGCTGGGGTGAACGGTTCTGTTCCCGGCGGGGTTTGTGGCTGTCGCGATGGCGGCTATTCGCCCTTCGCCATCTCGAGCCAGCGCTCGGCGTCGATGGCGGCCATGCAGCCCGACCCGGCTGAGGTGACGGCCTGGCGGTAGTAGTGGTCCTGGACGTCGCCGCAGGCGAACACCCCGTCCACGCTGGTGCGGGTCGTGCCGTCGAACGTCTTGACGTAGCCGTTGTCCTCGAGCTCGATCTGGCCCTTGAGCAGGGAACTGTTGGGCTCGTGCCCGATGGCCACAAAGAGGCCGGTGGCATCGAGCTCGGACTCCTCGCCGGTGACCGTGTCCTGGAGGCGCAGGCCGCTCACCTTGGTGTCGCCGCAGACGTCGGTGACCGTGCTGTTCCACTTGAACTCGATCTTCGGGTTCTCCCGGGCGCGGTCCTGCATGATTTTCGACGCCCTGAGCTCGTCACGGCGGTGGATGACGGTGACCTTCGAGCCGAATCTGGCGAGGAAGAGCGCCTCCTCCATGGCCGAGTCGCCACCGCCGACGACGGCGATGTGCTGGTCCCGGAAGAAGAAGCCGTCACAGGTGGCGCACGTCGAGACGCCGTAGCCGAGCAGGCGCTCCTCGTTGGGGACGCCGAGCATGAGGGAGCGGGCGCCCGTCGCGATGATGAGGGTGTCGGCCAGCGCCGTCGGCTCGTCGGCGTCGGGATCGCCGACGAAGACGTGGAAGGGCCAGGGAGAGACGTCGATGCGGCTGACTCTTTGGGTGCGGATCTCAGCATCGAAGCGCTGCGCCTGAGCCCGCATGACGCCCATCAACTCGGGCCCCATGATCCCGTCGACGAACCCGGGGTAGTTCTCGACGTCGGTCGTGAGCATCAGTTGCCCGCCCGGCTGGTCGCTGGTCGACGACGGCTCGCCCTCGTAGACGAGTGGTTCGAGCTGCGCGCGGGCGGAGTACAGGGCGGCGGTGAGGCCGGCCGGCCCGCTGCCGATGACGACGACCTTGCGGCGTTCGGGACGCCCCGTGCGCTCGGTGCGCTCGGTGCGCTCAGTCATCGGGTGCGACGCCCCGCCGTGAGTACAGGATGGCGCCGACGAGGCTGAAGAGAAGGCCGAGGACGATGTACGAGGCCCAGACCCGGTGTCCCAGGATGGTGCTCACCCGGATGAACCCGATGCAGAACATGATCACGACGGTCACGCCGACCACGGCGATGACGACGCCGAAGACGATGCCGCGGGCGGCGACGACGGCCGGACGAACGGCCTTGTCGTTGACCGTCGCGACCACCGAGTCGATCGTGTCGAGGGCACGGGCGGACAGCGCGTCAGAAATATCGTTCTCAGCCACGGGGTGAGACTACCCGCCGGGGTTGGGGTTACTCGCCGGTTCCGGCGCTCCTGGCAGGGATGATGTAGCAGACGCCGACTGTGTTCGGCCCGGCGTGGGTGCCGACGACGGGGCCCAGCTCGACGTGGAGGAGGGGGTGCTCGGTGGCGACGTCCTCGAGCTTGGCCTGGACCCCGACGATGTCGCTGCAGGCACCGTCTGCGACGGCGATGCGCTCGACGGGAGCGTCGGCCTTGACCTTGTCTACGAGGTAGGCGATCGCCTTCGTCCGCGTCCGCTGCTTGGACTCCTCGGCCACCTCGCCGTCCTTCAGCTGGATGACCGGCTTGATGTTGAGGACGGAGCCGAGCAGGGCTCGGGCGCTCCCGATGCGTCCCAGGCGTTGGAGGTGCTCGAGCCCGCCGAGCACACCGTAGATACGCGTTCGGGGGATGCGGTCCTCGGTCGCCGCGACGATGTCGTCGATGCTCTTTCCGGCGGCCGCGTCCTCGGCGGCCGCGATGACGAGCAGGCCCTGGCCCATGGTCAGCGAGAACGTGTCCACGACCCGTACGGGCGCTGCGGTGAATGAGTCGGCGGCGGTCACCGCCGAGCCGTACGTGCCCGAGACCATGGACGAGATCGTCAGGCACAGGACGGCCTCGGCGCCTTCGTCGACGGCCTGCTGGTACGCGGCCTGGAAGGCTCCCGGTGACGGAGCGGAGGTCTCGGGCAGGTCGCCCTTGCCGCTGCAACGCTCCCAGAACTCTGCGGGGGTGAGTTGGCGGCGGTCCTCGAGCTCTTCATTCCCGAAGCGGATGGTGAGCGGCACGACGATGACGCCGTGCTCCTTCACGAGCTGGTCGGACAGGTCGCAGGCACTGTCGGTCACGATGTGGACGCCGGGCATGGCAGGGAGTCTGCCACGCAGGCACGGTGGCGACCGGGCCCCACGGGCGTCGCGGCGCGGATGATCAGGTGCGATAGGGGACGATGCGCGGTGTGTCGAGAGGTCGCGACGGTCGTGGTGGCGGCTCCGGCGGTGGCGGTGGAGGCGGCCGGCGGCGGGCCGCGTCGTGTCGGCGGCCGAGCCAGATCACGGCCGCGGCGAAAGTCAGGCCGCCCGCGACAACGGCGCCGACGACGCGGACGAACAGGCCGGCGGTACTCGTCGATCCCGACAGGTTGGAGACCAGCAGGACGACGAGGGCCATGGGGATGGACGCGATGACGACACGCCCGAGGGGCGCCCACGTCTCGGAGGGCGCCAGGCGCCCGAACCATTGGTGGAAGACGGCGAGGGCGAGGAGGGCGGCGACCGTGTACGCGATGGAGAGCGAGAGCGCGAGGCCGCGCACACCGAGCGGGTGGACGAGCGCGAGGGCCAAGACGACGTTGAGTGCGTTCTCGATGAGGTAGAGGAAGAAGGCGACTTTCGTCCGTTGCATGGACTGCAGGACGCGCACGAAGTAGAGGTAGGCACAGAAGCCGGGCAGGCCGAGAGCGAACATGGCGAGCGCGGCGCCGGTGGTCGCGGTCTCGGCGGGCGTACTGTGGCCGATGCCGAGGAGGAGAGCGACCGCTGGTTTGGCCAAGAGGAGCATGCCGACGGCGGAGGGGATGACGAGCGCGAGCACGGCCCGGAGCCCGCCGCTCATGCGATGCAGAAAGGCCTCGGTCTGGTCTGTCGACCACTTCTCGGCCAGGTCCGGGGCGACCACCGACATGACAGTGACGGCGATGATGCCGTACGGCAGTTGGAAGAAGGCGTACGCGTACGTGTACGAGGAGACGGGGTCCGGTCCGGCGACCGAGCCGGCCAGCACCGTCACGACAAACAGCGCGACCTGGTTGGCGACGACGAAGCCGAGCGTCCAGGCACCGAGGCGGGCGACGTCGCGTAGGGCGTGATCGCGGGGGTTCCAGCGCCAGCGCAAGCGCCTGAGATCGGCCTGGAGGAGGCTCGGGACGAGGGCGACGCCCTGGAGGACGACGCCGAGCGACGTCCCGAGGCCGAGAAGGATCAGTTGGGTGTGGTGCTGCTCGACGCTGGCGAGGGAGGCCCCGTGGCCGGCCCAGAGGCCGAACCAGACCAGGATCGAAATGCAGACGATGTTGTTGACGATCGGTGCCCAGGCGACCGCGACGAAACGGCGGCGTGTGTTGAGGAGTGCGGCGGCAAGTGCGAAGAGCCCGTACGCGGCGATCTGGATGACGAACCACCGAAGCAGAGTGGTGGCGACGCCTCGCTCAAGGGCGACCCGGTGCGCCTGTGCGGCAGTGGCGTGGGTATCGAGCGAGGTCAGGGCGTCGATGATGTAGGGCGCCGCGATCAGCGCAGCGACAGTGGTCGTGAAGAGGACGACGACCGAGACCGAGACGACGGCAGAGATGGACTCGAAGGCCTCTGGTTCGGACCGATTGGAGAGCCGGTCGACGAAGACGGGGATGAACGTGGCCGAGAGGACGCCGCCCAGGACGACGTCGTAGAGCATGTTCGGGGTGGTGTTGGCCAGGTTGTAGGAGTCGGCGAGGAACGTCTGGCCGAGCGCCCAGGCGAGCGCGACGAAGCGGAGGAGGCCGGTGACTCGGGAGACGCCGGTGCCGAAGGCGACATAGACCGCGGCCGTGCGCAAAGGCAGAGCGCGGGCGCGGCGAGCGGCTGGCATGTCAGGTGGCCCGGAGGCGCTTGCGGCGTGCCTTCAGCCAGGTCCTCGCCCACCACAGAAGGAGCACGGCGCCGGCGAGGATGGTGAGTGCCACGCCCACGAACGAGATGGCCGTCGAATGGACGGTCAGCACGGTGTGGGCGAGCAGGAGCTGTCCGTTCGGCGTGTGCAGCGTGACGTCGATCGGCAAGCGGTCACCCGACGTGCGGGCCTGTGCCGTGACGCGTACCGACGTGGTGGGGCGGTCGAGGGTGAGGTGGCGAGTATTGCCGTTGGGAAAGGTGAACTTGTCGCTGGCGAGCGTGACGACGACGTTGACCGGGTAGGGGGCGGAGGAGAGCACCGTGATCGGGATGGACGCCTGCCGCGCGGTGAAGGTGACCGTCTCCTGGCCCGCGAGGCTGACACGTCCCGTCTCGGTGGCGAACGACTTCTCGTACGAGGTGAGTACAGCGGCGCGGCGGTTCGCGCTCAGGCCCTGTGCCTCCGTCGCGAGCAGAGCGTCGGAGAGGGTGACGATCTCGGAGGGGACGTGCCCGCTGATCGCCGCCGTGTACGACGAGAGCTGTTGCCGGGCGAGGGCGATCTTCACCGCTGCCGTGTGCGAGATGCCGTGGGTCGCCGGCCCGCCCTGCAGGTGGCGGACCGCCGGCTCGCGGTTGCCACCGACCGGCACCCCGAACAACTGGTCGAGGGCCACGGGCTTCAGCGCATCGTTCTGGCTCAACCCGTCGAGCAGCGTTTCGAGGAACGGCGTGGAGGCACGCCAGTTGGCCGGCGGCATGATCACCACACCACGAGCTTGGGCGAGGGACGCGTTCTCGAAGTGGACGAAGAACAGCCCGGCGAGCAATTGCTCTGCGCTGAGGACAGGGTCGTTGGGGTCGGCCGTGAAGCGCGCGCTGAGCGAAGAGTCGGCGGCGACGGCGGTGATCGTCGATCCATGACCTAGGTCGAGGTTGAAAGGCTGCGCAAAGGTGTAGTTGCTGAGACCGGCACTGGTGAGGTCGCCTTCGCTCATGACCAGCTGTGTTGATCCCGCCTCCTGCAGTCCCGCGGCGAGGTCGGCGCTGTCGCCCTGGGCGAACGAGGATGTCGTGTCGACCCAGGGACCGGCGGTGGGCCGCAGGCCGGCGGCGTGGAGGATCTCGTCGCCTCTTGTCATCTGCGCCGTGATTTCGCTGGGGATCTTCGCCTCCGACATGGCGGCGAGATCGATCGGCTCGTAGGGCTGAGCCAGGACCAGCTCGCTGTCCAACGAGCCCAGTTGCGCCAACGCCCGGGACGTCGCCTTCGGATCCGCGGTCTCGGACTTCTGGACACCGGCAGGGTTCATGGCGAGCGTCGTCGGCACGGCGGGGTGGTCCGCGAGCGCCGTAGCGAGCGTCTTCGTGTCCGCGGTCGTGGAGTCCGGCAGCACGAGACCGACGTTGAGGGGACCGCCACGTCCGATGGAGCCCGGAGCACCGGCCTCCTGATAGGTGAGGAACGTCGTGAGTCGCGCGACCGGCGTCGTTGAGTTCTGCCGGTACAGCGCGATCGCGACGGGATAGACGTCGCCGCACGTGCCGCTGAGCGGCGTGCAGCCCATGTCGATGGACAGCGATCCGGGCGCACACACGTCGGTGCCGCTCGTTGGAGGCGTGTCGCGCGCGTCACGCAGCACGGTGACGCATGCGGACGCGGTGTACCCCGGGCCCGGGCCCTGGCTCCCAGTGCCGCTGGTCACGGCGACGTCGGGGTAGCGGCCCAACACGCTGCCGCCGGGCGTCCCGTCGATCGCTTGTTGGAGCTGCGACGCGCTGTCGAGGCGTGAGTAGTAGGTCATGCTCACCCGGAGGCCTGCCGCCGACCCCTCCGAAGCACTCACGCCCACGGTCACGTTGAACCAGGGCTGGTCGGGAGTGACCCAGTTGGTCTGGGCGACCAGCGTCAGTGGGGGAGTGTCCGTGGTGGCGCGCGCGACGGCCTCCGGAGCACCTCCGGAGGCGGCGGGAGCGGTGCCGAGAATGACGGCAACAACCGCGGCGAGCGAGCAGAGGGCGGTCCTGCCCCAGCGCATCGACACAGGGAGAGGCTAGAGGGCGCACTACCGTGGGCGGGTGCAGTCCACGTCCGTGCCTGAACGGTTCCGCCCCTACCTCGACGCCACCGAAGAGCTGGCCCGTCGCTTCGCCGCGGCAGGCAAAACGCTGTATCTGGTGGGGGGATCCGTACGCGACGCACTGTTCCCCGGGGTCGACCGTGAGGGGTCGGATTTCGACCTCACGACCGACGCCCGTCCCGACGAGATCGAGGGCATCGTGCGGGGTTGGGCCGACGACGTGTGGACGCAGGGGGCGCGCTTCGGCACCATCGGGTGCCGCAAGGGGTCACGCGTCTACGAGATCACGACCCACCGGGCCGAGGTTTACGTCCCGGACTCGCGCAAGCCCGAGGTGACGTTCGGGGACGACATCACGGTCGACCTGTCCCGGCGTGACTTCACGATAAACGCCCTTGCCCTGCGGTTGCCGGACATGGAGCTGATCGATCCGTTCGACGGCCTCGGCGACCTCGCCGCCGGCCGGTTGCGGACCCCGCTGGACCCCGAGGTGTCGTTCGACGACGACCCGTTGCGGATGCTGCGGGCCGCCCGCTTCGCGGCGCGCTTCTCGCTCGAGCCGGACCCCGCACTCATTGAGGCGGTGCGGCGGATGCACGGCCGCTTGTCGATCGTGTCCGCCGAGCGCATCCGCGACGAGCTCGACAAGATCATCATGGTCGACGTCCCGTCGCGGGCGCTGTGGTTCGTGGTGCGCAACGGACTGGCCGACGAGTTCCTTCCCGAGCTGCCGGCCATGGCGCTCGAACAGGACCCGATCCACCGTCACAAGGACGTGCTCGCGCACACGCTCGCCGTGGTCGACAAGACCTCGAAGAACCGTCTCCTGCGCCTCGCCGCGCTGTTCCACGACGTCGGCAAGCCGCGCACGCGGGCGATCACCGACGGCGGGGTGAGCTTCCACCACCACGAGGTCGTGGGGGCTCGTATGACGAGGGTGCGCATGGAGGCTCTCCGGTACCCGAGCAGCGACGTGGACACGGTCGTGCGGCTGGTCGAGTTGCACCTGCGCTTTCACACCTACCGGCTCGGTTGGACGGACAAGGCCGTGCGGCGCTACGTCCGCGACGCGGGTCCGTACCTCGACACGCTCAACGAGCTCACCCGCTGCGACTGCACGACCCGGAACGCGGCCAAGGCCCGAGCGCTGGCACGTCGTATGGACGAGCTCGAGGCCCGCATCGCCGAGCTCCGGGCGCAAGAGGAGCTCGATGCCATGCGTCCCGACCTCGACGGCAACCAGATCATGGAGATCCTGGGTCTCGAGCCCGGCCGGGCCGTCGGCGAGGCCAGGGACTTCCTCATGGACCTTCGTATTGACGAAGGTCCGCTCGGCGAGGAGGAGGCGGCCAAGCGGCTGCGGGCCTGGTGGGCCGAGCGCGCCGAGGCTTGAGGGCGGCCGGCGCAGTACCGTCGTCGTCATGACGAGGATTCAGGCACCGGACAGCGGGCTCGGCGAGCACATCGACTGGGCGCTCCTGCGGCCCGAGATGGCTGCCGGCATGGGCAAGCTCTCGGCGGCCGTCTACGGCAACTCGCAGCTCTCCATCCGTGAGCGCGAGGCCGCCCGCTGGACGATCGCGCTGATCAACGACTGCGCCGTGTGCCGCGACACGAGGGCCAAGGACGGGACGGACGCCGGTGCGACCGAGCCGTTCTACGCCGACGTGTCGGACTGGCGGAGCGCCACCGGCCTCAGCGACCGTGAGCGTCTCGCGGCCGAGTTCGCCGAGCGCTTCGCCGTCGACCACCTCGCGATGGACGACGACCTCTGGGCGCGGCTGCACGCGGCGTACTCCGAAGACGAGCTGGCCGACCTCACGATCTGCTGCGGGTGCTTCCTCGGCATGGGCCGCACCCTCGCCGTCGTCGGCGTGCGCGCCCCCGACGAGCGCATCCTGGTCTGAGCGAGCGGCAGCGGCCGGGACTGCGTCCCGATCAGCCCTCCGGGACGTCGTCGCCGGCGGCGAACGCCTCGACCATGGCGTGCGCCACGTCGTCGTGGTACTGCACGGGCGGCGACTTCATGAAGTAGGCCGACGGCCCCAGCAGGGGACCGCCGATGCCCCGGTCCAACGCCAGCTTGGCGCACCGGACCGCATCGATAATGACGCCCGCCGAGTTCGGAGAGTCCCACACCTCGAGCTTGAGCTCCAGGTTCAACGGGACGTCGCCGAAGTTCCGGCCCTCCATGCGGATGTAGGCCCATTTGCGGTCCTTCAGCCACGGGACGTGGTCGGACGGGCCGACGTGCACGTCGTCGGCGTCCAGGACGTTGTCCTCGATCTGGCTCGTCACCGCCTGGGTCTTCGAGACCTTCTTCGACTCCAGCCGCTCCCGCTCGAGCATGTTCTTGAAGTCCATGTTGCCGCCGAAGTTGAGCTGGTAGGTGTGGTCGAGCGCCAGGCCCCGGTCCTCGAACAGACGGGTCAGGATCCGATGGACGATCGTCGAACCCACCTGCGACTTGATGTCGTCGCCCACGATCGGCACCCCCGCGTTGGCGAACTTGGCCGCCCACTCGGGGTCCGAGGCGATGAACACGGGGATCGCGTTGACGAAGGCGACCCCGGCGTCGAGACAGGCCTGCGCGTAGTGACGCTGGGCCTGCTCCGAGCCGACGGGTAGGTACGACACGAGCACATCCGCTTTCGCCTCGCGCAGCGCCGCCGCCACGTCGACCGGCTCGGCCGGGGACTCGTCGACGATCTCCCTGTAGTACTTGCCCAGGCCGTCGAACGTCGGGCCCCGCAGCACCGTCACGCCCAGCTCGCCGACCTCGGCGAAGCGCACCGTGTTGTTGTGGCCGGCGTGGATCGCCTTGCCTAGGTCGGTCCCGACCTTGGCCTGGTCGACGTCGAACGCCAGCACCGGCACCACGTCACGGATGTGGTAGCCGCCGAGGTCGACATGCATCAGCCCCGGCACCGTTTCGGTCGGGTCCGCGTCCTTGTAATACGAGAGGCCCTGTACGAGCGAGCTGGCGCAGTTGCCGACACCGGCGATCGCGAGGCGGATGGGGGTACGCATCGATATGTCTCCTTCGGTCCTTCGGTCCTTCGGTCCTTCGGTTTTCGGTCAGCCCACCGGCTCGGCGCGTGCGTCGGCGAGGGCCGCACGCTCGGAGGCGATGAGAGAGTCGAGCCAGTTGATGTCCCGGGTCACGCCGCCGGCGGTGTGCTCGACGACGGATCGGGCGTACGGGTCCAGATCGGGCCGGGCACCCGATTCGGTCTCGCCGAGCCGCTGCACGAGCAGCGCCCGCCGCCGCTCTAGCAAGGCCAGCCGCGCCTGCGGCGCCAGGTGCCGGGCAAAGGCGAGCCGCAACGAGAAGCTGCGGGCGTCGTCGGCCGCGCCGCCGTCCGCCAGGAGTTCGGCGAAGAGCTGCCGGCCGGCGTCGGTGATGCGGTACACCTTCTTTCCCCGCCGCGAGCGGGTCCCCGGAGACCGGCGGGCCCGCAGGACGGCGAGCTCTCCGGACAACGACCCCGTCGGTGGCGCCGCAGCCGTCGTGCGGCGGTCTGACGCCGAACTGCCGTCCGTGGCAACGACCGCGCCGGACTTCTCGAGCCGGGTCAGGGCGGGGTAGATCGATCCGAACGAGACGTTCGCCAGCAGGCCCAGGTGGTCCCTGAGTTGGCGGCGGATTTCGTACCCGTGGAGATCACGTTCTTCGAGCAGGCCCAAAATGGCCATGTCCAACATTGCGGACCATTATATCGATTCGATATAGCGATGTACAGGAAACCGTCGCGGAAGGGTCACGGTATGGCCCCGATCGTGCCTAGGGCGGACCGGATTTGTGCCTGCGATGGCCGCCGACGCCGGGTCCGAGCGGTAGCCTGGCCGCCGTGTCAGTCACCTCGGAGCCGAGGTCGTCCTCCCGGGCAGTGAGCCCTGATGTCACGGCCCAGGTGGAGTACCGCATCGTGCGGAACGGCCTCGTCCGGGAGGTGGAGCGGGGGAAGGTCCAGAAGATCGACGTCTGCGATGCGCATCCTGAACTGCTGCGGGCGGCCCGCAACGTCGGACGGCCGACCAAGGAGGTCTGCCCGATCTGCGACGACGGGCGGCTGGTGACGGTGACCTTCGTGTTCGGGGCCAAGCTTCCTCCCGGAGGGCGTTGTCCAGGAACGGTCGCCGAGCTCAAGGCGCTGTGCCGCCGGCCCGAGCCCGTCCTCTGCTACGAGGTCGAGGTCTGCCCCGCGTGCGCGTGGCATCACCTCATGAGGAAGTACCCCGCCGGCGGAGGGTCCGGCGGTAGGACGCGGCGGACACAACAAACGACGAAACAGAAGTAGGCGGAGGCGACGACATGAGCGACCTGCCGAAGCCGACGGTCCCGAACCTGCGGGCCCGCAAGCGGCGGGACGGCGGCGTGCCCATCGTGATGGTGACCGCGTATGACGAGCCCGGGGCGCGGATCGTGAGCGAGGCGGGGGCCGACATCATCTTGGTCGGGGACTCGGTCGCGAACACCGTGCTCGGCTACGAGGACACGCTGCACGTCGACATCGAGGTGATGGCGCACCACACGGCGGCCGTGGCCCGGGCCAAGCCCCGTTCGCTGATACTCGGCGACATGCCGTGGATGAGCTACCACGTGTCGGAGGTGGAGGCGGTGCGCAACGCGGCGACGCTCGTGCGGGCCGGGGCGCAGGCGGTCAAGCTCGAGGGCGGGCGCGCCCGACTGGGTGTCGTAGAGGCGATCATCCGGGCCGAGATCCCGGTGATGGGCCACTTGGGTTTGACGCCGCAGTCCGTGCTGGCGATGGGCTACCGGGTGCAGGGCAAGTCGGTCGACGCGGCGACGGCCTTGCTGGACGCGGCGAAGGCGCTGGAGGCTGCCGGGTGCTTCGGCTTCGTCCTGGAGGGGGTGCCCGACGTCGTGGGGGCGGCGGCGACCGAGGCGCTGGACGTACCGACGATCGGAATCGGGGCGGGCCCGTCGTGTGACGGGCAGGTCCTGGTCTTTCACGACCTGCTGGGGCTCGGGGACCCGGAGCGGCCGGTGCCGAAGTTCGTTCGTCAATACGCGTCCTTGGGGCGGCTGGCGACCGAGGCGGTGGCGGCGTTCGCTGACGACGTGCGGAGCGGGAGCTTCCCGGGGGACGCGGAGACGTATCACGGGTCGGCGGAGCTGGGCGACGCCCTGACGTCCTGACGGACGGCCTGGCCCTGCGGGCGGGACCGGAGGGCGGCTCGGCTAGCATGATGCGCCACAACACACCCTGCTCCTGACCGCCAGGGGCCCGGGACACCCGGTCCAGAGGGAGGTACGCCGCATATGCGGCCTTACGAAGTCATGGCCATCTTCGAGGCCACCACGGAACCCACGGTGATTCAGGGCGAGCTCGACCGCGCCCTCGAGGTGATCCGCACGAACGGGGGGAACCCCGGCGCGATCGACCGCTGGGGGAAGCGCTCCTTCGCCTACGAGGTCAATCACAAGCGCGAGGGTTACTACGTCGTGGTCGAATTCACCGGCGAGCCCGAGACCGTGGCCGCACTGGACCGCATGCTCGGCCTGGCCGACGTGGTGGTTCGCCACAAGGTGGTGCGCATGCCGGACAAGTCGGGTGCAGGTGCGGCCGGTGGCGAGTCCGCCGCGGCGGCGAGCTGACGAGCTGACAGACAAGAGGAGCAGAGATGGCGAGTGACAACAGCGTGACGCTCGTGGGCAACGTGACCCGTGACCCCGAGCTGCGCTTCACCAACACCGGTCAGGCGAACGTGACGTTCGGGTTGGCTGTGAACCGACGGTGGCAGAACCGGCAGACGCAGGAGTGGGAGGAGGCCACGTCCTTCTTCGACGTCGTGTGCTGGCGGGAGATGGCCGAGAACGTCAGCGAGACGATCACGCGGGGTGCCCGGGTCATGGTGGCCGGCCGTCTCGAGCAGCGCAGCTGGGAGACTCAGGAGGGCGACCGCCGTTCGAAGGTCGAGGTCGTCGCTGACGAGATCGGGCCCTCGTTGCGGTGGGCGACCGCCCAGATCACGAAGAACGAACGGCGTGGCGCCGGCGACGGAAGCCGTGGGGGCTCCCGAACCGGTGGCGGTGGGGGCGCTGGTGGCGGCGGCGGTGGCGCTGGTGGCGGCGGTGCGCCACAGCAGCCGCAGCCCGCGGCCGACGGTGGCGCCGGATACGGATTCGACGAGGAGCCCTTCTGATGGCACGGAACAACCAACGTGGCGGGTCGGCCCGGCGGGCTCCCAAGGATCTCGGGCGCCGGGTCAAGAAGAAGCCCTGTGCCCTGTGCCGGGACAAGGTGGCCTGGGTCGACTACAAGGACGTCCCGATGCTCCGCAAGTACAGGAGCGACCGGGGCAAGATCCGGTCGCGGCGGGTGACAGGGAACTGCGCACAACACCAGCGGGCGCTGGCCCAGGCCATCAAGACAGCACGCGAGTTGGTGCTGTTGCCCTACACCCAGCGCACCGTCACCGAGCGCCCGGGTGGCCGACGGGGCGACCGGGACCGGCCGTTGAGCGACACGCCGCCACCCCCGCCCGTGTCCGTGTCGGTCGAGGTGACCGACGAGACGGACAACCTGGGTGACCCCGAGACCGAGTTGGCGGAGCGGGCCGAGGTCGAGGCGCTTGTCGAGGAGATGGTCGAGGACGCCGCTGCGGCCGAGGTCGAGGCCAAGACTGAGACCGAGGCCGAGGCCGTTGTTGGCGGAGGTGACGACGCATGAAGGTCCTCTTGCGAGACGACGTCGCCGGCGTCGGGCGGCGCGGCGACATCGTGAAGGTGGCGGGTGGCTTCGCCCGCAATTTCCTGTTGCCCGAGGGTCGGGCCATCGTGGCCGGCGAGGGGATCGATGGGCAGGCCGAGCAGATGCGACGCGGCCGTGACCTGCGCGAGGCCCAGGACCGCAGCGCCGCGGAGGCGCAGGCCAGCCTGCTGGCGGGCGCAGTGATCCCGATCAGCGCCCGGGCTGCGTCGGGCGGCCGGCTCTTCGGCTCGATCGGGCCGGCGGACGTCGTCGACGCGATCAAATCGGCCAAGGGGGTCGAGGTGGACCGCAAGCACGTGGTTCTGCCCGACCACATCAAGGAGACCGGCACCTTCGAGGTGACGGTGGAGCTGTTCCGCGACGTGTCGACCATCGTCACGGTAGAGGTCACCGCCGCCAAGTAGGGACTAAAGGCCCGGCGGCGGGGGATATCCACACCCCCTGTAGCGACCTCAAGGCATCATGCTGCGGTGCAGCTAACGCGGACTATCGCGCGACCCGGCGTTCCACAGTTCTCGACCGTTCGTTCACGGCTTATCCACACGAATTCGGGACTTACTGTCCCCAGCGCAGGACGGTCAGAGTAGGGAAGCCGTGGTTCAAGCCTTCGACGATTTCCGCCCCTCAGCGTTGCGCGCCGCTCCCGCTGCAGGGGCGCGGGTGCCGCCGCACGACATCGAGGCCGAGGAGTCCCTGCTCGGGGCGATGCTGCTCTCCAACGACGCGGCAGTTGCGGGGATCGAGCGGTGCGCCGCGGGCGACTTCTACAAGCCGGCGCACGGGCACATCTTCGGGGCGATAATCGCGCTGTTGGAGCGGGGCGAGGCGATCGACGCCGTCACCGTGACCGACGAGCTCAAGCGCTCGGGTGTCCTGGAGCAGGTGGGCGACCCGTCCATCTTCATTTCGTTGCAGGCGAACACGCCGTCAATCGCCAACGCGCGGCACTACGCCGAGATCGTCGAAGAGCACTCGCTGCTGCGGAAGCTGATCGGCGTGGCCGGGGAGATCGCTGACATCGGCTACTCGGTGCCCGAGGACGTCAAGGCGGCGGTGGACTCTGCGGAGCAGATGGTCTTCGACGTGGCCGAGCGGCGCGGCGCCGACTCCATGCACCACCTGCACGATCTGCTGCTGCAGGGTCTGGACCGTATTGAGGAACTGGGGCAGCGGGGCTCGGAGATCACCGGGGTCCCAACGGGGTACCACGACCTGGATCGTTTGTTGCTGGGCCTGCAGCCGTCGACTTTGAACATTGTCGGGGCCCGTCCCGGGATGGGCAAGACGTCCTTTGCGTTGGGGATCTTGGCGCACGTGGGGATGGTCGTGCAGCGGCCGGCCTTGTTGTTCTCCCTGGAGATGGGCCACCTCGAACTGACGCAGCGGCTACTGGCATCCGAGGCCGAGGTGAACGGGCAGCACCTGCAGAACGGCCGGATCCGTGCCCAGGACTGGGCCAAGATCGGGACGGCGGTGACCCGGTTGTCGAACGCGCCGATCTTCATCGACGACAACCCGGCCGTCACGGTGATGGACATCCGGGCCCGTGCTCGTCGTTTGAAGAAGTCCGCCGGTGATCTGGGGCTCGTGGTGGTCGACTACCTGCAGCTCATGACCGGTCGAGGGCGGGCGGAGAACCGCCAGAACGAGGTGGCCGAGATCAGCCGTGGCCTGAAGATCCTGGCTCGCGAGCTGGAGGTCCCGGTGGTGGCGCTGTCGCAGCTCTCTCGAAACCTCGAGACACGTACCGACAAGACGCCGCAACTGTCCGACCTGCGTGAATCGGGTTCGTTAGAGCAGGACGCCGACGTGGTGATGTTCATCTACCGGGAGTCCGAGTACAACGACGAAGTGCCGATCGACCGGGCGGACGATGCGTTGATCGACGTGGCGAAGCACAGGAACGGGCCGACGGGGAAGGCGAACCTGCTGTTCTTGAAGCAGTACGCGAGGTTCGAGAACCACCGGGGGGTCTGACCGGCCCCTCGGGGTCTCGGTCAGCCCGGCTGCTGCCGTGCGGCCGGCAATACGAAGCGCTCAACGGCCTTGGCGAATCCCTCCTTTTCGTTGGTGTCGGTGACGCGACGGGCGGCCCGTTTCACCTGCGGGTCCGCATTGCCCATGGCGATGCTCAGGCCGGAGTGGGCGAACATCAGCACGTCGTTGGGCATGTCGCCGATGGTGGCGATCTCTGCTTCGTCGAGTTCGTACTGCTTGGCGAGATAGCGGGCGACGAACCCCTTGTTGGCGTCGGGGTGCGTGACGTCGAGGTAATACGGCTGGGACGCGGCGGCGGTGACGTGGTCGCCGAACTGTTCGTGGGCTTCTTCGCTTGCCTTTTGGATGGCATCGTGGTCGTCGCTCACGCCGACGAGCTTGGCGACCTGGTCCGACAAATGGTCGTAGTCGTCGACGACGCTGGGGTCGAACTTGACGGTCCAGGCTTCCCGGTCGACGTGAGGTCCCTTGGGCTCGGTGACGAACCAGTCGGCGCCCCGATACAGCCAGACGTCGAGGTCGAAGGACTTCATGAGGTCGATCACTGGTCCTACGAGGTCTGGGGGGATGGCCTTTTGTTCGATGGTGTGCATGTCGCGGTCGACGAGGATGCCTCCGTTGAAGGCGGCGATCGGCGTGTGCAGGTCGAGCGGGTCGATAAGCATCTGCATGCCCCGTGGGGGTCGGCCGCTGGTGATGGCGAACAGCACATCGGCCTCGTGGAGCTGATGGACCGCATCGGTCGCTGCCTTGGTGAGGACTTTGTCCTGGGTCACCAGAGTCCCGTCCACGTCCGCCAGAAGGAGACGGATTGGCTTGGGGCTGGACTGCTGCTCCGGGTTGGCCGCGATGAGCTGATGGTAGTGGTAGTGGTCAGGACGAGTCGTGTTCCGGGGTGGTCACCCGGCCGTCACGGAGTGCGTCCTGACTGTTGTGGCAGTGCGAGGGGCGGTTCTCCGGCCCCGGCGCAGTGACCAAACGACAGCAGCGACGCTGAGCACGCCGAAGACCGCCGCGCCAAGCCATAGCGAGACGACCATCGACAGCGCCAAAGTTGTGGCGGCTTCGCAGAGGACAACGGAGGCGAGCGCATATCGGTCGGCGGCCATGAAGCGACGATGGAAGTCGGCGAGCGCAGTTGTGCTGGTGATGTGTCGGCCGAGGAACACGGCAAGTCCGCGGACGAGGCCGAAGGCGATGCCGACGAGGAGCGCCACTTCGGGGTTGCCCGAGAGTGCCGCCAACACAATCATCATGTAGACGGCATATGTCTTGATGTAGGTCGCGAGTCCGGCGCCTATCTGCCAGCCAAAGCCTGCTCCGTAGACCCAGGGTCGGAATTGGTCGAGCCAGCGCTCATTGACCTGTCGGTGGTGAACGGGGAGACGCAAACCGCCGATCCGGGCGTCGGCTGCGATGGTGACCGCGCCGGCGACGACCGCCACGGATGCGAGCTCTGCACCTGAGGGACCCAATGCGCCGACCGCAGCGGCGAGGAGGGCGATGACGACGCCCAGCGAAGCGCCGCCAACCAGGCTCCCGGCTACGAACCACGCTGCCGTTGTTCGGAATCGATGTCCGCGACCCCGTTCCGCAAGCGGCGTGATGGTTGCGAGCATGGAGAGCCCGCATGGCGACCAGGTCGAACGGACTGCCGCGACGACGGCCAGAGTGAAGGCGGCAAGTGCGAGGTCGACGTTCATGGACCGTCCTTTCTGGGTGCTGCGAACGAGGGGATCATGCTGGTGAACCAAGGAATGTCGCGCCGCCGTACGTGAAGACGCCGCCGTCGGCCGCGACAAGCCAGTAACCGGCGTCATTACCGAACGGGGCCATCCCTACGACGGGCTCGTTCAGGCGGATAGAGCCCGCCGAGCCGAAAAAGACAGCATCGCCGTATGCGAAGACGCCGCCGTCAGATGCGACGAGCCAGTACCCATTGCCCGACGGCGAAGCTGCCATGCCGACCACAGGGGCATTGAGGGGCTTCCCACCCATGGATCCATAGAAGCGAGCGTCACCGAATGAATAGATCCCGCCGTCGGCTCCAACGAACCAGTATCCCCGGCCTGTGGGTGTCCCTGCCATGCCGACTATGTCCGCATTGAGCGGTAGGCCGCCCATGGAGCCGTAGAAGGGAGCGTCGCCGAACGCGAAGATCCCGCCGTCGGCCGCAACGAGCCAGTAGCCCTCGCCGGTGGGGGTTGTAGCCATTCCGACGATCCGGGCGAAGAGTGGTTGCCCGCCCATGGACCCGTGGAAAGGCGCGCCGCCGTAGTCGAAGACGCCACCGTCCGCTGCAGCCAGGTAGTAACCACCCGTGGGACAGCTGGCCACGGCAACCATCGACGCGGCAAGCGGCAGTGCGGACGCGTCGCCGTCGGCGGGAAAGTCCCCGTAGGCGTACAGCTTCCCGAAGACCGTCAACACGGCATAGCCGCCGTCGCCCGGACCCTGAGCGATACCAACGACGGGTACGGAGGGTGGCGCCGGTGTCCAACAAGGCTGGTTCTGTTCGGCGGTGCCATTGTCGACAGCCACGGCCGTGGTGCATGAGGGGTCGACCTGCCACGGCGGAACGCAGGCGACCACGCGGCAGACGATGCGACCCATGCACGCGACGTTTTGGTTGCACTGTCCGTAGCGAAACTGCAGACACCCCGTGAGGAAGGAGTCGCAGCCGGCCTTTCCGCACCCACAACGGGTCGCGTCGCATCCTGGTTCGCAGAAGCCACTTTCGCAACCCGCATCGCACGAACACGTGGCGTTGCAGTCCATGTAGTACCGGGGCCCGCCGCAGTACGACGAATTATCGGCGAGCCACCAACCACCCATCACGGTGTTCGCGGGGCAGTAGTTGTAGCCACTGACGGAGCAGCAGAACTCCGAGAATCCGGAACAACACGTGCTCCCACAGCCGCATCCGGCGTTGCCGCATTCGCAAATCAGTCCATACGCCGTTCCCGGCTTGAGCGCGAGGTCCATTCCCGCACCAACGGCAACGGCGCTGCCCACGAACGCGGACCGGTTGATGAGGTTGCGGCGCGAGAGGCGACCTTCAAGAAAGGTGGCCGTCCGTTCAACCAGTGCGGAAGTCACACTCACGTGCTCAACGCCTTCCGCTGAGGCTTGTCTATGAGTCGGCGAACGGCCTCGAGCGACGCCAGGGGTGACAGAGCGAGGTACGCCAACCAGAAGCCGACGCCACTTGCCAGAAGAAGTGGCGCTCCGTCCCACGGTTGGTTCTCGAGCAGCGATGTGAGCGCGGTGAAATGGGGCGGTCGCACTGCAACCGAGACAGCTGTTGCCACGAAGATCACGTTGAGCACGACATGCAAGGCAGTGGGAGGAGTGTCAGGGCGGCCAAAGCAGCCGCAGGTCGAAAGAGGTCCTCCGCGTCTCTTTGCGTGCACGACGGTGCAAAGGAACAACGTGTATGACACCGCGACCAGAGCGGCCGTTACGGGCCGCGGGAAAACAAGCGCACAAGCGCCGAGTGCAGCTTCTATGAGGGCGGCGATCCTGGTGGCACGGCGCGTCAAGCTGAAGGACAGGACTCGGGAAATCCTGCCCGGAAGCAGGAGGACGAGCGCGCGTGCCGTGTCATCCGGCCGGACGGCTTTGGCGACTCCAGCCAGCACCAGAAGGCCGCAAGCAATGAAGAAGATGCCGATCAGTTCCATCGTGGGGCGGCGCCTTCACTCGGGGTTGACGCGGGGCTGATGAGGAGCGACGAGATGAGCTCGTTGACACGGGGGACAAGCGACTCACGCCTCACGTGGCTGCCGAGGACCGCGTAGAACGAAAAGGGCCGACCGGCTTCGGTGAAGAAGCGCTGTGTGCCGGACTGGCCCGGGATGCCCCGTCGTAGCCGCATCGGCGAGAAGTCGTCCGGTGCGAAGGAGGGCGGCCGACCTTGCGAACTGAAAAGGGCGGTACCCAGACTCTCTGGACCATATTCGAACAGGGTGGCGAAGACGTCGTCTGGACCCATCAGAGCCACAGCGCCGCTGCCGAAGTCGCCGATGTCGTCAGGGATTGGGAACGTGGCAAATTGACCGACCGGGTAGCTCACCCCCACAGTCGCTGGACGGACGAAGATGCGGCCTTCGAAGCGTGTGGGCAGCTGCGCCGCGATCCCGTGGGCTTGGATGGTCGCCACTACTTCACTCGGGCTGAAGATCCGCCGTTCGAATCGGGCGTTGGGCCCGCGCTGAATGGAAAGACGTCTTCAAGGGTCTCCGGATACAGACTCGGATCGCCGGGTCGAATTCCGGCCATCTGCAGCACCTCGTCAGCGTCAGCCTCTCGTTCCGGCCCATTCCTGTGCGTTGACGGCCGGTGACGCGAACGGTGATGCTGCCCTCGATCATGCTCCGCTCGCCTGATGAGATCGAGAAGTTGCTCGATGTGCGGTGCCACACCTTGACCAACAGTGGAACCCGACGCTCCGTCGACCAGTACGAAAAAGGGCGAGCCCGGTACTTCGTACTCGAGCCATGCTTCGGTCGACATGACGACGGGAATACGCCCTGTCGCCATCCGCGCCACCTCCGCGGGCATCTCACGGTCCGGCCCCTTTGTGACAATGGCCACCCTCGTCCCTTGGGGTAATTCCAACGACTCTGGAGCCTGAAGCGATTCCCAAAAGGCCGCGCACGTTGCACAGCCAGACGAGAGAAATGCGAGGAGGGTGAACCCGTCCGTGTTGTTGACGGCGACGGCGCGAGCGTCGCCGGCTGGTGTGACGCCAGTCACGGTCGGTGCGGGACCGGAAGGAGTCGAGGTTTCTGACCACGTCGGAAGGCGTGGAGCAGCGTCTCGTGCGGACGACGGCTCGGATCCGCTCGCGGGATCGCCGACGCCGACGCCAAGTTCGTGGAGGGATCGAAGGATGTCTGCGTGACTGCGCAGGAGGCCGGCGACGAGGACTCCCAGCAGAAGGACCACGAACGTCACGACCACGACCAAAGCAACCATGGAATCTCCTCCTCGACGTGTGGTCCCAGTATTAACCGAGAGCGTGCCTGTACAAGTGGTTACGACGGGATGTGCCAAGACGGCCGCCGATCGTGCCAGGGCTGGCCGCGATTGCCCGAAGGCGTGGCCTTTCTCGACTACGGGACGGCGCCGAAAGGAAGCTGCACCTATTGTTGGCCCTGCTCAAAGAAACCTGACAACGGGGATTGTTATGACCGCCCTCGACACCGAGCTCTTCCTGCCCGAACCCGAGGCCCGGGTACAGCGCTACACGGTGATTTCCGTCGACGACCACGTCGTCGAGCCGGCAGACACGTTTGAAGGCCGGCTCCTGGCGGCATTCCAGGACCGAGCGCCTCGGATCGTTGAGACGCCACAGGGGCATCAGGTCTGGGAGTTCGAGGGTGAGCGCTACACCCAAGTCGGGATGAACGCCGTTGCCGGGCGACGCCCCGAGAGCTACGGCTTGGAGCCCTTCCGCTTCGATCAGATGCGACCGGGGTGTTACGACGTGGACGCTCGGGTCCGTGACATGGACATCAACGGAGTATGGGCGTCGGTGAACTTCCCCTCGCAGATCACGGGATTCTGTGGTCGGGTCTTCTTCGCGTGCGCCGACCGAGAGCTCGGTCTGGGCTGCATCCGTGCGTGGAACGACTGGCTGTTTGAAGACTGGTATCTGCGCCACCCTGATCGGATCGTGCCACTTGGCATCACTTACCTGGCCGATCCAGGACTGGCGGCGGCTGAAATACGACGAATTGCCGACCGAGGCTTCAGTTCGGTCACGTTTCCGGAGCGTCCGCATGAGATCGGATTGCCCTCGTTATGGGATCGAAAACATTGGGACCCAATAATTGATGCGGTCGTCGAGACGGACATGGTTCTTTCGTTACACGTCGGCAGTTCAGGGATCGAGACCGGGCCCCCAGGCGGTGCACCGCTCCAAATCGGCGCCACTCTCTTTGGCCAGCGGTCGCTGACTGCGGCCACCGAGTGGTTGTGGTCTGAATATCCGCTCCGGCATCCCAGCCTGAAGATCGCTATGAGTGAAGGTGGTATCGGTTGGGTGGCCATGCTGATCGATCGGCTCGACAACATGGTCGATCGGTCCGGGTATGGAAGAGGTTGGGAAGTCCGGCCATCCGAGGTGTTGCGCCGCAACTTCTGGTTCTGCACGATCGACGATCCTTCGACGATCGACACGCGCCATGCCATCGGGGTAGAGAACATCATGGTCGAGGTCGACTATCCGCACGGAGACGGGACGTGGCCGGACACGCAGCGGGTCATAGAGGAATGCTGGGGGCACATCCCAACGAGCGAACTTCGTGCGATGTGTTCTGAAAACGCTGCGGCGCTCTATCGACATCCCCTGCCCGACCCCGTCTTGCCCCGCTGAGAGGAGCCT
The DNA here is from genome assembly GCA_035569675.1 of Acidimicrobiales bacterium. Taxonomy (GTDB): domain Bacteria; phylum Actinomycetota; class Acidimicrobiia; order Acidimicrobiales; family RAAP-2; genus Bog-473. The sequence continues at coordinate 5,365 of DATMMN010000151.1, read as the reverse complement.
CCAGTGTTCACGCCGACCGCCGAGAAGTTGATCCCCGATCTCACTCCACGCGAGGAGTTAGTCGTGCTCGCCCGCACGCTGTGGCGGGAGGGCTACAACGACCATCTGGCCGGGCATATCACCGTCAATGTGGGAGACGGCACCCTGCTGTGCAACCCGTGGCTGCTCACATGGGCCGAACTCCGGCCTTCGCAAGTAATACGCATCGACCTGGACGGACGCGTCGTCGAAGGAGACTGGCCCGTCCCTCTCGGCATCCCACTCCACCTCGAGCTGCACAAGGCCCGATCCGATGTCGGCTGGGCGGTGCACAACCACCCACTTTTCGGCACGGTGTGGGCCGACCTGGGGGAGGTTCCGCCGATCCTCGACCAGAGCTCGGCCCTTGGGGGCGGCACGCTGGCGCTTGTTGACGAGTACGGGGGGCCAGTCAACGACCCGACCACCGCACGCCGAGCCGTGACTGAGATGGGTGATGCGTCGATGGCTCTTCTGGCCGGACATGGCGTCCTCGTTCTTGGTGGTTCAGCACGCGCAGTGCATCAGCGCGCCGTCGCTCTGGAGCAACGTTGTCAACACGCCTGGTACGCGAGGGCGGCCGGTGGCAAAGACGTCTCAAAAGTGCCGGACGCGTTCATCAACCTTGTCGCGCGAAGCGACGGCGAGGGCTTCATCGGATTCTGGGAGGCCGCGGTGCGCGCCGAACTGGCCGCCGACCCGGAACTGCTCGACGGTTAGCCGGCCTCGGGTGCCGGCGGCATGGGCGGCGTGGACACCGTGGTCCAAAGAGGCGAGGGGCGCGAGGTCATGATCCGGCCGGTGGGGCCGACGAACGTGAGCACCTCATTTGCGTCTCCCGATACCGACCACTGCTTCGAGTGCACCAGGTGATGGTGGTGTTCACAGAGCAGCGCCAGGTTGGGTAAGTCCGTGGTACCTCGGTGAGGTTTCCACCATCGGATGTGGTGGGGATTGACGAAGGTCGCGTTGGCACAGCCGGGGAACCGGCAGTGTCGGTCGCGTCGCATGATTTCCCGGCGTTGGGCACGGGTCGGGTAGCGGTGCTGCCGGCCTTCGTACATCGTGTGGCCGAAGTGGTCATCGACCGCAAGGATCACGGTCGCATCACACGCCACCCGGCGGACCGTGTCAGCGCTGATCAGCCCCTCGCGCTCGAGTTCACCGCATAGCTCCGAGGTTTCGTCGAGCAGCGTGACCAGCGGTACGTGGGCCACAACAGTGAACGGCGTCGCCCCGTGAGTTGGGGAATGGGAGGAACGAACGATTCCCACGAACGCGTCGCAGAGCCGTTGATCCCACGGGGTCTCGCCATCTGAAGGGATGTCGCGGGCCTGTGCCTCGAGCGTTCCCCGCACCTCGGCGAAGGTTTCTGCCGGAAGCTGGGCGGTCACCGTCCGGAAGGACTCGTTGAAGCGGAGGGACCGTGCGTCGTAGTCGGCTCGTGCCGTCTGGGCTGTCGTTTCCCTTCGGGACCGAGCCAACTGCGCCAGTTCGCGGACCGAGTGCTCCATAGCCCGATCCCGGAATTCGCCGTCGGACTCGGGCGTGGCCACGTCGACCACCGCCTTGACTTTGTCGAAACTCAGCTCACCGGCCGACAAAGAGTCAGCCAGGCGGGGCAGGTCGTAGAGGCGCTCGCCGACGTGGGCGAGCGCACGGGCCGTCGGAGTGGAGACTCCGAGGCGCTCCACCATCCAGGACTCGAGGGAGGTCGCCCCTTCCTCCCGCCAGCCTTCGCGGCGGTCGAGCTCTCCGCTGAGCAGAACGATGAGGCCCGCCGAGGAGGCCATGTTGCGAGCCGACTCGGCGGCCAGCTCCATGAGCTCCTCGTTCGACATCTTGGCCAGCTCGCTGAGCCCCAGTGACGGAGTGACTTGGGAGATGGGCGAGGTGTCGATTACGGGCACGCCGGAGAATGGTCGCCGCGCGAGCGCTGCACCCGAACCTTTTCAATCAGCGGCTCGCCGTCCCGAAGACATCTTGTAGCTCCATCGGCACAGGGGCATCGAGCTGGCCGTAGGTGCACGACGACGGCTCGCGGTCGGGTCGCCAGCGGACCAGGGAGGTGGCGTGGCGGAAGCGATTGCCCTGGAGGTGGTCGTACGACACCTCACACACGGCCTCCGGCCGCAACGGTTCCCAGGTCATGTCCTTTCCGGAGTTCCAGCGGTTCATTGCTCCGGGCGCGCGGCCCTCTGCCTGCGCCTCGGCCCAACCCGCCCACGGGTGGTCCTTGAGGGCGTTTTTGCGATATGGCTTCACCTCGTCGACGAGTTCGCGGCGGCGAGCCACGCTGAACCCCGAGGCGACACCCACGTGGTGGAGTGTGCCGGCATCGTCGAAGAGGCCCAGAAGGAGGGAGCCGACCCCCTCGCCGTCCTTGTGGGTGCGAAAGCCGGCGACGACGCAGTCGGCCGTGCGCTGGTGCTTCACCTTGAGCATCACCCGCTTGTCGGGGAGGTAGTGGAGGTCGCCGGGTTTGGCGACCACGCCGTCGAGGCCGGCTCCCTCGAAACGCGAGAACCAGTCCGACGCGACGTCGGGGTCTTGGGTCGCAGGCGTCAGGTGAATCGGCGGCTTGGCCTTCTTCAGCAGCTTCTCGAGCATCTTGCGCCGTTGCCCGTACGGCGTCTCCATGTACGAGGTGTCGCCGTCGGCCAGGAGGTCGAAGGCGATGAAGGACGCCGGTGTCGCTGCCGCGAGTTGGTTGATCCGCTTGGCCGCCGGGTGGATCCGCTGGGACAAGGCATCGAAATCGAGACCCGTCGTACCAGCGATGACTACCTCACCGTCGAGGACGATGCGCTCGGGGAGCTCACGGCGGAGCGCGTCGACGAGCTCGGGAAAGTATCGAGTCAGGGGCTTCTCGTTGCGACTGCCGAGCTCCACTTCGTCGCCGTCACGGAACACGATGCAGCGGAAGCCGTCCCATTTCGGCTCGTAGTACAGGCCATTTTCGCGGGGCAGGTCACGGGTGAGCTTGGCCAGCATGGGCGCGATCGGCGGTGTGACGGGGAGTTTCATGCTGCCTCCCCGTGCGATGACGCCCACGACACCAGCTCGTCGGCCGTCGACCGGTTGACGACACGGTCGAAGGGAACGTCGGCAGCGACGGCGTTGCGGCAACCGCGTCCCAGCCATTCCAACTGGCCCGGGGCATGGGCGTCGGTGTCGATGCTGAAGGAGCATCCGAGCTCGACGGCGAGCCGCAGCAGGTCCTCCGGGGGGTCCTGGCGTTCGGGGCGTGAGTTGATCTCGACGGCGGTCCCGGTGCGGGAGCAGGCAGAGAACACGGCCTCGGCATCGAACGTCGACTGCGGCCGGCCGCGGCCCACGATGATGCGGCCCGTGCAATGCCCGAGGATGTCGGTGTGTGGGCTCTCGACCGCCGCCAGCATGCGTTCCGTCATGGGCCTGGCCTCCATCCGGAGCTTGGAGTGGACGCTCGCCACGACGACGTCGAGTTGGCCGAGGAGGTCGAGGTCGAGGTCGAGCGAGCCGTCCTCGAGGATGTCGACCTCCATGCCGGTCAGGATGCGGAACGGAGCGAGTTTGTCGTTGAGGCCGTCGACGAGTTCGAGCTGCTCGGCGAGGCGCTCTTCGTTGAGCCCGTGCGCGACGGTCAGCCGGGCACTGTGGTCCGTCAGGACGAGGTACTCGCGGCCGAGGTCGCGTGCCGCCTCGGCCATCTCGAGGATGGGGCTCCCGCCGTCCGACCAATCCGAATGAGAATGGCAGTCGCCCCGGAGCGACTCGAGCAACTCGGCCGCCGCCCCTTCGACCACCAGGTCGTCCTTCGTCAGTTCCTTGTCGATCTTGGTGAGGTAGGCGGGGACCTTGCCATCGAGCGCCTCGCCGATGACTTGCGCCGTCGACTTGCCCACGCCCTCGATGCTCTGGAGGCGCCCCGCCTTCGCCAGAGCCCGGAGCTCGTCGTCGGGCAGGTCCTTGATCGCCCGGGCGGCACCACGAAAGGCGCGCACCTTGTAGGTGTCCGCCCCGTTGCGTTCGAGCCGGAACGCGATCTGGTTCAACGCGTCGAGTGGTTTCACCGTTTCACCGCGGTCTAGGCCTTCTCTTCTTCTGGATCTTTCGGTTCCTTCTTGGCCCGGCTCGGAGCGACGCGAGGCGGCTCGTCGGGCATCTTCGGGTATTGCGGCGGCCACGGCGCGTCCTGCAGCCCGGCCTCCTTGTCGCGCAAGGCCATGGCGAGAAGTGGTTCGATCGACTGGGGCGCGGCCCCGATGTCCGCCCACGGGTCGCCGCGCCGGGCGACCAGCTCGGGCACGTTGCGGATCGTCAGTTCGTCGGGCACGACCGTCTCGACCTCGTCCCACGCGAGCGGCGTCGACACCTGGCCCCCGACCCGGGGCCGGGCGAACCACGCTCCGAAGACTGTCTTGTGCGGCGCGTTCTGGTTGAAGTCGACGAAGACGCGGGTGCCGCGCTCCTCCTTCCACCACTTGGCGGTGATCTCGTCGGGGTGGCGTCGCTCCAGTTCGCGAGCCAGGGCGACGGCCGCGGCACGCACTGCGATCGAATCCCAGTGAGGCTCGAGCCGGAGGTAGACGTGCAGTCCGGCGCTGCCCGTCGTCTTTGGGTAACTGCGCAAACCCAGCTCGTCGAGGAGTTCCTTGACCATCAGCGCGGCGGCGCGCACTTCGTCGAAGCCGATGCCCTTGACGGGGTCGAGGTCGATGCGTAGCTCGTCGGCGTGGTCCGGGTCGGCGGCCAGATACGGCCACAGGTGGAGACCGAGGCAGCCGAAGTTGACCGCCCACACGACGTGGGAGATGTCGGCCACGACCAGAGCATTGGAGGTGGTGCCGTTGGGCGTAGAGACGATGGTCGACTGCAGCCAGTCCGGGGCGCCGGCCGGGATCCTTTTCTGGAAGAAGGACTTGCCGGAGGCCCCATCGGGAAAGCGCTGCAGGAGTGCCGGCCGGCCGCCGGCCGTGTTGAGCAGATGCTCGCCGATATCGAGGTAGTACGACACCAGATCGGACTTCGTCGCGTCGATCGCGGGGAAGTACACCTTGTCGGGCCTGCTGACTCGGACCTCGCGCCCGTCGACCTCCACGATGCGTTCGTCGTCCGTGGGCACGTGGTCGACTCTAGCGACGGTGACGTCAGACGGTCCGTGGCTGCCATCGGATCGCGCCTGGTGGCAGGGGGCTACGGCCGCCTACGTCCGCCGAATCGAAGCAAGTAAGGTGCGACACCCACCGAACGAGGTGGAGCGTTTTCGCAGAGTGTGTCGAGGGGCCCGTCAGACGTCAGCCCCCGAGCCAGGCTTCGCTAGCAGGTGTCGCTGCGGTGTCTTCCGCCCGAAGCCTGGCCCGGG
>DATMMN010000150.1:0-9539 GCA_035569675.1 Acidimicrobiales bacterium | reverse complement strand
TACCGCAAGGCGTACTACCGCTCGTTCTGGTGGTCGCCGCCGGCGTGCGCCGTCGCCGACGCGCACGGCAGCTACAGCGGCGAGACCCGCTTCCCGCTCATCCTGCAGAACATCCACCGGTACTTCTTCTGGATTCTGTTGATCTTCAACTGCATCCTGACCTACGACGCGGTGGAGTCCTTCCAGCAACCCGGGATCGGTTGGGGCATCGGCGTCGGGACCGTCATCCTCTGCGCCAACGCGGCCTTCCTGTGGCTGTACTCGCTGTCGTGCCACGCCTGCCGGCACTTCTGCGGCGGCCAGGTGCGCTCGTTTGCCAAGCACCCCGTCCGCCACAAGCTCTGGAAGTTCGTCAGCCCGCTCAACGCCATGCACATGCGCTTCGCCTGGATCAGCCTCTTCGGCGTTGCGCTGGCCGACCTCTACGTCCGGCTGGTGGCGAGCGGGACGATTCACGACCCGGCGTTCCACTTCTAAGGGCTCGATGATGACTATGCCTACGAGCGAGACATCGGGAACCACGACGACGGTGGGGGGCGACGTCTACGAGACCCACGACTACGACGTCATCGTCATCGGCGCCGGCGGCTCCGGCCTGCGCGCCGCCATCGAGGCCAAGGAACGCGGCCTGCGGGTGGCCGTGATCTGCAAGTCGCTGCTGGGCAAGGCGCACACGGTCATGGCCGAGGGCGGCATGGCGGCCGCCATGGGCAACGTGTGGAAGGAGGACAACTGGCAGGTCCACTTCCGCGACACCATGCGCGGCGGCAAGATGCTGAACAACTGGCGCATGGCCCAGATCCACGCTATGGAGGCGCCCGACCGGGTCTACGAGCTCGAACGGTGGGGCGCGTTGTTCGACCGCACCCAGGACGGTCGGATCTCGCAGCGTGACTTCGGCGGCCACCGCTACGCGCGTCTGGCCCACGTCGGCGACCGCACCGGCCTCGAACTGATCCGCACCCTGCAGCAGAAGGTCATCTCCATGGGCACCGACGTGTTCATGGAATGCAAGATCCTCCGGTTGTTGGCCGACAGCGACGGGCAGATCTCCGGGGCGGTCGGCTACATGCGGCCGACGGGCGAGATGGTCGCGTTCACCGCCAAGGCGGTCGTGCTCGCCACCGGATCGATCGGCAAGTCGTGGATGTACACGTCCAACTCCTGGGAGTCGGTCGGCGACGGCCACGCCATGGCCATCTGGGCGGGGGCCGACGTGATCGACATGGAGTGCGTGCAGTTCCACCCGACCGGCATGGTGTGGCCCCTGTCGGTGCGCGGCATCCTCGTCACCGAGGGCGTGCGCGGCGACGGCGGTGTGCTGCGGAACTCCGAGGGCACCCGCTTCATGTTCAACTACGTCGCCGACATGTTCCGGTCCGAGACGGCGGACACCGAAGAGGAAGCCGACGCCTGGTACGAGGACCACATCAACAACCGACGCACGCCCGACCTGTTGCCCCGCGACGAGGTGGCGCGGGCGATCAACTCGGAGGTGAAGGCGGGCCGCGGCTCGCCGCACGGCGGCGTGTACCTCGATATCGCGACGCGGCGTACGCCCGAGTACAACAAGCGGCGCCTGCCTTCGATGTACCACCAGTTCATGGAGCTGGCCGGCGTCGACATCACGGCCGAGCCGATGGAGGTCGGCCCGACGTGCCACTACATGATGGGCGGCGTCCGGGTGGACGCCGAGACCCAGGCGGCCACGGTGCCGGGCCTCTTCGCCATCGGCGAGGCGTCGGGCGGCATGCACGGAGCGAACCGCCTCGGCGGCAACTCTTTGTCGGACCTCATCGTGTTCGGGCGGCGAGCTGGCATCGGCGCGTCGGACTTTGCCGAAGGCCGCGGCGGATCGCCCAGCATCGACGCGGCGGAGATCGCCTCGGTCATCGACGAGGCGTTCGCGCCGTTCGGGCGCGAGGACGGCTACAACCCTTACGACGTCCAGCACGAGCTGCAGGAGACGATGCAGTCGCTGGTCGGCATCATCCGCAACGGGCCCGAGCTCGAAGAGGCGCTGACCCAGCTCGAGGACCTGCGCCAGAAGACGGCCAAGGTGCAGGTGAAGGGCGGCCGGGCCTACAACCCAGGCTGGAACCTCGCCACGGACCTGCCGTCGATGCTCACGACGTCGATCGCGGTGGCCCAGGGTGCGTTGAACCGGAAGGAGTCGCGCGGCGGCCACACCCGGGAGGACTACCCCGGTCCGGACCCCGAGATGGGCAAGGTGAACTTCGTGCAGCGCCAGACGGGCGAGCGGGGGTACCTGGCGCCGATTTCGATCGGGCCCGAGCCGCTGCCCCAGATGCCCGACGAACTGCGCAAGCTCTTCGAGGAAGGGAACTGAGCGATGGCTGACACGGCTGAGACGACGGCGGCCGGGGCCTCCGTGGCGGGCGGCACGGCGCCCGCCCCCGGTACCGAGCCCGGCGCGGCCGACGGGGCCGGCACTCGGAGCGCCGAGAAGGTGACGATGCGGGTGTGGCGCGGCGACGAGGCCGGCGGGGATTTCACGGACTACGTGATGCCCGCGGTCGAGGGCGAGGTGGTGCTGGACGTGATCCACCGGATCCAGGCCGACCCGGCACCGGACCTGGCGTGCCGCTGGAACTGCAAGGCCGGCAAGTGCGGGTCGTGCTCGGCCGAGATCAACGGGTTGCCGCGGCTGATGTGCATGACGCGCATGGACACGTTGCCCGAGGGCGAGCCTGTGACCGTGGCGCCGATGAAGACGTTCCCGATCATCCGGGACCTGGTGACCGACGTCTCGTTCAACTACGAGGTGGCCAAGAAGGTGCCGGCGTTCAAGCCGGGTCCCGAGCCCGAGGGCGGGTACCGGATGCAACAGATCGACGTCGAGCGTGGCCAGGAGTTCCGCAAGTGCATCGAGTGCTTCATGTGCCAGGACGTGTGTCACGTCATCCGTGACCACGAGGACAACAAGCCGAAGTATGCCGGCCCTCGGTTCTTCATCCGGTTTGCGGAGCTCGAGATGCACCCGCTGGACGTGAACGACCGCCGCGAGCTTTCCCACGACCTCGGGTTGGGCATGTGCAACATCACCAAGTGCTGCACCGAGGTGTGCCCCGAGCACATCAAGATCACGGACAACGGCATCATCCCGATGAAAGAGCGCGTCGTGGACGCCCGCTACGACCCGGTGGCGTGGCTGGGGCGCAAGATCATGGGGCGCTCGAAGCCGAAGTCGGCGGTCGAGGCGGAGATGACGTCGGAGGACTAAGGCCGGCGGGGCGCCCCCGGGGCCGGCGGGCCGGCGGGCCGGCGGCGGTCCTGAGCCGCGCTCCCGACTGTTACGTTCCTTCGCCGGTGGCGCGTTATCTCTCTCCCGAGTGGGTCCAGAACTTCGACGCCGCGTTGGGTGCCTTGGACCTCTCGGAGGCCATTGCGGCGGCGGCCTCGGGCTCGTTGGCTGCTGCCGACGGCGCCTTCAGCGTGGCCCAGGTGGTGAGCGGGGTCCCTTCGGATATCTCCGCCGGCCAAGAGGTGAGGGTCGTGCTCACCGTGGCGGAGGGGCGTGCGCACCTGGCTTTCGATCCCGACGGCGTGTCGGGGACGGCGACCGCCACGACTGCCACGATCGCACTGGGGTACGCCGATGCCCTGGCCTTGGCCCTCGGCCGCTTGGATCCGGCCGACGCCCTGGCCGCCGGGCGGGTGCGCGTCCGCGGCGACCTGGCGGCGCTCGTCGCTGGCCAGCAGGTCCTGGCGGCGGCGGCCGGACTCCTGGGTTCGGCGCTCGATGATCTGACCGATCCGATGCCCGACTCTTCGGCGTCAGAGGGCTGAGCGCCTTTCTGGTGGCGAACTTTCGTTTCTCGCCCGAGGTACGACCGCCCTCGTTCGGCGGCCGCTACGTCGGCAAGGTGGTCGTCGTCACCGGCGCCTCGGCGGGGCTCGGCGCGCAACTCTTCCGCGACCTTGCACGTGCCGGCGCGACCGTGATCGGGCTGGCGCGCAACACGGCGCGGCTCGACTCGCTGGCGTTCGAGCTCGGGCAGCATTCGCCATCGTCGGAGACGATCACCTGTGATGTCAGCGACACCGACAACCTGCGCAAGGTGCTGGACCACGTCGCGGAGACGCACGGCGCGATCGACATCCTGATCAACAACGCGGCTCAGGACCCCGGCATTCGCCTCGTCGACATCGGTGAGGACGACTTCCGGCACACGTTCGACGTCAACTTCTTCGCTCCGGTGGCGGCGACCCTGGCCGTGACGCCTTCGATGCTGGAGCGGGGGGCCGGCATCGTGATCAACGTGTCCTCCGACGGCGGGCGCCTCCCTTCGCCCGGGCCCGGTGCGTACCCCTCTTCGAAGGCGGCGCTCGCGGCGTTCACCGAGTCGACCTCCTTCCGCCTCGGGCCCAAAGGGGTCCGGATGCACGTGGTGTACCCCGCCTTCATGGCGACCGAGCTGGGCCTCGGGGCGCTCGGGCGGGGCCTGCGGAAGCCGCCCCGCCTGACCCGTCGCAGCGTGGCCACGGTGTCGCGCCGGATCTTGGCGCAGGCGGGTGGCACCTCGCTGGAGATCAGCGTGTCGGGGCTGATCGACGCGGCCATGGTGTTCCGCTCGTTGATGCCCCGGACCTATTTGCGATTCCGCCGTTACTGGTAGCCCCGGGGTGACCAGGACGAGCCCGGACCAGGCGTCGGCCTTCTGGCCTTTTTCACCTCCTCGGGGTCCTCAACGGATACTGCGGTTGAGTGTCAAAAGGCACCCAATCCCGAGACACTCCTGAGCGAACAAAGCGTGACGGAAGTATCGTTTGGGCACCGGCTCGCGAAGGTCGGGCCGTGGTAGGAGGGACGACGTGCATCAGCCGATCGACGACCACTTCCTTTCGAAGTACCGGGCCCTGCTGGACGCCGAAGACCTGGCGTTCGACGAGCTCGAGCACGCGTGCGAGGAAGGCGACCGCATGCAGTTCGACAAGGACATGGTCGATTGGCAGAACGCCCTCGAACACAAGATCGCGTTCCTCACGAATGCCGGGATCCAGCTGAGGCTTCCCGTCCTGGGGTAGCCATCGGCGTGCGGGCCGGACGCGCGGCCCGAAGATCTCAAACGCAGACCTTCGCCGCCGTGCGCGTGCACGCGCCCGCTTCCCGGGGAAGGAGTAGGTCATGGGAGATTCGCTCGAACCTCGCCGTTCCGCCGTCGAGCCCTTATCGGAGGGTGGCCGAGATTCGACCAAGGCACCGGAGCCGTCTTCGGGGGTTCACAACGCGACGACACGCGTCACGATCGCCTGGCCCTTCTCGCAGATCAAGCTGGAGGAGGCGAGCGCCGAGCTCACCGAGCTGGCCGGCCTCTTGAGCGACGTCCTCGAGGCGATGTCGGATGTCATCCCCGAGCACCGACTGAGGCCGTTGCGAGACCGCGCCGAGTCCCTGCGAGCTCGATTGCGCTGAGGCGTGGAGCGCCGAGACCGCCTCAGGCCAACCCGAGGTCTTCGGCGAGGGTTCGAACCGTCACCTCGAACAAGGCCTCGGGGTCGAGGATGGTGTTCCGCCAGTGCCCGAAGACCTCGAGGCTGATGACGCCTACCAGGGTCGACCAGGCCTGAACGAACCGCACCACCATTTCCACGGGCAAGTCCAGCGAAAGCCCTTCGGCGACCGGCGCCACCGCCTTCCGCAACTTCTCGGAACCGGCGCCGACTGGCGCATCCGCGCGCAGGCGGCCCGCCGATTTCGCTTCCAACGCGGGACGGGCCAAGGCGGAGCCGACGCGGGCGTAGGGCTCGACGGTGTCCTGGGGCGCCTGGTAACCGGGCACGGGGGTGCCGAAGATGAGGCCCCACTCGTGCGGACGCTCGAGCGCCCAGCGCCGCATGGCGCGCGGCACGTCGAGCCAGCGTTCGGCGTCGGAGCTCCCTGCTTGGTGCGCCGCTTCGTCGGCCGCCCGTTCCGCGTCGGCCGCCAACGACTCGTATGCCGCCATGATCAGAGCGCTGAGAAGGGCGTCGCGCCCGTCGAAATAGCGATAGAGGGCGGACGGTGCGAGCTCGAGGTCGCGGGCCACCGAGCGCAGGGAGAGGGCGGCGGCGCCCTCTTCGGCCAGGTGCTCACGGGCCGCGGCCAGGATCTCGGCGGTCATCTCCTCCCGCACCCGCTCTCGGGCCGTCCGGGCTGTTCGTGACGTCGGCATGCCTTCAGTTTGAATGTTCCGGGGTGAGAACACAAGTACTTGACAAGAACAATGTTCGCACTTAGGATCATTGTTCATGACATCCTTCACCGACACGACGCAGGAGGGTCCCATGGACACCACCCCGAACCCCGCCACCCCGCACTACCAGCGTCCGGACTGGTTCACCCACAACGTCTTCAACCGGCTGGTCAAGTGGCTCACCCGTCTCGGCATCAGCGTCTGGGGCTCTCGCGTCCTCGAGCACCGCGGCCGCACCTCGGGCAAGCTGCACCACACCCCGGTCAACCTGCTCACCTACGAGGGCCAGCGGTATCTGGTCGCCCCCCGCGGGGACACCCAGTGGGTCCGCAACGTGCGCAGCGCCGACGGACACCTCGTGCTCATCCTCGGCCGGCACCGCGAGCTCTGCACGGCAACGGAGATCCCGGTCGAGAACAGCGTCCCGATCCTGCGCTCCTACCTGAAGCGCTGGGCGTTCGAGACGGGCATGTTCTTCGGTGGCATCAAGGCGGATGCGACCGACGCCGAGTGGGCGGTCGAGGCCCCCCGTCACCCGGTCTTCGTTCTGGCGAGCTGAGCGCCGAGCCAGCGGGCGGGGCAACATGGCGGCATGGGGGCCCCCTCGAACGAAGTCGAGCTCGGCCAGGCGAACCTGATCGCGTTCAACCGGGCCCAGGCTCGCTGGAGCACCAAGGGCGCCGTCGAAGAAGTCGACGGGTGTGTCCTGTGCGCGGGTGGGTCGTGGCTGCCGGTTGTGGCGAACAGCGCCTTTCGCACCGGGCCGGCGGTCAGCGGATCTGACCTCATCGCACACGCCGGGTCATTTTTCGGAGGCTTCGCCCGTGGGTTCGCCGTCAAGGTGCGCGACACGGGTGAGGACGACGACCTGCGCGACTCGTGCGCGGCGGCAGGTCTGGAGCAGTTCGGGACACCCGTGCCCCAGATGATTGTCATGGGCCCGCTCCCCGACCACCGAGGCGTCGACGGTGTCGCGCTCGCGCCAGTCGACGACGAGGCGGGCATTGCGGACTTCGTGGCCGTGAACGCGGAGGCCTACGCCACCTACGGGATGCCGGGCGAGGTGTTACCGGAGCTGTTCGACGAGGCCAAGGCGGTCGTGGACGACCCGGCGGCCCACGTCGTGGTGGCGCGGCGCGAAGGCGTTGCCGTCGCCACGGCGATGACGTTCGAGAGTGACGGCGTGGCGAGCGTGCAGTGGGTGGGCACCGTGTCATCCGCCCGCGGGAGCGGCCTCGGCGCCCTGGTCACCACGTGGGCCACCAACTTGGCGTTCGAGCGCGGCGCATCGTCGTGCACGTTGCAGGCGTCGCCGATGGGCGAGCCCATCTACCGCTCTCTCGGTTACGAGACGATCTACCGCTACGCCGAGTACGTGCGCTGGCCCAAGCCGCCGGGGCGTTCGTGACGAGGGTGCGCCGGTAGTTCGGTCGCAGGTCAGTCGGTCAGGATCCCGCGCACATAGGCGGCCTGACCGGCGTGCTGCATGCAGTCGTCGGCGATGCTGACGAGCCGGACGCCCATGGTGACGGGTGGATCCCACCGACGGTCGACCACGCGGTCGAGGTCATCGGGCGAGAGTCCCTCGAGCAGGCTGCAGGTCCGCTGGTGCACGGCGTCGAGATAACCGATCAACGCGTCGGACGTTTCGGGCCGCACCGAAAGCACTTGCTCGGGTCCATGGCCGTAGCCGGTGTTGTCCGGGTCCGGATCGAGGCTGCAGCGGGCCGCCCAGTCGCCGGTCGTCCAGATCTGATCGGTGCCGAGAAGTTCGGCGACGTGGTGATCCTCGACGCGGGTGAGGTGCCAGATGAGCCATCCGATCGTGTTGGCGCCCGGCGCCGGGGCCGTCGCCAGTTGGTCGGCGGTCAGGCCGTCGACCGCCGATTCGGCGAGGGGCGGGATGCGGCCGTAGATCTCGAGGAGCAGTGCGGGGACGTCCATGGCAGGCACCCTAGGGGCGAGGTGGCTCCGAGGCTCGCGGTGGGAGGCTGCCGGGGATCGCCGTCTGCGGTTGCGTGCGTATAGGGGACGGGGACGGAGCTTTGCGTTCGGGTGTATTGGCGGTCTTCCTTGTGGAAGCGGCCAGATTCCACAAGACAGAGGTTGTGGAACCGCACTCCTACAACGCAGGGGTTGTGGAAGAGGCGGTTTCTACAAGAGCAAGGCCATATGCAGCGCGACGAAGCGCCCTCGGTTCGCGTCGTATACGACCCGACGGATCCCCCCGGCTCGGGTCTGGCGGCGGGGCGGGGCGGCGGCGAAGCCGAAAAGGCGGCGGGCCGGCCTTTAGGAGGGCTCGGGCGCCGGGCCGCCGGCGACCTCGTTGGAACGGGTGGCCTGGAGCTCGGGCTGGATGTCGTAGCGAGCCTTCGCCGTGTAGGCGACGAGGCCGACCACGACGGCCGTGAACAGCAGGGCCGTCTGCCAGTTACCGAAGTTGGCGCCGCTGATGTCGTGGCCCTTGCTCAGGTAGTCGGCGAAGGAGGCCCCGATCGGCCGGGTGATCACGTAGGCGAACCAGAAGGCGAACACGGCGTTCCAGTTCAAGAACTTCCAGCCGACCCACGGGATGAGGATGATGCCGCAGAAGAAGGCGGCCGAGGCGAGGTAACCCAGGCCGAGCGTCGTGGCGGCGAAGTCACCCACCGCCGTGCCGAGGCTGAACGTGGCGAAGACGAGGGCCCAGTAGTACTTCTCGCGGCGGTTGGTGGTGATCGAGTGGAAATCGAGCGTGTGCTCGCTGCGGTTCCACAGGTAGAAGCACGCGGCGACCACGATGAGCCAGAACAGCGACGTCACGGCGTAGGGCAAGCTGAAGGCGAGGTGCATCGTGTCCGCCACGCCGGTGCCGGCCGTTGCGATGGCCAGGGCGAGGTACCAGTACCTCCAGGCGCTGTAGCGGCGCGCGGCGAACTGGAAGTACAGCGCGGTCAAGAACATGAAGATGTCGATCCAGAAGCCCCACTTGATGGTGTGCTTGGTGCCGAACCAGTCCGACAGCGCCTCGCCGGCGGCCGTCGTGGAGATCTTGACCACCCAGAACAGCGCGGTCACCTCGGGCACCTTGGCGGCGACGGGCTCGGTCTTGAACCATGCGGGCTGCAGGCGCACGCTCGTTGATCTCCTTCTCGGGAACGCTGCGGGAGGTTGGGGGAAGAACGACGGCCGGGTCGGGTTCCGACGCGGCACTGTGGAGATGGTATCTCGCTCGTCCAGCGGGGCCCGGGCACAAAGGGCGCGGTGTCGGGCCTGGCCAGGGGCGGTTTTCGGGCCTGCTTTCCTACCTCGGGATGAAGGGGTTGTGGCGAGAATTCATCCTTGCGTCGGACTTGGCCGCGG
>DATMMN010000149.1:0-14247 GCA_035569675.1 Acidimicrobiales bacterium | reverse complement strand
ACCTCCTCGTCGGTGTCGCCCACGCACAGGAAGGCGGGCACGATCACCTGGAGATCGTCCACGCTCCGGCCTGAGCGCGCCGCCCCCGCGGCAAGCTCCGGCAGCACCGTCTCGCGCAGATAGATCGGCGTGTTCAACGGGTGGACGTGGATGCCGTCGGCCACCTGCCCGGCCATCCGCAGCATCCAGGGGTTGACGGCGGCGATGTCGATCGGCGGGTCGTCCACGTCGATCGGCCCGGGCGACCACGTCGGCGGCAGCAGCGAGAGGTTGTAGAACTCGCCCTCGACCGCGAGCGGCTCCCCCGTCCGGAACGACCGGAAGATCTGCTTCACCGCGAGGACGTAGTCGCGCAACCGAGGACCCGGAGGCGAAAACTCGGCCCCGTAGCGCCGCTCGATATGCGCCCGCACCTGCGCCCCGAGCCCCAACCGGAACCGGCCCCCGCTCGCCTCGGCCAGCTCCCACGCCACCGACGCCGTGATCATCGGGCTGCGGGGGAAGGCCACCGCGATCCCGGTCATCAGATCGAGCTCGCCCGGGGCCGCCGTCGCCAGCTGGCCGATGGTCAGATAGGCCGTCCGCCCAGCCTCCGTAACCACCAGGCCCGACAACCCTGCTGCGGCGGCCCGCTGCCCGAGCGCGCCCGCCCGCCGCAGCGGCTGCGCCGGCAACATGGCGTCGAACTTCAACGCGCCCGAAAGACCTCGATGTGCCGTCACGCGGCGTCAGCGCTCGGCGGCAGCACGTGGCCGCCCCGCCGCACCGGCACCCAGGCGTTCGACGACGACCAGTACTCCGCGCTGTGGTCGACGCTGCCGGCCGTGGCGTAGTGGTACACCATCGCGGCGCGGATACCGGTCGACTCGTTGTCGGTCGAGCGGTGCATCAGGTGGCTGTCGAAGACCAGCAGGTCGCCCGGCGACATCAACACCGGCGCCGACAAAGACATGTCGTGGTCAATGATCTCGAAGTAGCCGTAGTTCGCACCGGGCCGCCGGTCGGGCACATGTGCGTGCACGGGCTCGGTCTGTGAACCGGGCAGCACGTGCAGACACCCGTTGACCAGCGTCGCCTCGGTCACGGCCAGCCATACCCCGACGACGGGACGCGCCGGCTCGAATGGGAAGTACAGCGAGTCCTGGTGCCACGGCTGACCCCACGCACCCGCCGTCTTGAAGATGAACTGCGACAGGAACACGTCGATGTCCGGGGCGATCAATGGCGACACCAGGTCGACCACCTTCGGCGAGTGGGCGAACTCGGCAAACACGGAGTCCTTGTGCAGCCGGAAGATCTTGGACACCGCGTCCTCGGGGTTCGCGACGTCGGCCTTGGCCTTGTTGCTCTCGGGCAGGATCCAGGCGCCCACCGCGGCCGCCTGCTCGGGGTTCCGGACGAGCTCCGTCACCCGCTCGAGCATCGCCGAGCAGACGGACGCCGGAGCGAACCCGTCGATCCGGAAGAAGCCGCGCTCGTCCCACGACGTCCGTCGCTCGTCGCTCAGCATCGAGCCCGCGCTCGAGGCACTCGAGGCACTCACCACAGCGGCACCGCCGGCGCCGGCGGCAGCGGTTCGGCGACAGGACGGGGCCACGCCAGCGGCGTCACGTCCGAGGCGATCACCTCACCCAACCCGATTCCGGCTCGTTCGACCGACGGATGGGGAAACCGCCCCTCGCCCCGGGTCGAACCGTCGGCGAAGTAAATGACCGTGTGCACCCGACGGACGGTACCGGTGTGATTCGCCCCCGCCAAGTGGAACGTCAGGCTGTGGTGGTACGCCACCGCGCCCGGCGGCACCTCGACGAACACCGGCTCGATCCCGGCCAGCTCCTCGCGCCCGAGCACGCCGCCGCCGCCCTCGTCCCCGTCGCCCGTGAAGATGTTGACGAACTCGCGCACCCCCAGCCGGTGGCTCCCCGGCAGATACCCCATGGCGCCGGTCTCGAGCGTCGAGCCGTCGAAGGGGATCCACGCCGTGATCGTGTTCGTCTCGACTATGGGCCAGTAGGGCTGGTCCTGGTGCGGGTCGGTCTCCCGACCGCCCGGCTCCTTGTAGAGCGCCTGGTCGTGCCACAGCCGCACGGCTCCGACGCCGAGCAAGCGGGCCGCCGTCTCGGCCAGCAGCGGATGGAACGTCAGCGGCCGGACGCTCTCGCTGTCCTCCCACAGGTTCTGGCACTGGATGAAGCTCTGCTCGTACCGCGACTTCTGCGCCAGCGTCCGCGTGTCGCCCTTGCTTCTTCTGCCGACCGCCTCGTCCACCGCCGACCCGTACCGGCGGCGTTCATCGGCCGACAGCAAGCCCGGGACCACGACGAACCCGTCGCGCCGGAAGTCCTCGATGAGTTGCGGCGTGAGCGCCGTGTCAACCGCGGTCATGGCACCGGCTCCTCGCGCACCTCCCGGATGTAACCCACCAGCTCGTGGACGCTCGGTGATTCGAGCCACGGTGTCAGGTCGCGCTGGTAGAGCGCCGAGCGCTCGGGGCCTTGGTCGAGGAAGTGCGGTTCCGAGGCCATGAAGCGGCCGTCGAGCAGACGCACCTCGGTGATCACGTCTGCGTACGGGAGCTTCGTCGCGGCCGGCGACCCGAAGCCGAAGACGCGTTCGGACCCCATGACAGCATTGGCCGCGGCGCGCCCCGTGAGGAACGGCCGGTAGTCGTTGCGCTCGAGCTCGCCGGCGTAGGCGTCGAGCACGTGTAACGCACGGTCGAGCACCTTCTGGTCGAAGCCGTGGAACACGTTCGGCGTCGGGAGGTCGCCCCACACGCCCCACATCCACCAGCGCACGTCCGGCGGTAGCGCGGCCATGGCGCGCTGCACGCCGCGACCGACCGTCTCGTGACCGTGGTGCACGTCGTGGGGCGAGGGAGACACGACGATCTGGGCCTCGTGCTCCTGGACGAGGTCGGGGAGCTCTGTAGCGAGTCGCTCGGTTGCTGCGACGAGGTCGCCGTCGAGGTCGAGGTTGAGCGGCGGGTCGAAGAAGACGGGCACGAAGCCGGCCCGACTCGATGCCTCCTCCGCCTCGGCCCGGCGGCGGTCCCACTGTCCCTCGAAGCCCAGGCTGGTGATGACGCTCACCACGGTCCAGCCGCGGTCGCACAAATGCAGTAAGGCGCCGGGGCACCCGACGGCCTCGTCGTCGGGGTGCGGGGCCACGTGGAGCGCGGTCGGAGCCACGAACGAGGAGGTTAGGCCAGCAGTCCGGTTTCGCCTACGACGAGCCGTGTGGTCACGACGGGGGGAGGAGTGGCTGCATCATGTTCGGCGTCGGTGCAGGACAGTGGCCTACTTGTGCGGCCGCGGCCGCCTCTGCGTCCGCCTGGCTCTCGTAGGTGTTCACCAGGTTGATGTCACCATTCGCTGTGGACACCGCCGGGCCGACGGCCTCGGTGGCTGCGGTCGACGCCTCGTACACGGCGGCGGCCGTCGGTGTGCCCGGAGCATCCGACAGTTGCGGGCCCAGCGCGGCTTTGTAGGCCGCGTAGTCGCTCTGCAGCCCAGCGATGGCGCTGTCCGTATTTTCGACATCGGCCTCGATATTGCTGGCATCGAAGCCGGTCGTGCCGCCGTCTGTCCCCACTGCATCGGCATCGGACGCCACCGTGTTGGCGTCCGTGCACACCTGACTCGCGTTGGTGCCGTTGGCCGCTTCTGAATCGACGATCTGCTCGTCGGCCGCGACAGTCGCCAGGTCGTCCTGGGCCTGTAGGAGGGCCGGGGGGAACGTACCCAAATCGCTCTGCAGCGAGCCCACCTCACCGCTGAGTACATAGATGTCCCAGTCGACCGTGTTGGCATCCGTCGAGACGGTGGCGGATTTGGTGGTGGCAACAGGGGACACCGTGGGGCTCTCGCCCGTGGTCCCTGTTACGGGGCTCGATGATGAGGGCGAGGTTGTCGTTGTCACTTCGGACGTGGTCGCGTGTGGTCCGTTGCCCACCGAACCGGCCGTGCTCTCGCTCCCGCCGGTGACATGAGCTATGTGGTCCTGGGCCGACGCCGTGGCGAAGGCACTCTCAGGAGGACCCTGTCCCGATTGCGTGACGTAGAGGCCGATTCCGACGCCACCCGCCCCGAGCAGGGCACCCAAGATCAGCGTCAACCACGAGCGTGAATGAAAGAGCGGTCTAGTCCTGGCCGCCTCTGTCGGCATTGCGCCAGCCACCTCCCATCCGGCCTGAGCACTGCCATCGTGCCACCGTCCCACGGGTGAAAGCGACTGCCTGGGAAGGCCAAACTGAGGATGACGCTGACGGCGGTCCCGAACGCGGTCACGGAGATCAGCATTGTCCGGGTCACAGCGTCCTCCCAGGTCATCGGGAATCGTTCGGGTGGCGTGGGCTGAGCAAAGTGGCGGTGCGAGGGGCAAGATTGGACCCATGACCAGCGCCAACGCAACGGCGGCCACCGAGACCCCCCCGGGGTCGGCGGCGTGGTTCGCCCTCGATGTCGAGGCCGTGGTCGCCGGGGTGGGGAGCGACACGGAACGAGGACTCACGTCGGGCGACGCCGCCAACCGGCTCGCTCGCTTCGGGCCCAACGAGATCATCAAGGAGAAGCCGCCGTCGGTGTGGGCGGTCGCTCTCACTCAGCTGCGCGACCCGATGAACATCATGCTCATCGCGGTCATCGTGATCAGCCTGCTGATCAGCCAGTTCTCCACCGCGCTCATCGTCGGGTTCCTGGTCGCATTGAACGTCGTCCTGGGGACGCGCCAGGAACTGAAGGCACGGGCGAGCGTCGACGCGCTGTCCAAGATGCAGGTCCCTCAGGCGAAGGTCCAGCGCGACGGCGAGCTCGTGCTCGTGCCGGCGTCGCAGATCGTGCCGGGTGACATCGTGATGCTCGAAGCGGGTGACATCGTCCCCGCCGATGGGCGCATCGTGCGCGCGGCCACGCTCGAGACGCAGGAGGCTGCGCTCACGGGGGAGAGCGCCCCGATCCCCAAGGACGCGTCGACCCTGTCGTCGCCGGACGTCGCTCTCGGCGATCGCACCAACATGGCGTTCCAGAACACGTTGGTGACCCGGGGCACCGCGACCGTCGTGATCACTGCGACGGGCATGCAGACCCAGATGGGTCAGATCGCCACGATGCTGACTTCGGTCACCCGCACCCGCTCGCCGCTACAGAAGGAGCTCGACTCGCTCACCAAGGTGCTGGCGGTCATTGCCTGGACGGCGGTCTTCTTCATCTTCGCCGTGGGCCTGGCCCGGGGGATCCCGGGCAAACAGCTGCTTCTGCTCGGCACCGCCATGGCCATCTCGGCCATCCCGACGGGCCTGCCCGCCTTCGTCTCCGGACTCCTCTCCATGGGGGCGAAGCAGCTCGCGGAGTCCAAGGCGATCGTGAAGAACCTAACCGACGTGGAGACGCTCGGCGCGACGAGCGCGATCAACAGCGACAAAACCGGCACACTCACCATGAACCAGATGATGGTGTCGGACATCTATGCCGGCGGCTCGTGGTTCACGGTTGATGGCGAGGGCTACCGCAAGACCGGCGAGATACGCGCCGTGGCTGGCACCCCGGTACCCGACTTCACCCGGCTCGCGCTCGGGCTGTGCCTCGACAGCGACGCCACGGTCGACGACGACGGCAACGTGATCGGCGACCCGACGGAGGCCGCGCTGGTTGTATTGGCGGCCAGGCTCGGCGTCGATGCGGAGGAGACGCGGCGGGCCTACCCCCGACTGGCCGAGGTGCCGTTCGACTCGGAGTACAAGTTCATGGCCACCTTCCACGAGGTCACGGTGGACGGCCCGACGACCGTGGTCGAACTGGTGAAGGGGGCGCCGGACGTGGTGCTTGCTCGTTGCAGCCAGTCGGGTGGGCCCTTCAGCGATTCGCAGGTGCCGATCGCGGACGTGCGGACGGACATCGACGCTGCCAACGAGCGCATGGGGGAGCAGGGACTGCGTGTGCTCTCCTTCGCGGCTCGGGTCGTGGCCGAGGGCGAGCAGGCGACCATGCGGGAGGACCCGATGGCGCTCACCCAGGAGCTCGCCTTCGTCGGGATGGTGGGCATCATCGACCCCCTGCGGGCGGAAGCGAAGGGCGCCGTCGAAACGGCGCTCGGCGCGGGGATCGATGTGCGGATGATCACGGGCGACCATGCCGTCACGGCGGCCGCCATAGGAAAATCGCTCGGCCTCGGCCCCGGGGCGATCAGCGGCGCCGAGCTGCAGACGATATCCGACCAAGACCTCATGGCCCGGCTGCCCAACCTGCACGTCTTCGGGCGGGTCACCCCCGAGGACAAGCTCCGCCTCGCACGGCTGATGCAGCAGTCCGGCCTCATCGTGGCGATGACCGGTGACGCGGTGAACGACGCGGCGGCGCTCAAGCAGGCCGACATCGGCGTGGCCATGGGCAGCGGCAGCGAGGTCACCAAGCAAGCGGGTCGCATGATCCTGACCGACGACAACTTCGGCACGCTGGTGCATGCGGTCGAGATCGGCCGCCGCGTCTACGACAAGATCGTCTCCTACGTCCGCTTCCAGATGACCCAGTTGCTCGGCCTGGTGCTCCTCTTCGTGGTTGCGACGGCCTTCAACATCAACAGCGGCGTCGCACTGACGCCTTCGATGGTGCTGTACCTCCTGTTCTTCTTCACTGCTTTCGGGGTCATCGTCATCGCAACAGACCCGGGCGACCCTGACGTCATGACGCGGCAGCCCCGAGACCCCAAGGTCCCCATCACGAACCGCAACGCGGTGCTGATGTGGCTGCTGTACGCAACGGCGCTCTTCGTGGCGGCGCTGATCCCGCTGGTGGCGGGCCCCGACACCCCGCATCCCACCAAGCCCTCTGCGTCGCTCACCATGACCTTCGTCGTCATGGGACTCGGCACGGTGTTCAATGCGCTGACCAACCGGCGCGACCCGGCGAGCGGCCTGACGTCGCCGGTGCTCAAGGCGGTCGGCATCTCTGTCGTACCCGTCGTGATGCTCGTTCTGGCCACGCAGCTGCCGGCGCTGCAGAGCGGGCTGTTGACCCAGCCGCTCACCGGCCGCCAGTGGCTGGCCTGTATCGGGCTGGCGCTCATCGTGCCGGTGGTCATCGAGGGGTCGAAGTGGCTGCGCCGCCGCCGCCTGCCGGCACCGGGCACGATCGACGTTGAATCAGCCGTGATCGGGTCGCGCCAGGGGGTGGTGGCGTGAGCACGGAGAACGGGAAGAGAAAGAGCGGCGAGGGGAAGAAGAAGGCGAGCGCCACCGCGGCGCTGTCCCCGATGAAGCGCAAGGAGTACGAGCACGACCTACGGCGCCTCCACGGCGAGCTTGTCGCGATGCAGGAGTGGGTCAAGTCGTCGGGGGCGAAGATCGTCATCGTTTTCGAGGGCCGCGACACGGCAGGCAAGGGCGGGACCATCAAGGCGATCACCGAGCGGGTGAGCCCGCGGGTGTTCCGGGTCGTGGCCCTCTCGGCGCCGACCGAGCGTGAGCGGTCGCAGATGTTCGTGCAGCGCTACATCGGGCACCTACCGGCAGCGGGCGAAGTCGTGATCTTCGACCGCAGCTGGTACAACCGAGCCGGGATCGAACGGGTCATGGGCTTCACCCCCGAAGAAGAGGTGCAGCGTTTCCTCGAACAGGTGAGCTACGTAGAGCAGACGATGGTGGAGTCGGGCATCCAACTGATCAAGTACTGGCTCGAGGTGAGCCAGGACCAGCAGACGCGGCGCCTCCAGAGCCGTATCGACGACCCACGCAAGATCTGGAAGCTCTCGGACATGGACCTGATGTCGTACTCGAAGTGGTGGGACTACGAGCGCGCCCGCGACGACATGTTCAAGGCCAGCGACACGGCGTGGGCACCGTGGTACGTCGCCCACACCGACGACAAGCGACGGGGGCGGCTGAACATCATCTCGCACCTGCTGAGCCAAGTGCCGTACAAGGAACCCAAACCGCTCGACGTCACGCTGCCGAAGCGTCAGAAGAAGCCGGCCAACCTGCCGACGACACCGGCGCTACGGGAGATCCCGACGCCGTATTCTTGAGCCTGGGGCGAAGGCTGGTTCAACCTTCGAGGGGCGGCATCCCCAACATGGCGCGGAAGTCAGCCGTCGTGTTGACCTTCGGGAACGGCTCGGCGGGTACGGCAACACCGAGGCGTTCGCAGATGGGCTCCCAGCCGTCGCCTGCCGTCCACTCGAGCAGTCGCTCCTTGGGCACCCCTGCGCGCACGGCTGCGTTGTGCTTATGGAACGCCTCGATCATCGCGTCCTTGTCCTCGATCTTGTCGCTGAAGCGCTCCGCCAGCATCCGCACTACTGCGGCCATCCACTCGTTGCCGTCGTCGAT
Organism: Acidimicrobiales bacterium; assembly: GCA_035569675.1. Classification (GTDB taxonomy): domain Bacteria; phylum Actinomycetota; class Acidimicrobiia; order Acidimicrobiales; family RAAP-2; genus Bog-473. Next base: position 5,924 of record DATMMN010000149.1, on the reverse strand, counting down.
CATCTGTCGCATGCCGGCGAAGATCGTGTTGGTGCAGCTCGTGTACCACGCGTCGGGATCACGGGTGGAGAGAATCACGAGGGCGTCGGGGTTGGCCGCAGCGAGCTCGGGCCAGAAACTCGCACCCGGCCAGTCGACCTGCGCCGTATAGGGCTTCATCAGCTCGTCCCAGTCGATCTGCTGACCGTCGATGGCGGCAATCCAGGTCGGAATTTGCTCGGGGCTGACCATGATCACCTCGATCATGTGATGGCAGGTCCCGCCTAGCAGAATCTCGAGCGCATCCTTCAGGGAATGCGTCCCGGTACGGCCAACGCCGGCACCGACAACCTTGAGCATGTGGCCTCCCTTGTCCTCGCTCGCAGACCGGTCGAAGTTACCGCAGTTCGCGTCGTTGCTGCGGCGTCGCCAACGCGAAGAGACTGCCGTGATGCCGAGCGTGCGGGTCAACGACATCGAGCTCTACTACGAGGTGCACGGCGAGGGGTCACCCGTCCTCCTCATTCCGGGGCTCGGCGTCGACGTCAACTTCTTTCGGGGCATCATCAACGACCTGGCGACGAGCTACCGCGTCGTCGCCTTCGACCCGCGGGGCGCCGGACGCAGCGACAAGCCGGATGTCCCGTACTCGATCGACGGCATGGCCGACGATGCCGCCGCGCTCCTCGACCACCTCGAAATCGACCGCGCGACCGTGCTGGGATGCTCGATGGGGGGTCGCACGGCGCTGATGCTCGCGCTGGATCACCGTGCCCGTGTCGACCGCCTCGTGCTCGCGGCCTCCTCCGCTTTCGTGCCGCCGGACCGGCTGTTCACGCGGCGCTGGCTGATCATGGACGTGCTCGCGCAGATCCCGCTTCCGAAGAGCGTCGACCCCCAACCGCGCTACGCCTGGCGACGCCAGCGTGCGGCGTCGGTCGGCTTCGACTGCTCCGACAGGCTCGGTGAGATCGACGTGCCGACCTTGGTCGTGCACGGAGCGGGAGACCACATCGTGCCGTTCGCGCTGGGCCAGAAGATGGCCGATCGCATTCCGGGGGCCCGCTTGGTCACGGTGTCGGGCGGCCATCGGGCCCTGTTCACCACCCACGCCGACCTGCTCGTGGAGGAGGTCAGGAGTTTCGTGAGCCACTCCTGAGGGCCAGGAGCGACGGCCGCAAGACCGCAATTTCGGAGAAGCGTGCGAGGGGACCGTCGTCTTAGCCTGAGCTGATCGACGCCGAGGACCTCGGGGAACAGGAGGCGGAAGATTCTGATCAGAACACTCTTGACCGATTACTCTGAGTAGAGTATTCTGACCAATCGTGCCCAGGTGGTCCCGCTCGAATCCCCTGGCCCTGGCCGTGCTGGTCAGCCTCTACGAGAAGCCGATGCACCCCTACGAGGTGGCTCAGACGCTGAGGGCCCGGGCCAAGCAAGAGAGCGTCCGCCTCAATTATGGGTCGCTCTACGCCGTCGTCGAGGCCCTCGAGAAGAAGGGTTTCGTCAAGGCGACGGGCACCGTGCGCGAGGGCAAGCGCCCCGAGCGGACCGTCTACGAGATCACCGACGACGGCGCCCGGGAGATGAACGAGTGGATGACCGACCTCATCAGCACGCCGTCGAAGGAGTACCCCGCCTTTATGGCCGGGCTCTCCTTCCTCCCGTCGCTGCCACCGGACGAGGCGCTCGCTGCGTTGCGGTCGCGGCGAGAGGCGCTCAACGTCAAGCTGGCTGGAATGCGCGGCGCCATGAAGGCAGCGCGCGACGCCGGCCTGCCGCGCATCTTCGAGCTGGAGGGCGAGTACGAGGAGCAACAACTCAAAGCCGAGCTGAAGTTCGTCACGGGACTCGTCGACGAGATGGTCGCCGGCACCCTCGAAGGTCTCGAGATGTGGCGGATGTTCCACACCGAAAGCTTCAACCCCGAGGAGGTGGCATTCACGTTCGACTTCCCCGAGGAATGAGAAGGAAGTGACCCGGAGCCGCGTGTAGCCCACGCGGCCCCGGGCCCACACAACCACGAGCCCGATCCGCAACGGGAACTTCGCCCGAGGCAGCACTCAGAGCGTAGGCCACCTCCGTCGAGCGGGCCCTGCAACAAATCCCCGCACCGTCACACACGACGGTCGCAGGGAGTCCACACACAGGACGCAGACAACGCACGACGAAAGGAGGCGCGCATGGACGCGCTCGTAGAGGCACGCGGCCTCAAGAAGAAGTTCGGGAAGGTCACGGCCCTCTCTGATCTCAGTTTGGAACTGCCGGCCGGACAGCCCGTGGCGATCCTCGGGCCGAACGGCGCCGGCAAGACCACCTTCATCCGCATGGTGGCGACGCTCATCCGGCCGGACGAGGGGACGCTCAAAGTGGGCGGCCGGGACGTGGTGAAGGAGCCGATGGCGGTGCGCCGCACGATCGGTCTCGCCGGCCAGGCCGCCGCGGTCGAGGAGATGATGACCGGGCGGGAGAACCTGGTGATGGTCGCCCGCCTGTACGGCCAGGGGCGGAACGAGGCGATCGCCTCGGCGAAGAGGATCCTCGAACAGATGGGGCTCGAGGACGCGGCGGACCGGCGGGTGAAGACGTACTCGGGCGGCATGCGGCGGCGCCTCGACCTCGGGGCGAGCCTCGTAGGCGCGCCGCGCCTGCTGCTGCTCGACGAGCCGACGACCGGGCTCGACCCGGGCGGTCGCAACGAGGTGTGGGACGCCATCCAGGAGATGGGGGCAAGCGGGACCGACATCGTGCTGACGACGCAGTATCTCGACGAGGCCGACCACCTGGCGGCGCACATCGTCATCATCGACGAGGGCCGTGTGATCGCCGAGGGATCGCCCGACGAGCTCAAGTCGCGGGTCGGCGCGGACATGGTCGAGCTGCACACGGCCGACGTCGAGACCATGCGGCGGGCGGCCGAGGTGCTCGGCGCGCTGGGCGTGGCCGAGCCTTCGACCGACCCGGCGACGCGGCGCTGCTCGATCGCTGCGCCGTCCGGTTCCAAGTTGCTCCCGCTGGTGGTGCGGGCGCTGGACGACGCGGAGGTGCCGGTGGAGGACATCGCGTTGCGCCGGCCCACGTTGGACGAGGTGTTCCTGGCCTTGACCGGGTCCGCCACCACTTCCACCGATCACATCCCGACGAGCCCGAAGGAGGGCGCAGCAGCATGACTATGGACATCACATTGGAGGCTCCGGGACGTCCCGGGGCGGGGCCGGCCGCGAAGGTGGCGGCGGGCGCGAATCGGGGTGCGTCGTATCTCGTCGCTTCGGAGCAGGTGGCGATCCGGACCTTGAAGCAGTTCGTCCGGACGCCGGCGCTGATCATCGCGGGGACCGCGCAGGGTGCGCTGTTCCTTCTGATCTTCCGCTACGTCTTCGGGGGCGCCGTTGGGCACACGGGTGGGTTGAACTACGTCAACTTCCTGGTGCCGGGCTTCGTCGTCACGGGCGTCCTGTTCCAGGGGATGGGCGCGTCTTCGGGCGTGGCCGCCGACCTGGAGGGCGGGCTCTACGACCGGTTGCGGTCGCTGCCGATCCGGCTGTTGTCGATCGTCACCGGACGAGTGGGCGCGGACTCGGCCTTGGTGGCCTGGGGCGCGTTCGTCATGACCGTTATCGGCTTCGCGGTCGGGTTCCGCCTGGGGGGCACGGTGGCGCAGGGGCTGGCGGCCTTCGGCTTGACGGTGCTGTTCGGGTTTGCGTTCGTCTGGCTCTTCATCACGATGGGCCTGGTGGCCGGGAGCCCGCAGGCAGCGCAGGGGCTGTCGTTCCTGGTCTTCCCGTTGTCATTCGTGTCCTCGGCCTACGTGCCGGTCTCGACGATGCCGGGCTGGATGCAGGGCTTCGCCAACCACCAGCCGATGACCTACATGGTCAACACGGCGCGTTGGTTGACGGGCGGGCCGCAGGCGCACGCGCTCCTTGGGCACTCGCTGTCGTACTACCTGGTGCCGGCGTTGCTGTGGTCGCTCGGCCTGGTCCTGGTGTTCGCGCCCCTGGCGGTGTGGAAGCTGAAGAAGTCGTAGTGCGGGACGCCAGGATTAGCCTGACTTTTCAGTGGGACCTGGAATTGCGCGCTGTTCTCACGGAAAGATCCCTCAGTTCTGTTCCGTGTGCAAAGTTTCCATTCGAAAAGCGCAACGCCGGGCGATCGCATCATCGAGTGGTCGGAAGACCCCCGACAACAGCAGCGACTACTTCGGACATCCTTGGGATGAATGGTTCGCAATGTGTGACGCCGGGCGAGATCTGATTCTCGAAAGCGTGAGACTCAAGCGGTTTCTGCCTTATCCGGAATTTTGGTCGGGGATCAAGACCCGGCTTCAGCGCGACATCGGCGACCCTTGGCGACAAGAGCCTCTTCTGCTTGAGTACATCTCGGACCGTACCTATGAGGATCTAGGACTGTTCATTACGGCGATGGTCATAGACCCCGAGACAGGGCATCCTTCCGAAGGGTTCTTCCGCCTTGCCGCGGCTCGAGGAGCTTTGCCCGAGCAAGAGGCACCCGAGATGGGCGTCACGTGGAAACAAATGACGCCTAAACAAAAGGTCTTCTGGGAAGACCAGGCCCGCAAGATCTTCGAGCGAGTATCCGGGCAAATTTAGCGACCCGGTCCCTCAGCGCCGCTCGAACTCCTCGTCGCCGTCACCGTCGTCATCCCCGTCCTCACGCGCCGGCCGGCCCCCACCCAACACAGCACCGATCGCCCGGCGGAGCTTCTCCTGCGAGGCGATCATCCAGTCGATGTAGAGATCGTGGTTCTCCACGTCGGTGACTTCGCCCTCGGCGTAGTCGGAGACGCGGTAGGCGACGCGGTCGGGCAGCCTCTCCCAGGAGAGCTCCTTGCCGTACAGGGCTTCGACCCGCTCGCCATTCGACTGGAGCCCCTCGAACAAGGTGGTGCTGGCCTCCTGCGACGAGCCCTCGATGAAGAAGTCCGAGCGCAACTTCCCGCCGGCGGCGAACAGCAACCCGAAGTGGGTGCCCTTCACGGGGGACGGCATCGTGATGAAGTTCTGCGCCGGCAACGTCGACATCTGTGTCCAGTGGCCGTGATCGAGCCGCACGCGGTCGAGCCAGCGGGACCAGAACTCCCGGTACAACGCGCCCTTGCCCCCGCTCAAGGGGCCGGCGAGTTCGATCATCGTCCAGCCCGTGGGGTCGCGCCACCACTGGGTGCCGAAGAAGTCCCGTGAGACCCCGGTCGCCTGCTCGACGATGTGCCGGACCAACGCGGCGGGCGTATAGGAAGCCTTGTCGGCGTCCCAGACCAATGGCGCAGACATGCGGTTCTGCCAGTGGGCGGTGCGGCGGGCGGGATCCTCGTGGAGCCACTCCTCGAGTTGGGCCCGCAAATCCGAACCGATGTCGCTGCGGGGCGCCAAGGTGAAGATCGTGCCGTCCGCCACCGAGTCGGTGCACACGAGCCGGCGGACGGTCGAGGCGTCCTGGACCCGCTTCTTGGAGTCGGCCGCCTCACGAGCCAACTGGCGCTCGGGGCTGATGGTGAACTCTTCGACGTCGCGCAACGGGTACACCTGTTTGACCGAGATCATCGGTGCTTCGGGACTGCCGTTCATCCCGCCCGTATACGAGCGGAACGCAGAGACCTGCACGAGCCGCAGATCGAGGCCCACCTCGCTCAGCCAGACGACGCTCGATGTCAGAACGGGGGAGAAGTCCCGCGCCAGCAACACGATCCGCGGCCACCGCAGCGACTCCTGCGACAGGTCGGGAGCGTGCGCCTGCAGCTCGGCGAGGGCCTCCTCGGCCGACACGGCGAACTGATAGCGGCTGTGGAAGCGGGCGTAATGCTCCGCCAGCGAATCGGGCAGCATCCGGCTGGCCTGGGCGGCGAACTTGATAGCACCGACGTCGGTGTCCGAGGTCCGGCCCCACTTGAGCTCCCCGACGACGAGGCGCCCGTCCTGGTCGAGCCC
>DATMMN010000148.1:0-15599 GCA_035569675.1 Acidimicrobiales bacterium | reverse complement strand
CTCCATGAGCTGATCGCCCTCGAGAGCGGAGACATCGGGCAGGGTGCCTCCGTCGTTCTCACCGCGCGCGACGAAGAGGACGCGGGCGCAGCGTCGTTCCTGTCCCGCCGGAACGCCGATGTGCACGTCGGCACCGAGCGGTCTGGTGATGGAGGCCAGACGCTGCCGCACGGTTTCGCCACTGACCCTGCGGACCACCTCGCCGACGAGGTGCCCGTACGTGTTCGTGTGATAGGCGTGGCGGGTCCCGGGTTCCCACCATGGTTCGGTTGCCGCCAATGCACCGGTCATGCGGTCCCAGTGCCAGAGGTCGTCGTTCGTCAGCGGTTCCCGGATCGCCGGCACCGCGGCTCGGTGACAGAGGGCGTGGCGCAGCGTTGCTGCCTCCTTGCCCGCGGCCGCGAACTCGGGCCAGACACGCGCGATCGGGTTGTCGAGTGCCACCAGCCCGGCGTCGACGAGCTGGAGTGCGCAGAGAGCAAGAAACGCCTTGCCGACGGAATAGAAGTCGACGAGCGTGTCCAGCCCGAAGGGCGTCTGCGTGTCGGGATCGGCCCATCCGCCGGCAAGGTCGACGACCGGCACGCCGTCGACCATCACGCAGACGGCGGCCCCGACCTCGTCGCGCTCGGCGAAGTTGCGGGTGAATTCCTCTTTGACCAGGGCGAATCTCGGGTCACAGGTCCCCACGACCGGCACGTCCACGGCCCGACTCTGGCGTACGGCCAGTCGGTCGGACAAGCCGGGCCAGGCCCGCCCGGAACTGATGTGCCTATGCGTGTTCTCTTATGAGCCGCAATAAGGACAGCCGCCTATACCAATAAGGACAGCCGCCAATACAGCGATGAACCCGACCGGGCTCTGGCTCAGACCTTGACGCCCGACCTCCGGATCGTCGACTCGTCGGTGCCGAGGTACGACTCGATCACCGCCGGATGCTCCAACACCTCGGCGGGCGTGCCCTCGGCGATGACCTCACCGAGCTCCAAGGCGATCATGCGGTCGCAGATCGCCGTGAGCAACGGCATGTCGTGCTCGACGACCAAGATCGAGCAGCCGGTGTGCTGCTGCACCCTGATCAACAAGGGCGCCATCGCCTCCGACTCCCGCTGGGCCACGCCACCCGACGGCTCGTCCAAGAGCAGAACCCCGGGCTCCTGGCCCAGTACGCACGCGAGCTCGACGATGCGCCGGGTGCCCGTGGAGAGCTCGCCGACCAGCTTCTCCCGGAACGCGCCCAGGCCCATCAGCTCGATCAGTTCCTCGGCCTTCGCCGATGCGTCCGCCTCCGAGTCGAGCGACGCGGGCAACCGAAGGCCCGCCGCGATCATGTCCCGGGACTGCAGGTGCCGCTCGAGCGCCACCTCGATCGTCTCGACCACCGTGAGCGACGGGTAGAGCCGGGCCTCCTGGAAGGTGCGCCCGATGCCGGCTGCGGCACGCATGTAGCCGGGCCAGGAGTCGATGTCGACGCCGCCGAGACGGATGCGGCCGCCGTCGAGCGACAGGAAGCCGGAGATGCAGTCGAAGAAGGTGGTCTTCCCGGCGCCGTTGTGGCCGATGAGCCCGAGGATCTCGCCGTCGCGCAGGCTGAGGCTGATGTCCTGGATCGCCGCAATGCCGCCGAAGCTCTTGCGCACGCCGTTGCACTCCAGGATGGAGGGCGCCTCCGCCGAGGGCGGAATGCGCTTGTGCGGGTCGGCGACCAACAATGCCGAGGACGCGTTCGTCTGCTCGTGGTGGTCGGTCGGCCCCGCGTCCGGTGTCACGACGGTCCCCTCGACCGAGCCGGCGCCGGCGATGAACACCGAGCGCAGAATGTCGGGGCGCTCGAGGAGGTCGAGCGTGCGCCCGCTGAAGCGCACCTCGCCCTTTTCGAGGAAGACGGCGCGCTCGGCCAGCTCCAGCGCCACGTTGACCGATTGCTCCACCACGATGATGGTGGTGCCCGACTCGTGCAGCCGCTTCACCACCTGGAGCAGTTGGCTCACGACCGTCGGTGCCAGCCCGAGGGAAAGCTCGTCGATCATGAGGACCTTGGGGGTCACCATGAGTGCCATCGACAGCGATAGCATCTGCTGCTCGCCACCGGAGAGGTTGCCCGCCTGCTGGTGCGCGCGCTGCTGCAATATCGGGAAAAGGTCGAGCACCCGTTTCTTTGCCTCCGAGACGGCACGGTGGTCCTTGCGCACCATCCAGGTGCCGAGCCTCAGGTTCTCGTCGACCGACAGAGTCGGGAAGATGCCCCGGCCGCCGGGCATGAGCGAGAGCCCCTTGCGGGCGATGGACTCAGCCTGGTCGCCCCCGATGGACTGGTCGCCGAGGCGGACGGACCCGCCACCGACCTTGACAAGGCCGCTCGCGCCTTTGAGGAGCGTGGACTTGCCGGCGCCGTTCGTGCCCAACAGCGCCACGATCTCGCCCTCGCGCACCTCGAGGTCGACGCCGAAGAGGATCTGCACGGGGCCGTAGGACACCTCGACCTTGTCGCAGCGGAGTGCGATCGGCGTGCCGGGCACCAGGCCCCCGGAGCCATTGCCCGAACGTCCATTGCCCGACGCCGCACCGCTCGCCCCCGCCGCCGCGACGACCGGCGTCTCCGTCGTGTCCTCGTCGCGCGCCGACGCCGCCGGCACGAACTCCTGCCGCAGCGAGGCGGCGATGCCGTCGCCTTCCTCTTCGCCGAGGGCGTGCTCCAGGAGCGACGTCTCCTCGGGCGCCTTGTCAGTCAGCTCGACCCGCTTGTCGGCCACCAGGCTCGGCACGAGGATCTGGCGGCGGTTGGCCACCAGCTTCAAGAGACGGTCGCGGATGTTCTGCACGCCCTCGGCGAGCCCGCCCGGCAGGAACAGCAAGATCACCAGCAGGCCGAACCCGGTGAACACAAGCTGGTACTGGGGTTTCCAGAAGCTGAGGATCTCGATGAGTGCGACGCCCATCAGCGCGCCACTGATGGAGCCGAGCCCACCGATGACGGCCATGGAGAACACCACGAGGCCGTACGAGGGGTCGAACGTGTTGAAGCCGACGGCGCCCAGCAACACCGCGTACAGCGCGCCCGCCACACCGGCCACGGCGCCTGCGAGCACGAAGCCCGAGAGCTTCGTCCGCACCGGCGGCACCGACATGGCGGCGGCGGCCTTCTCGTTGTCGCGCGTCGCCAAAAGCACACGGCCCGAACGGGCGCGCCGCAGCCCCATCACGAAGAGGATCGTCAGAGCCAGGAAGCCGAGACAGAGGAAATACATCGCCTTGTTCGAGGAAAGGTCGAAACGGTTCCAGAGAACCGGGCGGGTGAATTGCTGCGGAATGATCTTGGGGAAGTACGTCGGATTGAGGAAGAACGTGTCGACGGCCACCCCGAGGGCCAGCGTGACAGCCGCCAGGTACGCCCCCCGGATACGCAACGCCGGGACACCGACGATGACCGCCAGCAACGCGCCCGCGACGCCGGCCGCAGCCAGGCACAGGAAAAGGTCGATGTTGGCTTTCTCGATCATGTCCCCGGCCACCACGCCGCCCACGCCGGCGAAGGCGAACTGGCCCAGGCTCACGTTGCCCGACCACCCGGTGAGAACGACCAGCGAGATTGCGATGATCCCGAACAAGATCGCCCCGGTGTATTCCAGCGTGATCCCCGGCCCGAACACGAACGGGACCATGACGACGACGCCTGCTGCCGCGGCCAGCACCGCCACACGGCCGGCGACGACCTCGGGCAGCTTGCGCAGTACGTCGGGAATCGGCTTGAGCGTGCCCGTCGCGGAGAACGTCTCGTCCGCGTCATCGGCCCGGCTGCGCCGCTTCTGCAGGAAGAGCAGCCCCAGCAAGATCGCCACTAGGTTCACGACGTCGCCGGTCGCGCTGCCGTACTGCGGCAGGTTGAACTGGAAGAGCCCGCTGATGATGCCGAGCGACACGCCCGCACCGAAGGCCAGCGGCAGGTTCTCCATGCTGGCGATGATCGCGGCGGCCAACGCAGGCAAGATCAGCGTCGGCCCGGCCCCGGCGGAGATCGTCAGGCCGTTCGACGGAGCGCTGAGCACGGTGGTGAGCGCGGCGATGAGCCCGGCGATCACCCACACGAGCGTCGACAGGCGCCGCACGGGAATCCCGAGCAGCCGCGCCCGGTCGGCGTTGTCGGCCACCGAGCGCACTGCGACGCCGGCATCGGTGCGCAAGAGGAACCAGCCGAGCGCGATCAGCACGACGGGGACCGCGATCACGATGAGCAGATCGTTGCCGTTGAAGGAGTCGGGGAAGATCCGCACGGTGCTCTTGCTCAGGCCCGTCGAGAACCCGCCGACGATCGAGGGCCCGCCGATCCATCCGGGCACCAGCAACTGGATTCCGCCGAACAGCTGCGCCAACCCGATCGTCACGACCATGACGATCAGACGCGGCGCGGTGAAGAAGCGCCACCGGATGATGGCGTCGACGAAGAGGCCGAGGGCGGCGCCGCCCACGAGGGCGATGGCGATGCAGACACCCCAGGGCAAGTGGTGGGCGAGGTAGAGCTCCACGCCGATGGTCGCGGCCAGCGCGCCCATCGCGCCGTAGGAGAAGTTGATAACCCTCGAGGCGCGGTAGGTGAGCACCAGGCCCAGCGCTAGCAACCCGTTGATCGCGCCGAACTCGGCGCCCACGAGTATCTGGCCCCGCGGCGCTGCGTGCGGCCAGATCGCGGGCACCACGAACAGCAGGATCAGCGCCGCCGCGACGGTGATCATGGCGCCGCGCAGCCGCGTGGGGATACGGGCCCACGTTGTGGAAGCCTTGGACCACGCAGAGTCCAGCGCTTCGGGCACTTCGAGGCGCATCAGCCGCGACCCGTCCCCGTTCGCACGCGGCCCGCCCGGCGCTCCCTGCGCACCGCTACGAGCCCCCGAAGCCGGTCGGCAGCGGCAACGGGCCGCCGCCGTACGAGCCGATCTTCGTCCGGGTCTTGGAGAACACGTAGGCGCCGGTCTTGTCGTTGTAGGGCGACGTCATCGATGGGTTCCAGTAGATGAACGTCCAGTCCTCCTGGGGCGTGTAGTGGGCGGCCGGGAACCCCCAGGTCCCGTACAGCGCATTGGGCGCGCCTGCCTGACTGCCTGGATAGGCCCGCATCCCGTTTTCGAAGGTCTGCGGCGTCAGGTTCGGGCCCGCCATCTCAAGACCGATCGCCATCTCGTACATCTGCGCGTAGATGATGTCGACCGAGTTCGCTGGTTCAGTGCTCGGGCTCACCTGCTTGTAGGCGGCGTAGCCGAAGGTCTGCTGCTTGGGCAGCGTCGGGCCGTTGAAGCTGACGCCGAACGCGTGCGACCACTGGCTCTGCTGGAAGAGCTGGCCCACGATGTCCTGGTCGGTCAGAGCGACGCCGGCCACGATCCACTCGGGCTGGTAGCCCTGCTCGGCCGCCCGTGAGGTGAGGTACACGGGGAAGACGGGGTCGCAGCCGCAGAACACCGTGGTGATGCCGTCGTTCTGCAGCTGGCTGATGACGGTGGCCGCCTGGCTCGACAACGTCGACAGGTTCAGCTGGTACTGGATGTTGTCGGCCACCGGGTGACCTGCCGCCGCCGCCTCTTGCACCGCGCTCTGCGCCGCCGTCTGGTACCACGGGTCGCTCGGGGCGATGATCGCCACCTTGCGCGGCTGGCCCTTCAGGCTGCCGCCGGCATACGTGGCGGGCCCGCCGGCCATCGACTTGAGGTACAGCTCCTGGGTCGCGGACACGACGTCGTTGGACTCGGTGTCGAGGCTCCACATGTACGGCGCGTAGTTGCCCATGAAGGAGGCCGAGAGGTAGGGCACGCCGAAGTTCACGACGTGCTGGCCCGACAGGGCTACGCCGTAGGGCTCGGAGGCCCCGTTCAGCTCGGCGAAGGCGTGCAGCTGCTGGGCGGACGTCACCGCGTCGGCATCCGCCTGCTGCTGGCCGCTCCCGAGCAGCTCGTTGGTGATCGAGCCCTGGCCGTTGAAGTACTCAATGTTGAGCTTGCGGCCGTAGAACTGGAAGTGGTTGTCGAAATACGTCGCCAGCGCGCTGATCGTCCGCTCGATGTCCGCCGTCGTGTCCACGATGTTGGCCCCGCCGAGCGAGGCGAGCGTCTGCTGGAAGCTTTCGGAGTCCGACGTGATCCGGTAGGTGACGTTGATCTGGTTGGCGCTGACGCCGGGCGAGGTGGTGCCGCCGTTGTTCCCAGAGAACGAGATGCAAGGCGGCGAGTACGGGTCACCAGGCACCTGCGCCCCGGCGCACGCGCCCGTGTGCCCGGCGGCCGTCGCGCTGGCCGCGGCACCGCTGGTCTTCGCGCCGGCACCGGCGGCCCCCGCACCACCCGCCGCCGCACTCCCACCGGTCGTCGACCCGGCGGTCCCCGCCGTAGCGTTGCTTCCAGTGCCCGTGCCCGTGCCGGTCCCGCCCGTGACCCGCTGGGTCTCGTGCACGACGTTCTGCTGCGGGGCCTTCGTCGGCACCAACATCGCCATCAGCACAAACGCCACGAGGAGCGCCGCCAGAGGTCCGTAGCCCTTGAGGAGGCGGCCGTTGGCCTTCGCCGCTGAGAGCCGCAGCTTGCTCGAGCTGCCGCTGCCGTCTTCGCTCACGTCATTCCCTCCACTGCTCCCATCAATCGATCGCGGCGTCGCTGCCGCAGGTAGTCCCAGACGAACAGCGCCACCACCAGCCCGAGCGAAGCCAGCCCGATCGGCACCGCCACGTTCCCGCTGCTGCATCCGCCGCCCGACGGCCCCAGGCTCACGCAGGCCGTCGTCTTGGTGATCGGCCCGAGCGATTCCTTCGCGCCCGAGCCCGAGCCCGATGCCGCCGTTCCCGGCGTGGCGGCCGTGCCCGGCGTGCTCAGCCCGCCGGTACCGGTCGACCCGGTCAGGGTCCCGACGCCACTCCCCGTGTTCCCGGAGTTCCCACTCGCCGTGCTCGCGGAAGGCGTGGGGCCGCTCGGCAATGTCCCGCTCCCGAACGGCGACTGCTCCGCCAGGGCGTTGGTCGACGCCGTCGCGCCGCCCAGGTTGACGTTGAGATTGCCGCCGCCGGCCAACACGCCGATGCCGATGTCGCCGACGAGGATCGCCGAGGCGAAGTTGCAGTTGATGCCGAGCAACCCGTTGACGATCGCGGACCGCACGGTCTGGACCTGTCCCAGGTTCGCCCCGATGACCTCTTGCCCCAACGTGTTGTTGTCGATGCCGATGATCAACGGTGACATCTGCACCGTGCCGTCTTGCAAGGTCGTCTCCGCCGGCCACTGGACATTTAGGCCGACCGGCGAAAGCGCCGTGTTGATGATGTTCAACACCGTCTGGGGGTTGAACGTCGAGGACGAGGTGAGTTGCGAGGAGTCGAACTTGACGCCGGCCACGGTGAGCGAGCCGATGCTGAAGGTGCCCGTGGCCGTCGTCGTCGCTCCCGTCTGCTGCGTCGCGGTCCACGTCAGGTTGCCGATCTGGACCGCGCCGTGCGCCAAGGAGATCGAGCCGATGCTCGAAGTGGCGGTCGAGGTGCGAGTGCTGGCGTTGTCGATCGACGTGTGCGAGCTCGACGTCAGCCCGGAGACGGTCAGAAGTCCGCCCGGCACCGTGATGTCGGAGACTTGGGTGAGCGAGGTGGCCGACGGCTGGGTGGTGACGACGGCCGACTCGTTGCCGAAGCCGACGGGCGACGACGCCGGCGTGATTGAGTCGCTCAGGCTCTGGTTCCCGTTGACCGACTCGGCCTGCACCGAGGCCGGCACGTCCTTCGAGTTGAGCGTTGGCGGCCCACCGTCGCAGCCGGCGGCCTCGAGCGAGGTGCCGATGGCGCCGAGGTCGATCGTCTGCGAGAGCGACTGGGCCTCCATGTTCTGGTAGTCCGAGATGGAGATGCCGAGCTCTATCGCGTAGTTGAGCCCACCGGTCGTCGGCGCCAACGAGATCGCCTGCGCCGTCGCCGTCGCGTTACCGGGGACGAAGGACGTGTCGGCGCCCGAGTTCGACCCGAACTCGACGATGCACACTGCGGCACCGAGGGCGCACGCCAGGCCGATGCGGAACGTGGCGGGCGTGTAGTGACGTTCGCGGACCAGCGTTCTCAGCGACCGTCGTGGTCGATTCACCCTGCGTGCCCTCCCAGTGGACCGATTCGATCCTGGGAGTTCAACGATCGTTGGGCTTGATCCCTACGGGAGACTTTCCTCTGTTCGGACCCGGACGGGTGGACGGCCGGCCCCGCCGGCGCCCTACGACCGGCTTCCGGGGGCCGGACCGGCAAAGTCCCAGGCCAGAGACGCCCGTCCGCCCACAGCGGCCGCGACGACGACCGCCCCACCGGACCGTGGAGAGACCCACCCTTCCCGCCACTCATCTCTCGTTCACACCCCCCGCAGGATGCCGCCCCGGACGCCCGCCCCGGGCGCCGAGACAGTAGTCAATTGCCTCGTTCGTCGCGTGGTGGGCGGTGAGCGCCCCCGCTCTTCTCCGACACTTCTCTCAGGAGAGATACCCACTGGTCGAGGGCGTGAACCCCCAAGCCTCGAACAACTTTCCCGCCGTCGTCGGCGCGGCGCAGGGTAACGGCATCGCCCGCCCAGGGCCGGAGCAGGAACGCAGACGCCTCTCCCGAGGTGAATGCGCCGCCTTGGCGACCGAGCGATACGACGCTGTCGCCCGCCAACCGTTCCTTGTAATTGCCGTCGGTCGCGACGAGGTAGCGCTTGGCCTCGACGTGCAGCGCGACGATCCCCGCCACCCGCTTCCCCAACGCGGCCCGCACGGCCGCGGCGCCCTCGACCGCATGCGTCTCGTCGCGAGCCTCCGGCAACAGCTGGCCGATGTCGTGCACCAGGCCGGCGACGGCCAGTTCGACGTCGTCGGGATGGTCCCGCCGCAAGATCGCCGCCGTCTGCAGCGCGTGCTCGAGCTGTGTCACCGGTTGATCCGGGCTCAGCGGTCGCGCCTCGCCGCAGGCCAGCACGGCCACGATCTCGTCGGCGCTCAACTCCGAACCGCGGTGCACCCGGCCATTCTCCCCGTTGCGGCTACGGTGGCGCGTGCCCTGGTCCCCACCGCCGCGCAGCCCGTGGACCGACAAGATGGTCACGCTCGGCCGTGGCCTCGGCGACGACGGGCGCTCCCTGATCTCGCTGCAGCCCGATGACCTGCGTGCCGCAGCCACCACCACGACCGGCCTCGACGACTTCGGTGACGACTGGTGGGAGGAACCCTTCGCCCGACTCTGCGCCTCTCTCGACGGCGAAGCGCGCCTCCACCTGCCCGGCCGTCTGCGAGTCCGGGGCGAGGTCCAGCTGATCCTCCAGAACCGCCTGCGCATGGTGGATCTCTGGAAGCAGGAACCCGCCGTCCTCCTCGAGCGTGTCGACGCTCCGATCGTGGTGACCGGCTTCGGACGATCCGGCACCACCCTGTTGCACGAGTTGCTCGCGTGTGACCCGGACAACCGGCCGCCGCTCCTGTGGGAGCTGCTCCACACCGTCCCCTACGACGACGCGTCGGGCGACGTCTGCGACGACGAGATCAAACTCATGGACGAGATGGTTCCCGCGTTCACCGCGATGCACGAGAACGGCGGGCGGCTCCCGACAGAATGCATCTTCTCGTTCGCCCACCAGTTCTCGAGCGACATCTTCACCGGCCTCTACAACGTCGGGGAGTACACCGTGTGGCGCAGCGGCATTGACCAGTCCCCCATCTACGACTGGCACAAGCGCCATCTCCAGACCTTGCAGTGGGTCGCCGAGCGGCCGACAACACGCTGGGTCGTCAAGGCGCCCTCGCACCTGTCCGCCTTGCCGTTGCTCTTCGCCACCTATCCGGACGCCCGGGTCGTGCTCATGCACCGCGACCCCCTCCGCGTCATCGGATCCCTGTCGGACCTCATGGCCACGTTGCACTACATGCACTCGGACCACGTCGACCACGCGGTCCTGGTCGAGTTCATGGCCATGGGTATGGAGCTACAGATGGACCCAGTCACGGCCGAACGCGACGCCGGTACCGTCCCCGACGACCAGATTGCCGACGTGCTCTACAAGGACCTCGTCGCCGACCCTCTTGGCATCATCGAGCGCCTCTACGCGTCGTGGGACCTCCCCGTGACCCCCGACTTTCGGAAAGCGCTCGACGCGTATCTCGAGGCGCGCCATGCGGGCCGCACCTCGGGCCACGACTATTCGTTCGCCGACACGGGGCTGGACCTCGCCACGCACCGCGGGTTGGTCGCGCCCTACCAGGAGCGGTACGGCGTGCCCTCAGAGGTCTGACCCGGGAGCCCCCGGCCGTTCCCGTGGGTGACGACGCCGGGGCCGCAGGAAGCAATCGGGAGAAGGACGATACGCAGGAGGGACGAAGGTATGGACTGGAAGATCGAACAGATTGTCGTCCCCGTGGCGGACGTCGACCGGGCGAAGGCGTTCTACGCGGCGGTCGGCTTCAACGTCGACGTCGACCACAGCGCAGGCGAGGACTTCAGGGTCGTCCAGCTCACGCCGACGGGCTCGGGCTGTTCCATCGCGCTCATGAAGAACGCGGCGGCGGCCGGATCCCTGCAGGGGCTGCACCTCGTCGTACGCGACATCGAGGCGGCCTTGTCGCAACTCCGCGACGCGGGAGTGGCCAGCAGCGACCTGTTCCACTTCGTCGAGGGCGTCCAAACCGACGGCCCCGGTCCCAACCGGGCCGACTATGAGACCTTCCTCTCGTTCAGCGACCCAGACGGAAACAGCTGGCTCGTCCAGGAGGTGCCGAGCCGGCCGAGCTAGGTCCGGCCGAGCTCCGGTGCGTTGCTACAAGTCGGCGATCTTGACGACCTCAGCCGACGGGTGCGGCGGACCGTCCGCCAAGATCCAGCGCACGATCATGTAGCCCTCGAGCCGTCCACCGGTGTCAAGCCAGTTCTCCACGCTGGGACCAGGGTCCCTCGGCGCGACGACAAGGCGCCACGATCCGTCGTCCGAACGCTTGGCCCTCTTGTTGTTCAAGTTCGTCGTGGTGTAGCGGTAGTCGAAACTCTCCATCCACGGTGACGTCAACGTCAGTCCCCAGTAGAGGAACGGCTTGTCCGGCTCGTGCACCGTGATCACGAGCGCCTCGTCCTCAGTGAACTCGAAGCGACCGCCGTGGTACGTCATCTCCGCGTTGGTGTGCGTACGCACCTCGTCCTCCTGCGCCGCGATGTGCGCAGACCCAGCCTGTCCACCGAAGGAATTGAGGTTTGGGGCCGCGTCGCGCCACATCTGCAGGGCCGTGTTGCCCACAAAGGTAAGAAACATGGCGGCGAATTCGAGCTTCGGTGCCAGCTCGTCCACTGAGAGCAGCGGGGGCGGCACCACTTCGCCCGGTTCGGGCACCAGCTCCATCCGCAGATCCGCGAGCTTCTCGCTGCGTTTGTCGAAATGCGTTGCCCTGAAAGCCAGCTGCGCCGTGCCCGGCTCGAGGACCACAGCGTTGCGCGGCGCCGGATCGGGCATCTTGTCCGCCGGTGCGATGAAAATGTCGACTTCCCCATTGGGACCGACCTCGAACTCGTCGATGTTGGTCTGCGTTTGGGTGCCCGTCCGTCCCCCGACCGCTCCCTGCCCGAACGCCGTCCCGAATGTCATCCCCACGTAGGCGGACTCGCCGCGGAATCCGAGCATGCGATAGGTGCGAGTGTCGTCGAGCACGCAGAAGAGGTAGTTGGTGTCGGGGTTGTCGACCAGCAGTTTCTTGTACTCGTCCTGCAGCGTGAAGATCTGGGGATGGAGCGGATCTGAGCCCTCGACGATCCAATCCAGGGCGAGGCGTGACAGCCGGGTCACCCACCGGTACCCCTCGGCCAGGTCCACCTCGCTCTCCGGTACCCCGGTGGCCTGGCGCACCACGTCGAGGGCGGCCGTCTGCGCCTGGAGCCAGGCGTCGAACGCTGCGTTGAGGCGGTCATCCTGCATGGAGCGGCACGCTACCGGCGTGGGGGCCGAGTCGCCCGCTTCCTGACGCGCCCGGTAGCTTTCGGGACGTGACCGACACCGCGACCGAGACGACCGGCACGGACGAGCTGCTCAGCGAGCTCCGGGCCTGGCTGGAGAACAACTGGGACCCTGACCTGACGGTGGCGCAATGGTGGGAGCGCATGGGCCTGGCCGGCTGGTCCGCGCCCGGCCTACCGGCCAACGCCTACGGCAAGGCCATGGCCCGATCCGACACGGTTCTCGTCCAGCAGGAGGTCGCAAAGTTCGGCGCGATGGGCGCACCCGCCGGCCTCGGCCTCCTCCTCGCGGCGCCCACGATCGCCACCCACGGCACGCAGGAGCAGATCGACCTCTACGTCCGCGACATCGTCACCGGCCAGAAGGCGTGGTGCCAGCTCTTCAGCGAGCCCCAGGCGGGTTCAGACCTGGCCGGCCTCCAGACGCGGGCCGTCAAGGACGGCGACGAGTGGATCATCAACGGTCAGAAGGTCTGGACGTCGGGGGGGCAGTACGCCGATCTCGGCATGCTCCTCGCCCGGACGAACCCCGAGGTACCCAAGCACCAAGGCATCTCCTACTTCGCCTTCGAGATGCTCCAGGACGGGGTCGACGTCAGGCCCCTCAAGGAGATGACCGGCCACGCCCTCTTCAACGAGGTCTTCATCACCGACGCCCGGGTGGCGGACTCCGCGCTCATCGGCGGGCTGAACAACGGCTGGGCCGCCGCCAACACGACGCTCGCCAACGAGAGGGCCGGCCTCGGCTCCGGCGGCGGCAACGCGGCCGGCGGCGGGCTGGCACAGCCGGGCACCGTGATGGGCATGCTCGACAAGCGGGTCGGCGACCTGGTCGGTCCGAAACCCGCCACCGGTGGCAGGCAGAGGTCGCAGAACCCCGCCGGGGCGCTGGGCGCGATGCGAGGCGGCGCCGGCATGCTCATTGCCCTCGCCCAGTCGCGGGGCGTGAACAAGGACGCCGGGATCCGCCAGGAGCTGGCCCGCCTCCACACGCTCGGTGAGATAGGGCGCTTCAACGGCCTGCGGGTCAAGGCCGTGAAGGAGAGGGGCGGCGACATCCCGGGCATGCCCAACATCTCCAAGCTCTCCATGAGCCAGATCGTCCGGTTGACCCGCGACCTGGGCCTGCGCATCTTGGGGCCGGCGGGGACGCTCCACGCGTACGACGCAGAGGCCAAGGCGGAGCTGCAGCAGTCGACGCGCGATCCGTTCGCCGGCGGCGTGACAGAAATGGCGCTCTTCGCGCAGGCGCCACCGATCTACGGCGGCACGGACCAGGTGCAGCGCAACATCATCGGGGAACGGGTGCTGGGTCTCCCCAAGGAGCCCAACAACGACCGGACGACGCCCTTCTCGCAGCTACCGAAGAACGCCTAGCCCCCGCCGACGACAGGGATGGGGCCGGCGCCGGGGGGCTGTCAACGATGACTGGGATGGACCGGAGCCTGCGCGGCGCCGCCGCGATCGTCGGCGTCGCCGACGACGTCTCCCCGACCGGCGAGCTCGACCGCTTCGGTCGTGAGCTCGAGGTGGCGATGGTGCTCGATGCCTTGGCGGACGCAGGACTGAGCCTGTCTGACGTCGACGGCGTCTGCCACCCCGAGTCCGCCGTGGCCTTTGCCGAGTACCTGGGTGTCCACCCCACCTTCGTCGAGTCGACCATGACTGGCGGGTCCAGCTACGAGGTCCACGTCGAGCACGCAGCCGCGGCCATCGCCGCCGGAGTCTGCGACGTCGTGGTCAGCGTCTACGCCGCCACACCGAGGAGCGACCGGACACAGGGCCGCCGGCGGGAATGGCGCCGCCCCACCGGTCCCAATCCGATGGCGGAGTGGGACATGCCCTACGGCCTGCGCACGCCCATGGGGCCCTACGCGCTGGCCGCGGCCCGGCACATGCACGAGTTCGGCACGACGTCCGAGCAGCTCGCCCAGATCGCTGTCAGCACGAGGCAGTGGGCCGCCTTGAACCCCCGGGCGCGCTACCGCGACCTCATCGACATCGACGACGTGTTGGCCTCACCGTTGCAGGTGAGCCCGCTGCACCTCCTCGACTGCTGCCTCGTCACCGACGGCGCGGGGGCGTTCGTCATGACGAGCGCCGAGCGGGCCCGCACATTGGCCAAGCCACCGGTCTTCGTGCTCGGCGCGGCCACGTGCACGGACCACATGGTCATCGGTCAGATGCCCGACCTCACCACGACGCCCGGAGCCGTGTCGGGCCCGCGCGCGTTCGAGATGGCGGGGATGGAGCCTGGCGACGTCGACGTCCTCATGGGGTACGACAGCTTCACCATCACGGCGTTGTTGCACCTGGAGGACCTCGGCTTCTGCAAGAAGGGCGAGGGTGGCCCGTTCGTCGCCGACGGCCACCTCGGCCCGGGCGGTTCGCTCCCGATGAACACCAACGGTGGCGGCCTCTCGTTCACGCACCCCGGCATGTACGGCATGTTCCTCATCACCGAGGCGGCGCGGCAGCTGCGCGGCGAGGGCGGTGCGCGCCAGGTCGCCGGCGCCAACGTGGCGGTGGCGCACGGTTCGGGGATGTTCCTCTCCGTCATGTCCACCGCGGTGCTCGGGACAGAGGCGACGCTGTGAGCCCCGAGCAAGCGGCCGGAACGGCACCCGCGCGGTTCGAACCACCAGTTGGAGTGGAAGGTGCGGCCTTCTGGGAGGCGACACGGGAGAGACGGTTGCTCGTCCAGTGGTGCACGTCGTGCGACCGCGGCGTCTTCTATCCACGCGTGTTCTGCCCGCATTGCGCGGCCGGCGCCGACGCGCTCGAGTGGCGCACCGCGAGCGGACGGGCAACCGTGTACGCCGCCGTGGTGGAGCACCGCCCCGAGGCCGCCGGAGCCAACTTCTCCGGCGGCAAGCCCTACTGTGTGGCACTGGTCGACCTGGAGGAGGGGGTACGCATGCTGACCAACGTCGTGGGGTGTCCCCCCGACGACGTCCGCTCCGGCATGCCCGTGACCGTCGCGTGGGAGCTACTGAGCGACGGCCGGCAGCTGCCGCTCTTCGAGCCGGGACAGATGGCGTCGTGACGCGGCCGTGAGCCTGCCCGACGACAAGCGCGCCGCCGCCGCCCAGGGCATGCTGCACGCCTGGTGGGCGGCGCGCATCCCGGACCGCCTGGCGGTGATCTCCCCGCATGGCGACCGCACCTACGAGGATCTCAACCACGAGATCAACCGCTTGGCCCGCGCGCTGCGCGCACGCGGGCTCGAAGAGGGTGACGCCATCGCCTTGATGTGCACGAACCGGCCCGAGTTCCTCGAGACGCTCTACGCGGCGCAGCGCATCGGACTGCGCCTCACCCCCATCAACTGGCACCTCACGGGCGAAGAGGCCTCGTACATCATCGAGAACTGCGGGGCCAAGGCGTTCGTCTGCTCGGGCGAGCTGGGCGAGAGGGTCGTGGGCGCCGCGGAGGGCGGAGGCCCCGGGCTGGTGAAGATCAACACCGGCGGCTACCTGCCGGGCTTCGAGATGTACAACTCGGTCGTGGCCGAGGAGGACGGGTCCGACATCGAGGACCCGGTGATGGGCACCCAGATGCTCTACACGTCGGGCACGACGGGGCGGCCGAAGGGCGTGCACCGAGCCACGGCCGCGACGAGCGCGCTCGC
>DATMMN010000147.1:0-15382 GCA_035569675.1 Acidimicrobiales bacterium | reverse complement strand
AGCCGGTACCGAAGTCGTCGAGCGCGATGCGCACCCCGAGCTTGCGGAGGGCGGCGATGTTCTGCAGCGTCGCCGCGTCGTCCGTGAGCACCTCGCTCTCGGTGATCTCGATGATCAGAGACTTGGGGTCGAACTCGCACTCGCGGAGTGATGCGGCGATCCGATCGGACAACAGCTCGTCGACCAGCTGGCCGGCCGAGAGGTTGACGCCGATCTCCAGGTCCTGGCCGCAGATGCCCGTCTCTTTCCATTCGCGCACCTGGCGGCACGCGGTGCGCATCACGGCCGAGTCGATCTCGCCGATCAGCCCGATCTCGGTCGCCAGCGGCACGAAGTGACGGGGATCAACGAGGACGCCTTCGGGGTGCGGCCAGCGCACCAATGCCTCGAACCCGACGACGTTGTTGGTTTGGAGGTCCAGGACGGGCTGGTAGTACGCCACCAGGTCACCGCCGGAGATCGCCGCCCGCAACTCCTCCTCCAATTCGATGCGGGCCAACACGAACGTGTGCATCTCGGGGCGGTACACCTCGAAGCGGTCCTTGCCCCGCTTCTTCGCCTGGTACATGGCAATGTCGGCGTTGCGGAGCAGCTGCTCGCTCGTGATGTTCTCCTCGTCGAACGCGATGCCGATGCTGCACGCGCCGCTGAGCGTCTTCGTTCCCACGCGGACAGGGAGCCGCAGGGATTCGAGGATCTGCTGCGCCAGTTCCTCGGCCGCATCCCGCGACGGCACGTCCTCGATCAGGACAGCGAACTCGTCGCCACCGAGGCGCGCGGCCGTGTCGACCGGCTGCAGGATCTCGACGAGGGTCGTGGCGACCCGCCGGAGGAGCTGATCCCCCTCGCCGTGCCCGAGGCTGTCGTTCACGGTCTTGAAGTCGTCGAGGTCGAGGAACAGCACGGCAAGGTGGGAGTCCTTGCGGATCATCCGGGCCAGGGCGTGCTCCAGGCGGTCCTGGAAGAGCGCCTTGTTGGCCAGCCTGGTCAACGAGTCGTGGAAGGCGCGGTAGGCCAGCTCGTCCTCGAGGACCTTGCGGTCGGTCACGTCCCGGAAGCTGTAGACCCGCCCCACGACGCCGCCGTCCACGCGCTGCGATCGCGCGAAACGCTCGACGACGCGCCCGTCCTTGAATTCCAACAGGTCGAAGAACTCACTCTCCGGAGCGAGGTCGAGGTCCTTGATGCGGGACACGAAGTCCTGGGGACGGATCAATTGCTCGAGGCAGATGCGCAGGTTGCCTACGTCGTCCTGGCGGGCCACCGCGTCCTCGGGGAGGCCCCAGATGTCCGAGAAGCGCCGGTTGAAGTCGGTGATCCGGCCCTCCATGTCGATCACCAGGATCCCGTCGGCCGTGGAGTCGAGGGTTGCGGTCAGCCGGGAGAGCGCGTCGCCGACCTCCCTTTCGGCGGACACCTGTGCGGCCACGTCGTGGGCCGTGACGACGATCCCCTCGACGGTCGGGTCGTCCAGCAGGTTCACGAAGTTGAGCTCGAAGGGCACGTCGCCGCCGCCATGGCGGGTCAGGCCGACCCGCGCGATCACGGGTGAGACCGCCGTCGCGCCGCGACGCGCCGCGGCCAGAGCGACGAGGAATTCCGTCTGGTCGCGCTCGGCGACGATGGCGGCGAGCGGCCGTCCCTCGAGGAACTCGGGGTCGAGACCCAGCAGCCGGGTGATGGCCCCCGAGACCGACTCGAGATTGCCCTCGTTCGACACCAGCATGATGATCGACCCGGCGTTGTGCACGAGCGAACGGAAGGTCGCTTCGCCGCGCCCGCTTGCCACCTCGAAGCGGCGACGCTCGGTCAGGTCCCGCATGGACAGGAGGATCACGTCTTCGCCGGACCACCGCGTGCGGCCGCCGATCAGTTCGATGAGCCGCCATCCTGACGCGGCGTTCACCCGGATCTCGATGGGCGAGCCGACTTCCTTCTCCAGAATGGTCCCGAGTGAGCGCAACACGAATTCGTGGTCGTCGGGGTGCACCAGGTCGATGCCTGACCGGCCGACCCATTCTTGGAGCGAGCGCCCGAAGATCCGCTCGGCGGCGAGGTTGCCCCAAAGGATTGTCCCGGCGCCGTCGACGAGGACGACGGCGTCGGGGAAGTGCAAGAACGCGTCGGCCATCTCGTCGAGCGCGGGGCTCTCCGAGGTGGACTCCGCCTCGGTCTGGTCGTGCCGGCGTCGCCCCGGGTGTTCCGGCTGGCGCCTGGGGGCGGCGTCGGGCGCCGCATCGCCGTCGCGCTGCAGCCGCTCCCTGAGCATCGAGTCCCCTTCCCGAAACAACCTGACTTCTTATTCTCGGCCGTTTTCCGCGAATTGTCGGTGGCAATCCCGTTGCAATCTGAGGTGAGGGGGCCTGCGGCCTGCTGATTTCCGACCGGCCAACAGGGGGTGCAGGCCGACTCGCTTCATCGCAGAGCACGGCGTCGGTTGGTGGACGTCGGTTTCGTTCCTAATGTCGTCGGTCATGCCGGAGCCCGCGCCCCCTTCACCCAAACGCGAGGGCGGCGAACCGACGTTCCGCCATCTCGACGATCCGGACGTGCCATGGCAGGCGATCAAGGCCCAGCGCAACGCGGACGGCTCAGTGGGGCACGTCTGGGAGAAGTGGCTGGCCTTCTCACCGGACCCTCAGTACCTGACGCTCTACGCGCGCTACGACCCCGGCATGGTGGTGCGCCGTCACGGCCACTTCTCGCCCCACGTCGTGTTCGTGCTCGAGGGCGACGTGTCGTTCGGGGATCGGCGCTGCCCGGCCGGGACACACGTGGAACTGCCGATGGGGGCCGCGTTCGGCCCGGTCGTCGCCGGCCCCGAGGGCGCGGTGATGTTCGAAGTGATGATGGGCGACCCGCGCAGCTGGGGCGACGAGCCCGAGGCGTTCGAGGCGGCGCTGGCGGACCAGGGTGCGGAGGCTCTGCCGGACCCTGTGTTGGAGTTCCCCGCCTGGCTCGAAGACCTGCGCACGCACTGGGCGGGCGCGCCGCCGGAGGGAGAGGCCTGACTCCCGGCTCTTACAGCACGAGGTGTTCGTAAGCCTCGGGGTTCTGCATGTTCTCCCTGATGCGCGCCTGCTGCTCCTCGGGCGACTCCTGGGTGCGCAAGAGCAACGGCGAGAGCACCAGGCCGACGATGATGCAGGCAGCCGCAATGAGCATCGCGAGGCGGTAGCTGTCGGCCAGGGCGGTGACCACGTCGTGGCCGGCGGCGATCAGGGACTTCGAGTGGCTCTCGGCGATCGTGCTGAGGGCGGCGAGTCCGATGGCGCCGGCCAGCTGCTGGGAGACGTTGACGATCCCCGAGCCGAGGCCGGCGTCTTCGTTGGGGATCTCGGACATCCCGATTTGCAGCAGCGGCATGAAGGAGGCGCCCGCACCGACGCCCATGAGCAAGAAGGCGAAGAAGATGCGCGGGAAGTAGTCGGCGTGAGGACCGGCCGTGGCGAACAGCAAGAGCCCGACGGCAGCCAGCGCCATCGCCGGGTACATCACTGGTTTGTTCCCAAAGCGCGTCACCAGCCAGGCGGTGATACCGGTCGACATACCGGCCATTGCGAACGCTTGGGGCAAGAAGGCCAGGCCGGTTTTCACCGGGCTGTAGTGCAGGACGTGCTCGAAGTAGAGCGCACCGATGAAGAACGTCGAGAACATGCCGATGATGAGCAGGCCCCGGATCACTGCGGTGCCGGTGAGGGTGCGCAGTTTCAGGATCCGCAGCGGCACGATCGGGTTCGAGAGTCTCGACTCGACGACGATGAAGACGGCCATGAGCCCGACGGCGAGGCCCAGGAAACCAAGCGTGTTGGCAGAGGCCCAGCCGTCGCTCGACGCCGTCACCATGCCGTAGATCGCCACCATCACCGAGGCTGTCACCAGCACGGAGCCGACCCAGTCGACGCCGTGTCTGATCCCGAGGCCGACGTTGTCCACCAGGAGGATGGAACCGGCGACCAGCGTGGCCACACCCACCGGCACGTTCACGAAGAAGATCCAGTGCCAACTGAGTATCTGCGTCAGCACGCCGCCGGCGAGGAGCCCGATGGAACCGCCGCCGACCGCAACGAACACGTACGCGCTCATCGCCTTGGCCCGCTCGCCCATGCTCGGGAACTCGGTGACGATGATCGCCACGATCACCGAGGACGACAGCGCCCCACCGATGCCCTGGACGAAGCGCGCCGAGACGAGCATCCCTTGGCTGGTCGCCGCCCCGCAGACGATGGAGGCGAGCGTGAACAGCGTGACGCCCGCGAGGAACACCTTCTTGCGTCCGATGAGGTCGCCGAGACGCCCGGCCATGAGGAGGAAGCTGCCGAAGGAGATGAGGTAGGCGTCGACGACCCAGGTCAGTCCGGACTGGCTGAAGTGCAGGCTCTTTTGTATGGCCGGGAGCGCCACGTTGACGATGGAGCCGTCGAGCGCATTCATGAACATCGCCAGACAGACGACGACCAGGGCGATCCAGCGACGGCGGTCGGCGGCCGCCAGGTCGGCCGAGACGGTCTCGGTGCCAGGGATAATCATGATTTCGTGACTATCATAGAGGGGTGATGGATGCGGCCGTCCAAACTGAGCCCGTGGGTGACAGTCCGGGGTCGAGCTGGTGAACGCCCGGGCGACGCCGCGGGCGGGGACGGGGACGATCGTCCTGCTGACCCGGCTGTCCCGGGCGGTGTTCCTACGGAGCTCCGTCGACCTGGTCGGGATGAACCTGCGCACCATGGTCACGCTCGCGTATCTGCGTGACCATCCCGGGGTGTCGCAGCAGACGATGGCCGAGGACCTCTCGATGGACTCCAACACCGGAGTGCTGACCCTGAACGACTTGGAGGATCTCGAGTACGCGGAGCGTCGCCGGGATCCGGCGGACCGGCGGCGTCATCTCGTCGACATCACCGACGCCGGGCTCGAGGCGCTCGAACGGGCGGAGGTCGCGCAGGGGAGCATCGAGGACGAGATCCTGGGAGGGTTGAGTGCTTCGGAGCGGGCCGAGCTGCGCCGCCTACTCGTCAAGGCTTTGGAGGAGCATCAGCCGGGCGGGGGCGGGGGCGGCTGAGCCGTTCCCTGGTGGCCGGCGCGGCGCGGCGCGTCAGGCCTGCCAGAAGTAGTGACCCTGGTCGAGGTCCTCGATCAAGGTGGGGCCGGTCGCCTTCCACCCGAGGAGCTCCTTGGTGATGAGGGCGGTGGCGGGGAAGTCCATGCCGGCGAAGTGGCCGAGTGGGCCGAAGTGCTCGAGCGCGTCCTCCGGTTCGATGGACCGTGTCGGAACGCCGAGACCGCGGCCGATCGCCTCGGCGATGTCGCGGAAGGGGACACCCTCCTCGCCGACGGCGTGGAGCACGGTGCCGGCGGGGGCGGATTCGACGGCGAGGCGGGCGAGCTGTGCCGCGTCGGAGCGGTGCACGGCCGGCCAGCGCTGCGCGCCGTCGGCCACGTAACAGGACTCGCCCTTCTCCCGGGCGACGCCGACGTACGTTGCGATGAATCCCTTGTCGCCGTCGCCATGGACGGTCGGCGCGAAGCGCAGCACCGACGAGCGGACTCCGATGCCGCGCAGCGACAGGGTGAGCAACGCGGTCGCTTGGCGGATGCCCGGCGGGGCGATGCGGGTCACCGCACTGGGCACCAGGCCGTCGTCCTCAGTAGCGGGACGGCCGAGGGCCAGGCCGCCCAGGCCGGAGGCGAGCACGAAGGGACGGTCGGAACCGGCGAGGGCCGTGCCCATCGCCTCGACGGCGCGCCGGTCGGCGGCCCCGGCGGCCGCAAAGTCGCCCTGGCCGAAGGCGATCTCGTGTTGGAAGGCGAGATGGATCACACCGTCGCAATCGTTGGCGGCCTTGGCCAGGGTCTCAGGATCGTCGAGGTCGCCGCGCTGGACCATGGCGCCGGCCGTTTCGAGCTTCTGGGCCGACGCGTCGGAGCGGGCGAGGCCCACCACCTCGTGGCCTGATTCGAGCAGCTGGGGGACGACGGCCGAGCCGATCCACCCCGATGCGCCGGTGACGAAGATCTTCATGGTGGGAACCTCCTGCAACATCGATGTCAGGAACTGACATCGTTCACTGACGTCACTTTACGGGTGATGACAGTCACTGTCAACACCCCTCCGAGCACGGTGGGGGCCGGCTAGCGCTTCTTGATGGCGTGGTACTTGGCGACGATCAGCTTCCCGATGAGCGTGTAGCCCTGGTTCATCGGGTGGATGTCGCCCTTCTGGCAGAACCAGGTGAGCGTGCACACACTCGCCACGGGGACCGGGATCGTTCCGTAGGCCTTCGTGTGCACCGTCCGCATCAGTGACGTGTAGGCGCCCGTCGCCTTCGTGACGTCGACGAAGGCACCCAACGACGCGGCATAGGACTGCGCGAGCGCCGGGTTCACGAGCGCCTTGAACGCGACGACCGAGAGATTGGCCAAGTTGACCGCCGCGGTCGAGGCCGGGTTGGTCGGGAACACGTAGGTGCCCAGGATCACGTCGGGATACGTCGAGCCGATGATCGGCACCTTCGGTCCGGCCGCCGACCGCAGCTGCGACGCGATCGACGTCACGTTGGTCTTGATCGTGGTGACGGCGGTGCCGACGCAGGTGATCGGATTGCTCATGCGTGCGCAAGGGACGACGTCGTTGCCGCCGATCGTCACCGTGATCAGCCCGACATGGCCCGGGTGCGCGGCGATGAAGGCGGTCGCCGCCGCGATCTGCGTGGTCGTGGGATAGGTAATGCCGCCAGCTGTGTTCGGCAGGACGGCCGGGCAGCCGACCTTCGTGAGCAGCGAGGTCGTCGTCGCACCGGCGCAGCCGAAGTTGGCCAACGTCAGCCCGGTGTGCCTCGCGACGTAGGTGGCGTACCCGGGCGTCGCACCCTTGCCCGGCTGATATCCGACCGAATACGAGTCACCGAGCGACACGTAGTAGGTCGGCGAGCGCTTCGCCGCGGCGACTTGTGGGAGCACGAGCGTCCCCACCGTCGCGACCGCCGTCGCCGTCAGCACCGCGGTCCACGCGGTCATGCGTCGTCGCACCAGAACCCCCGTAAATCAGGCAGGCCAGGTCCCGTGACCCGGTATGCGGTGTCGTCTTACTACAGCCGTCCGCCCGGGTGGGCGCACGAATGCGCCGAAAGTCCCGGCTGGTATCGTTGCAGTCGCCTTATCCAGACGAGCTGAGACACCTGGGTCGCCGACGCTCACCAACCGGTCTTCGGACACGGTGGCAAGGCCAGGATCGATGAGGAGGAATCATGACGACCCCTGGTCGCGCCGCGCGCGCCGGCGAAGAGAGGGCGACCCGCAGCTCCGAGGAGCACCCGGCGTGCGATCTCTATGTGCCGGGTCACCTCGTGCACTTCATCCAGGCGAAGAAGGCCTGGGAGTCCGACGACCCTGTCCGATGGGGTCGATTCGAGGGTGTCGAAGACGGATGCATCGTCGTGCGCTTCCTCGATGGCGGGTCCGGGCGCTACCGGATCCACCGGCCTTCCGAGGTCGCCCGGGTGGCTGCGCGCGGCGACAAGGTCCGCGTCTCGGAACGTTGGCGCTTTGCCAGCATCTCGCGCCGCTTCGAGCAGTTGCTCGCCGTCTGTATCGCCCTGCCCGACGATCCGTCGCGGCCGTGCAGCGTGGCGCCGGACGAGCCGACCTCGATCGAGGACCCGGCCGATCGCCTCGCCGAGCGCGGCGGGTTCTTGGTGCCCTGACGACGGGCGGCGCAGCTCGCAGGTCGGGACTCGGAGGTGGGTGACTGCCCGCCGCCGAAGGGCGGCCTCGACGAGGTCTCGTAGGCTCGGAGCGTGGTTTCCGAGCTGTTCGACGAGGCCGCCTGGAAACAGGTGCCCGATTTCGATTTCACCGACATCACGTACCACCGCGCCGTCGAGCACGGGACCGTCCGCATCGCGTTCAACCGGCCCGAAGTGCGCAACGCCTTCCGGCCCCGCACCGTCGACGAGCTCATCACCGCGCTGGACCACGCCCGGTGCTCGTCCGACGTCGGCTGCGTGCTGCTCACCGGCAATGGGCCCTCGCCCACCGACGGCGTCTGGGCCTTCTGCTCGGGTGGCGACCAGCGCATCCGCGGCGCCGCGGGCTACGAGTACGAGGACGCGGGGGACACCGGTCGTGCCGGGCGCCTGCACATCCTCGACGCGCAGCGCCTCATCCGCTTCATGCCCAAGGTCGTCATCTGCGTCGCACCGGGGTGGGCGGCCGGCGGTGGGCACAGCCTCCACGTCGTCTGCGACCTGACGCTCGCCAGCGCCGAGCACGCGCGCTTCAAGCAGACCGACGCCGACGTGGCCAGCTTCGACGGCGGCTTCGGCTCGGCCTACCTGGCCCGGCAGGTCGGCCAGAAGTTTGCGCGCGAGATCTTCTTCCTGGCCCGCGCGTACAGCGCCGAGGAGATGCACCAGATGGGCGCGGTGAACGCGGTCGTCCCGCACGCCGACCTCGAGCGGGTGGCGCTCGAGTGGGCCAAGGAGATCAACGGAAAGAGCCCGACCGCCATCCGCATGCTGAAGTACGCCTTCAACCTGATCGACGACGGCCTGGTCGGCCAGCAGCTCTTCGCCGGCGAGGCCACCCGCCTCGCCTATGGCTCACCCGAGGCGGCCGAGGGCCGCGACGCGTTCTTGGAGAAGCGGCCGCCCGATTGGTCGCCCTTCCCCTGGCACTACTGAGCCGCCGGGCCGTGAGTTAGGTGTAGGAGTCGCCCTCGCGCAGGTGCGCGAACGCCGGCCAGCCCCACAGCGCCGGGATGTATGCCGTGCAGGCCCGGAACAGCAGGGTCGCGACGGCCGCGAGATCCTGCGGCACACCGACCAGTGTGAGTCCCGAGATGTACGTCGCCTCCACCACGCCCATGCCGCCGGGCACCGGCGTGATCGCGCCCAACACGCTCGCCGCGCAGCACACGAACATCAGCGCGCCGAAGTTGGCCGACGCGCCCACCGCGTGCAGGCACCAGCCGAGTCCGGCCGCCAGCACGACCTGGGTGAGGGCGGGACCCGCGAGGAGCCGCACCACCGGGCCGACGTGCGAAGTCACCTCGTAGACGTTGGCCCAGGCCGAGGCGAATTGGGGCCGTCCCCGCGACGCCCAGGCGTGGCGCACGCGGGGTACGACGAAGGCGAGGCCGCCGATCAGCCCGGTCGCCACGACGACGAGTAGCAGCGCCTGGAGGAGGACGACGTGCGAGCCGGCAGGCCCCGCCACCCCCAGGTGGAACTCGCCCGCCGCGACGGGCAGGAAACCGATGCCGATGAGGAGTGGCACCGCGACCCCAGCCGTGCTCGAGAGGAGGCTCGAGCTGTACGCGGTCCCCGGCGGGAGTCCGTGCTGCCGGTGCAGCGACACGGCGGCGGCCGTCGAGGCAACCGGTCCGCCGATGAAATCGGCGAAAGCCATGGCGCACGCGGTCCGCATCAAGACGTCGAACGGTATGAACGTCTTCACGCCGCCCCACAGCGTGAGCCCTTGGCCGACCGTGGCGGCCTGCACCACGACGAACGCGCCCGCGACGGAGGTCCAGTCGGCAGCGGACAGCACGGCCGTCAGGTGGTGCCGGCCCATCAACTCCACGACGAGCAACCACACCAACAAAGCGATGGCGATCGGAATGATGAAGCGCTGCGGACGGAGGCGCGGGAGGCGCGGGATGCGGATGACACGGCTCAGGTGGTCGCCGCGCGCCGGCCTCGCCGTCACCGTCGGTGTTCCCGCCGTCCCCGTTGCGAGCACCGCCGCCGTCGAAGCCCCGATCTGCGCTCCCGGCGTCACGGAAGAACCGTTGGAGCCGTCGGGCTCTGGCGGCGCCGACTCAGGGACGCCCGGCGCCCCCGGCGACCCGGGCGCTCCAGGCGCGTCAGGCAGGGCGCGACGAGGACGTGGTGCGGAGCTCGCGAGGTCTTGATTCATCGGTGGGGGCGGCGGAGGGTTAACAGCGCCACTCTATTGAATAGGAGCTGGGGAACCCCGGTTGGGGCCCCACCAGGTCATGTGGGGCCGGCCTCGCCGGCCGAGGACTCCCGATCCGCCCCTGACCGGCCCCTCCGCCGCAAGCTCCTCGTCGCGATAGGGGCGGCCCCGCCGGCCCGGCCGTGCGCCGGATGTCCGGCTTCGAGTCGTGCCGCGGCGTACGCCCCGTACCTCGCCGCCAACGGCGACGAGCTGATGCCGTGCAGCAGCACGCTCAACCCGACCGTCACGGTGACGACGGCCAGCACGGCCTTCGACTGGGACGGCTCGAGCGCGTCGACGGCGAGTAATCCGAACACCACCGACGCCAGACCGCGCGGGCCGAACCACCCCACGAACGCGACGGTGGCGCGGTCGAGCCCCGTCCCCGCCAGTGCGACCGCCACCGGCACCATGCGCAGCACGGTCAGAGCCAGCAACGCGAACAGCGCGTCGCGCCAGCCCGCGTCCTTGAGCCCCGGCACGAGCATGACCGCGCCGAAGATGAACCAGATCAACAACGACAGCAACGACCCGACCTCTTCGGTGAAGCCCAGCACCGCCTCGTCGTTGTGGTGGTCGATGCTGCCGAAGGCGATCCCGGCGACGAAGGCGCAGACGAAGCCGTTCACGCCCGCGACGGAGGCCGCCGAGTAGGAGAACACCGCCAGTGCCAGGATCGCCAGCGGCCGGTAGCCCGCGGCGCTCCACCTGTGCCGTCGGGCCCACGCCAAGAGCGCGGCACCCACCACGCCGATCCCGATCCCGAGCAGCGTCCCGCCCACCAGCGCGCCCACGGCCGCCCAGAGATGCTGACCGGCCAGCGCATCGGCGGTCACCGCGCCGGCGATGAAGAAGTTGACGAACGGCGTCGCGATCCCGTCGTTCAACCCGCTCTCCACGTTGAGCGTCCGGCGCACGCCCGAAGGCACGCGCTCGTCGGACATGATCGACGCCCCCAAGGCGGCGTCGGTCGGCGCCACGATGGCTCCGATGGCGGCTGCGACCCAGAGCCCGCTGTTGCCGAACAACAAGGCGGCGGTTGCCGCGCCGGCCGCGATCGTCAAGGGCAGCCCGATCCCCAACAACCGAGCAGGGATCGCGGCGTCGGCCCGCAATGCCCGCAGGTTCACCCGCGATGCGTCGGCGAAGAGCACGATGGCGAGCGTGATCTCGGCGAGCGAGAGGATCGTCGACGAGTGCAGCGTGAAATGCACCAACGCCGTCGGCCCGTGCGTCACGATCACGCCCAGCACGACGAAGGCGATGGGGGCCGAGACATCCCAGCGCTCGAGCCGCCCCGAGACGATCCCCCACACGATCAAGCAGGCAGAGACCACCGCCAGCGCGGAGAAACCGGATCCGTGGCCCATGGCCGTCACATTCTCAGAGCAGGCGGCCGCACCGGGTCAGGGCCGAAGGTCACGAACTCCGCATCCAAGCGCTGGCCTGCGTGATACGGCTAGAACAGGGGCGAAGGGAACGCGGGCACCAGCCCGTGAGCTGACTACGAGGAGGTCACATGCTGGCGTCGACGGACTACCCGATACTCGATTTTTTCCTGACAATGCTGTACTTCTTCCTTTTCTTCATCTGGATCTGGCTGCTGGTCATGGTCTTCTTCGATATCTTCCGCAGCCGCGACTTGGGCGGCGGAGCCAAGGCCCTGTGGGTCATCTTCATCATCATCCTCCCGTTCCTCGGCGTCTTCGTGTACCTGATCGCCCGCGGCGGCAAGATGCACGAGCGCCAAGCCCAACAAGCGGCGGACCAGCAGAAGGCGTTCGATTCCTACGTGCGCGAGGCCGCCGGCACGCCCGGCGCCGACACCGCCTCCCAACTCTCGAAGCTCGCCGACCTCAAGAACCAGGGCGTGCTCACCGAGGAGGAGTTCCAGTCGGAGAAGTCCAAGCTCCTCAACGCCTAGCCGCTGGGCTGTCGACCCCGCGCTCCTGCGTCGCTCCGTCACCGGGGAACACGCTCCGGTGACGCCAGAGGAGCGGGACGCCGCCGAGCCCGAGCTCGAACCCAAGCTCGCGCCTGAATCACCGGCGGCCCCTCGAGGGCGCGCCGCGCCCGCACGCGACGGCGGGGCGTCCGACACACCCGATACCTACGAGCGGATCGCCACTCGCATCGAGGAGGACGTCGAGACACCGCTGCCGTGGCGGACCATCGCCAAACGGACTGCCACGCTGTTGGTGGCCGGCATCACGATCTACTTCGTCTTCCCGAGCCTCGCCGAGGTGTTCAGCTCGTTTCCGAAGCTGACCTCGCTCGACCCGATCTGGTTCACCCTCGCCTTCGCCTTCGAGGTCGCGCACTTCGTCTGCACCATCGGACTCCAGCGCATCGCGCTCGGAACCAAGGCTTGGTTCTCGGTCTCTACCTCTCAGCTGGCGGGGAACTCCATCAGCCTCATCGTGCCGGGCGGCGCCGCGGTCGGTGCAGCGACGCAGTTCCGCATGCTGGCGAAGGCGGGTAACGACACGACGGCCGCGATCGGCGGCCTGACGGTGTTCTCGCTCCTGCAGATCGGCGGGCTGCTCGCACTGCCGATCTTCGTGTTGCCGGCGATCCTGGCCGGCACGCCGATCGCCCGGAGCCTCGAGTACACGGCCTTGCTCGGCCTCGTCGCCTTCGTGCTCTTCGCTGGCTTCGGCACCGTGGTGCTCGCATTGGACGGACCTATGCGCTGGGCCGGCCACGTGGTGCAGGCGGCGCGCAACCGCTGGCGGCGCAACGCCGTGCCGATGACCGACCTGCCGGATCGCCTCGTGCGCGAGCGCAACCGCATCCGCGACGTGCTGGGACGGCGTTGGAAGGCGGCAACGCTGCTCAGTAGCGGGCGTCTGTTACTGGACTACGGCTGCCTCCTGGCGACGATTCGCGCGACCGGCGCGAAGCCGAATCCCTCGCTGGTCCTCCTCGCTTACGCGGTGGCCAAGCTGCTCGCACTGATCCCCATCACTCCCGGCGGGCTCGGCATCGTCGAGGCGGGGCTCAGTGGCCTGCTCATCGTGGCCGGTGTGCCTGGTGGCGACGCCGTCGTGGCGACGCTCGCGTACCGGATCATCTCGTACTGGTTGCCGATCTTCGTGGGACCGTTCGCCTACTTCGCGTTCCGGATGCGCTACGGCAAGCCGGGCCATGGCTCGAGCGAGGGCGCAGGCGGCGCCGGCGCAGCACTCGCCGGAGGCTGACCTGCCTCAAACGCGCTTCCAGTTGCTGGACCTTGACGCCACAGCCCTCGACGGTCCACCCAGTAAGGAATGAGAGCCTCGGCCTCTTCTCCTTTCCGCACTGCCCTGTCGTCGTCATCGGGGTCGTCCGGGTCGTAGCCGACCTCCTCGGCCGCTTTGGCGAACGCCTGCCGCCACACCATGTTCCCGAGCGCTTCCTTGGGAGCCAGGAAGTAGACGAGTTCGCAGTTGAGCGCTTCTGCCGCTCGGCGCAGTGTCGAGAGTTGAATCGATTCCTTCGCCTCGGCACTTTGGAGTTGGCTGACCCGCTGCTGTGTGACTCCCAGCCGAGCCGAAAGCTCGAGCTCCGACATGCCGAGTGATTCTCGGATTGTCTTCACCCAACCACCCGTGGGGTGATACCTCGGTCGGTTGAGGAGCGACAGGTCCGAATCGATTCTCCCTCTAGTGATCCGTCGCTGAATCCCCATCGTTTGAGAACAGGTCGGGTATATGCCGTGCTCTTGTGAATTCTTCGCCTGTCCACAATGCGCGGGTTGTTCGTTTGCGAATCCACGAGTCGACGGTTGTGGAAGGACGCCAAATCCACAAGGGGAGGGCATAGGCGTCCACGCGGCTTAAATCCGATGCCCGGCCGTCGCAAAGGCGGGGCCGATCGGGTGGAGGCCGCCGGGACAGTGGGGGCGGAAGCGGGCGGCCGGTTGACCATCGATTCGGACACGAGTTGGGCGTTCGTTGTGAATCCCGAGTGATCGCACTGGAGGTGCAAGTTTTGTGCGCCGAAGCAGGCTATGGCGCCTTCTCCTTAGCGCCGAATGGCGTCGGGAAGCGTGGGTATTGCTTGGCGTGACAATATGACCTAGCGGCAAGTGCACGAGGGTGGACTCGCAAGGACCAAATGACGCGAGAGTGCAACCACCATGTATGAAGGGACATGGGATTCCGTACGCACTCACGGAGTGCCGGACTGGTACCACGACGCCAAGCTGGGCGTCTTCCTTCACTGGGGTCCCTACTCGGTGCCGGGGTGGGCGCCGCGGGTGCCCGACATCCAGGAGATGCTGGTCAAGGCCGGCCCCAGGCGGATGCTGCGGGAGAACCCGTACGCCGAGTGGTACCTCAACACGATGCGGATCAAGGGCAGCCCCACGGCGCGGCACCACGCCCAGGTGTACGGCGACGACTACCCCTACGAGAACTTCGCCAAGACCTTTGACGACGCCACGGTCGGCGCCAATCTGGATGCCCTGGCGGGCCTGTGCGCGAAGGCCGGGGCCCGCTACGTCGTCTTGACCACGAAGCATCACGACGGGTTCGCGCTATGGCCGTCGGCCGTGCGTCATCCAGTCAAGGGGGAGTACCACGGCCGGCGTGACGTGGTCGGCGACCTGTCCGCTGCGGTGCGGGAGCGGCGGATGCGGATGGGCCTCTACTACTCGGGGGGCTATGACTGGCCGTACAACGGCGCGCTGCTGCGAGGTGCGTCGGATCTCGTGCTGGCGGCGCCGGGAGGGGAGGGCTACCGGCGGTATGTGACGGCGCACGTGCGCGAGCTGATCGATCGGTATGCGCCGTCGGTGTTGTGGAACGACATCTCGTGGCCGGCGGGTGGCAATCTGGCCGAGCTCTTCGCGTACTACTACAACACGGTTCCCGACGGCGTGGTCAACGACCGGTGGCGCGAGAACGCAGCGCCCGAGGGGGTGCTGTCGAAATCGTTGTTGCGTGCAGGCGGGCGGTTGTTGGAGTTGTTGTGGCCCTGGATCCCGGCGGGGCGCAAGCGGCTGACGTTCGCCTCGCCGCAGCACTGCGACTTTCGTACGACCGAGTACGAGATGCTGCACACCGTCTCGGAGCGCAAGTGGGAGATGTGCCGCGGCGTCGGCCGCTCCTTCGGCGCCAACCGCGAGGAGCCGCCCGAGGACATCATCAGCGAGACCCAGCTCATCCAGATGTTCTGCGACGTCGTCGCGAACAACGGCAACCTCCTGATCGGAGTGGGGCCGCGTCCCGACGGGACGGTGCCCGAATCGCAGCAGGCGCCGTTGCGGGGACTGGGCGAATGGCTCGCGGCGAACGGTGAGGCGATCTACGGCTCACGGCCGTGGGTGGTGGCCGAGTCGTCGACGTCCGACGGGACGCCCCTGCGTTACACGAAGAGCGGCGAAGGTATCTACGCCCTGGTGCTCGGGATGCCGACGGGACGCCGGGTGACGTTGCGG
>DATMMN010000146.1:0-13510 GCA_035569675.1 Acidimicrobiales bacterium | reverse complement strand
ACCCCGCGCTGTTGGAGCCCGGGCGATGACGGCGACCCCGAGACGACCTCCGTCGACGTCGACCACGGTGCCGTGAACGAACCAGGCTTCGTCGCTGGCCAGGTACACAGCGGCGTGGGCGACGGCCTCGGGAGATCCGCTGTGGCCAGCTGGCGTGCCGCGCATCATTGCCTCCCCGGGATGCTCGTCGGCGCCGCTCGCCGCCTCGAGGACCGGAGCGAGGATCACTCCAGGCGAAATGGCGTTGACACGCACGCCTGAGGGTCCGAACTCAGCCGCCCACGCCCTCGTGAGCGTTTCGATCGCCCCTTTTGTGGAGCTGTAGAGCGAACCGATCGGAATACCAAGACGGGCGATCCACGACCCGAGGTTGATGACCGCGCCTTGGCCCCGTCTGGCCATGTGCGGGGCGATCTGGCCGGTGAGGAAGAACGGCGCCTTGACGTTGACGGCGTAGACCTGGTCGAAGGTTGCCTCGTCGGTCTCGGCGGTCGACGAGCCGGGATAGATGCCGGCGTTGTTCACGAGAATGTCGATTCGACCGCCAAGCACCGCGGTCGCTTCTTCGGCCAGTCGCGCCGAGGCGCGGGCCGAGCCATCGAGGTCAGCGGCGACGAACTCGGCGCGCCCACCCTTGGCGTCAATGGCGCGCACGACCTCGGAACCCCGGTCTCGATCGCGACCACTCACGACGACGTGCGCGCCCTCAGAGCCGAACGAGAAAGCGATCGCCCGCCCAATGTTGCTGGTCGCTCCGGTGACGAGCGCGGTCTTTCCGTCAAGGCGGTTGCTCATGAACTGGTCCTTCTTGTTAATGGTGATTCTCCATTTGGACTATTCAGTCCATAACCGTACTCTGTCTGGACCGCATAGTCCAGAGCGGTAACGTGGGTGGTATGGCTGACGTCACGGTCTTGACTCCCAAGGGTGTGGCCACGCGTGCACGGATTGTCGAAGCCGCCGCCGACTTGATCCTGGCTCGCGGCGTCGGCGGTACCAGCTTGGACGAGATCCGCGCCGGGACGGCGACGAGCAAGAGCCAGCTCTTTCACTACTTTCCTGGTGGGAAGACCGAGCTCGTCGCGGCGATTGCCGCCTTCCAAGCCGAGCGCGTGTTCGAAGCCCAACGGCCTTATCTCGACGAGCTCGACACCTGGGAGGCGTGGGAGGGCTGGTGCGATGCGGTCCTCGCGCACTATTGCGCTCAACCCTCTTGGGGGTGCCCAATCGGATCGCTCGTGAGCGAACTCCTGAGCGACGAGCCAGAACTTCGGGCCGAAGTCGCAGCACACCTCGATCGATGGAGGAGCTACCTCGAGGCAGGCCTTTATCGCATGAGGGCCAAGAGCCTACTCCGACCTGAGGCGGAACCGCGGGGTCTCTCGCTTTCTATTTTTGCAGCGCTGCAGGGCGGACTGCTTCTCACGCAGACGATGAAGTCGAGGGAGCCCCTCGAGAGAGCTCTCGCCGGTGCGATGGACGTACTGCGCGAGGCCTCTGTCAAAAGGTCTGCTCGGCGGCCCATGGCGAAGCTCGGCTCGCCATAGGGCGATCGCGACAGGCGTCAGTTTCGTTGCTGCGCCTGCAGTCGATGGAGAAGTAGTCATGGCGCGCCTGGCGCCTCAGCTCCAGCGCACCTGCATCGCCTCGCCGAACTGCGCCAACACGGCGCGATCGCCCTCGATCTGCAAAGACTCGCTCCCGCCGCGGTTCCACAGCGCGAAATAGAGGTCGCAGGCGGCACCTCGCACCGAACACGTCGTCTCGCCCGCACCCACCGAGGTCTGCACGCCTTCTGGGCCCATCGTGACCACCCAGGCGCCATCGTCGTCGGAGCATCCGACGCCGAGCGTCACCGGCGTCTCGGCGCGCGCAGTGGCGGAGCGGCGGGGCCAGAACCCGGTGACCAGCTCGTCGATGCCGTCGGCGGCGAACGCCGGTGCACACGGCGAGAGGTGCGCCACCGTCCGGCCTGCGGCCAGCTCGGCGTCGACGCGGTGGATCGCGGTCTCGTGCGCCTGCCGGCGGCTCCAGAACGCCAAGGGCGACGGCGCGGCCATGAACGTCCAGCACTGCAGGTCCGGTGGCGCAGCCTGCAACACCGACACCAGTCGCAGGTACCCCGCTTCGAACCAGTCGGCCTGCTCCTCGTCGCTGGGCCAACCGCCCGCGAGCTCCTCGAGCGTTTGCGAACCCGGCTCCGCGCGCGCCTCGGCCACGAAGCTCGTCGCCCAGCGCTGCACACCGCCCACGTGGCGGATCAGGTCACGCGTCACCCACCCGGGACACGTCGGCACGGGCATCTCGGCCGACATGGCACGCGCCGCCGCGGTCATGCGCGCACCCTCCTGGCGCAGCGAGTCGATCCACGTGGCGACGTCCATAGTCGAGGAGATCAGCCTGCCACTTCGAGCGGCCCAGTGGCCCGGCCCGGCGGCCCGGCGCCCGAGCGCCCCGGCGCCCCCGCCCTCAGCCGATCTTCTGCAGATCGATCACGAACACGAGCGTGTCGTTCGCCGCGATGCCGGGCCCGGGCGATTGCGCCCCGTACCCGAGGCTCGGCGGGATGATGAGCTCGCGCCGCCCGCCGACCTTCATGCCGACGACGCCCTTGTCCCACCCGGGGATGACCTGGCCCTGCCCCAACGTGAAGGTGAACGGTGCGCTCGTCCACGATGACTGCACCACCTTGCCGCTCGAGTAGGTCGCGAGCACGTACTGCACTGTCAGGTGGGAACCGTTGGCCGCGGCCGCCCCCGTGCCGGTGATGAGGTCGGCGGTCTCGAGATGCGACGGGGGCGTGCTCGAAGGCACCGTCACCGTCGGCGCGGTCCCCGCCGTGCCCGCGGCCGAGCGGTCGGCCGCGGGGATGGACCCGATCGCGTTGGGCGGGCTGCCCGGCGGCGCCGTGACGGTGGTGGACGGGCCGGCGCCGGTCACACCCGAGGTGGTCGTGGTCGTGGTCGCCGAGCCGGACGTCGACGGCGAGGAACTGCAGGCGGCGAGCCCGAGGGCGCCGGCCAGGACGATGGGAAGCACGAGCGCGCCGGAGCGCAGGGAGAGGCGTGGCATGGGGCCAGAAAGTAGCCGGTCGCCGCAGCACCGGCAGGGCACCCCACTAACCTGAGACCTCATGTTCGACGCCCTGTCCGACCGCCTCGAGCGCATCTCGACCCGACTCCGGGGCAAGGGCCGCATCAGCGACGAAGACCTCGACGAGGCGCTCAAGGAGATCCGCACCGCGCTCCTCGACGCCGACGTCGAGCTCTCCGTAGCCCGCAGATTCTGCGACGGCATCCGCTTGCGTGTCAGCACCGAGGCCCTGTCGAAGAGCCTCAGCCCGGGCCAACAGGTCATCAAGGCCGTGCACGAGGAGCTCGTCAACGTCCTCGGCGGCGAGACCCTCAAGCTCACCTACGCGAGCAAGCCGCCGACCGTCGTCCTCATGGCCGGCCTCCAGGGCTCGGGCAAGACGACGAACTCGGCGAAGCTCGCGCTGTGGTGGAAGCAGCAGGGGCGCAACCCGCTGCTCGTCGGCGCCGACCTGCAACGCCCCGCCGCCGTCGAACAACTCCGCGTCCTCGGCGAGCAGGCGGGCGTCACCGTCTTCTCGGAGCCGACCGATCCCGTCAGCGTCGCCAAGGCCGGCGTGGCCGAAGCACAGAGGCTCGGCCGGGACATCTGCATCATCGACACGGCCGGCCGGCTCACGATCGACGCCGAGATGATGGGCCAGATCAAGGACATCTCCGCCGCCACCCAGCCGCACTACACGTTCCTCGTTATCGACGCCATGATCGGACAGGACGCCGTCGCCACCGCGAAGGCCTTCCACGATGCGCTCGAGCTCTCAGGCGTGATCCTCACCAAGCTCGACGGCGACGCCCGCGGCGGCGCCGCACTCTCCGTGAAGGGGGTCGTCGGCCGCCCGATCGCGTTCGCCTCGACCGGCGAGCGCCTCGGCGACTTCGACCTGTTCCACCCCGACCGCATGGCGGACCGCATCCTCGGGATGGGCGACATGCTCAGCCTGATCGAGCAGGCCGAGCGCACCATGGACACCGACGAGGTGGCCAAGAGCGCCAGCCGCCTCATGGCCGGCCAGTTCACGCTCGAGGAC
Organism: Acidimicrobiales bacterium; assembly: GCA_035569675.1. GTDB lineage: Bacteria > Actinomycetota > Acidimicrobiia > Acidimicrobiales > RAAP-2 > Bog-473. Next base: position 9,390 of record DATMMN010000146.1, on the reverse strand, counting down.
TTCCTCTCCCAACTGCGCCAGGTGAAGAAGATGGGCTCGCTCGGCGGCCTCATGCGCCTCATGCCCGGCATGAACAAGGAGATGCGCGAGGCGGCCGGCCAGATCGACGACGGCGAGGTCGCCAAGGTCGAGGCGATCGTCTGCTCCATGACGCCCGACGAGCGCAACGACACGTCGATGATCGACGGCTCCCGCCGCAGCCGGGTCGCCCGCGGCTCGGGCACCACCGTGCAGGACGTCAACTCCCTCCTCAAGCAGTTCAAGGAGATGCAGAAGATGATGAAGGGGATGGCGTCGGGCAACATGCCCAACCTCCCCGGAATGCCGAACATGTCCGGTATGTCCGGCCGCGCCGCCAAGAAACTGGCCCAACAGGCGGCCGGATTCGGTGGCGCCGGACAGGCCGCCGGCGCCGGGGCCGCCGGCGGCGCGGACTTCGACATGCTCTCCCAGCTCATGGGCGGCGACGCCTCGGACGCCGATCTCGCCGAACTGGCCCAGGGCTTTCCCGGCCTCCCGTCGGGGGCCCCCTCGGGAGGTGCCCCTCGGCCCGTGGTGAGGGTGAACAAGGGGACCAAGAAAAAGAAGAAGGGCGGGCGGGTGACGCCGCCCAAGAACCGCTAGGTCAGGGCCCTCCGGGAAGATTCCGGCGGGACCGGGAGGCCGCCACCCTCCCCATCTGGCAGAATGGTCCGCCGAGCGCGTCCGTCGATGCGCCGACCCGGGAGTCTCGGAACGTGTATCCCCGGGGAGAGCGAACGCTCGTAATCCAAAGTGGAAGGAATCAGTTCGTGGCAGTGAAGCTCCGCCTGGTGCGGATGGGCAAGAAGAAGCAACCGACCTACCGGGTCGTGGCGGCCGACAGCCGGTCGCCTCGCGACGGCCGGTTCCTCGAGATCGTCGGCACCTACGCCCCCCGGGGCGCCTCGACCGCCGAGCCCGACGCCGTGATCCAGATCGACAATGAGAAGGCCGTGAAGTGGCTGGTCAACGGCGCCCAGCCCACCGAGCGGGTCGAACGGCTTTTGAAGACGAGCGGCGCGTGGGACGAGTTCTCCGCCGCCAAGGCGAAGTGAGGACCCTGTGACGGATCTGTACGAGGCGGGCGACGTCAACCAGGTGAGCGGCGGAGGCGGTGGGGCCGGCGCCGGGGCCGGGGCCGAAGCCGACGACGAGTTCGACGACGAGTTCGACAACGAACAGGGCGACGACGACGACGTTGACGACGACATCGACAACGTGGACGACATCGACGATCTGGATGACGGCGACGACATCGAGGAGGTCGCCGGCGAGGGCAACCAGGCCGGCGTGGGCAACGAACGGACCGCGTTCGACGGGGGCACGTCGCTGTCGGTGCTGACGTATCTCGCCAAGTCGCTGTCGAACGACCCCGAGGCCGTGGTGATCGAAACCGAAGAGCGGCGGGGTGGCATGCGCTTGAACCTGCACGTGGCCCCCGAGGACATGGGTCGGGTCATCGGCCGCCGTGGCCGCACCGCGCAGGCGATCCGCACCCTGGTCAACGTGGCCGGCGCCAAGGACGGCGTCCAGGCCAGCGTGGACATCGTCGACGACTGAGTTCGGGTCCGGCTCCGCGGACCTCCTCAAGATCGGCCGGGTCACCAAGGCCCACGGCCTGAAGGGCGAGGTCATCGTCCAGCTCTGGACGGACCAGTTGGAGCGGCTGCGCGCGGGATCCGTCCTGTCGTCGCCGTCGGGCCCGCTGACGGTCGTTGCGTCAGGTCCGGGGCCGGGCAGCGACCGCTACATCGTCTCGTTCGCCGGGTGCGCCGACCGGGCCGCGGCGGAGCGATTGCGGGGGGTGGAGCTGTCAGCCGAGGCGCTGGATCAGCCCGGGACGTTGTGGGTGCACGAGCTCGTCGGCGCCGTCGTGCGCGACGTGGATGGCATCGAGCTGGGGCGGGTGGCCGCGGTCGAGGCGAACCCCGCGAGCGACCTCCTGGTGCTGGAGGAGTCCGGCGCATTGATCCCGCTGCACTTCGTGACAGGACATGACACGGCGGCGGGGACGGTCGACGTCGACATCCCCGAGGGGTTGCTGGACTTGTGAGGCACTTGTGAGGCACTTGTGAGGATCGACGTCTTCACGATCTTCCCCGATGTGATCGCGGGGTACTGCGGCGCCTCGATCCTCGGGCGGGCGGTCGAGTCGGGTGCGTTGGACGTGCGCGTGCACGACCTGCGCCAAGGGGCCGACGACCCGCGGCGTTCGGTCGACGATTCGCCGTTTGGCGGCGGCGCCGGCATGGTGCTGATGCCCGAGCCGCTGTTCCGCAGCGTCGAGGCGGTGCCGGACCTGCCCCGGCCGCTCTTCCTGCTGGCGCCCGGGGGGCGGCGCTTCGACCAGTCGGTCGCGGCCGAGATGTCGGAGCTGGCCGAGGGGCCCTCGGGTGGGTTCTCTTTGTTGTGCGGGCGCTACGAGGGCGTCGACCAGCGGGTGGCCGACCATCTGGTCGACGGCGAGATCTCCGTGGGGGACTTCGTGCTGGCGGGTGGGGAGTTGGGGGCGCTGGTGGTGATCGAGACGGTGGCCCGGCTGCGTCCCGACGTGCTCGGCAACGAGGACTCGGCGGCGGACGAGTCGTTCTCGGCCGGGCTCCTCGAATACCCGCAGTACACCCGACCCGCCTCGTTCCGGGAATGGTCGGTCCCCGCCGTGCTGCGGTCCGGCGATCACGAGGCGGTCGCCGCCTGGAGGCGGACCCAAGCGTTGCTGCGCACGGCAGCTCGGCGGCCCGATCTGCTGGAGCGCCTGGTCAGGGCGTCGGCTTTGTCGGATGACGACGTGCGGGCGTTGGCCGAGCACGGCTACCATGTTCCGTCCGGCTCAGAACGGGTGGACCCGACCGAGTCGGCCTGACCCGAATTTTCGAAGGAACCCCTGTCATGCAACCCACCGACACGATCGACCGCGACAGCCTGCGCTCGGACATCCCCGATTTCCGCGCCGGCGACACCGTCAAGGTGCACGTGCGGGTCGTCGAGGGCAACCGGGAGCGGGTCCAGGTGTTCCAGGGCGCGGTCATGCGGCGCCAGGGCGGTGGGGTGCAGGAGACCTTCACCGTGCGCAAGGTGTCGTTCGGCGTCGGGGTGGAGCGGACCTTCCCGGTGCACTCGCCGACGATCGCCAAGATCGAGGTCACCACGTTAGGCGACGTCCGGCGGGCCAAGCTGTACTACCTGCGTGAGCGGCACGGGAAAGCGGCGAAGATCAAGGAGCTGCGTGTGGCTCGTGGCGCCGGCAAGGCTGCTGCGGTCGCAGAGGTGTCCGAGGTCGACGAGGTCGATGAGGTGGACGAGGTCGACGAGGTGGATGAGGCCGAGGACCTGACGCTGGACGACGTCGAGCTCGCCGATGGAGACGAGGCGCTCGAGGTCGACGCAGAGGCCGAGGACGACGCAGAGGCCGAGGACGGTGCGGAGGCGGAAGCGGACGGCGGTGTTGTTGACGAGGCGGATGAACACGCTGCCGGGGAGGCTGCCGACGCGTAGGGCCGCCGCATGAGCGAGGAGGACCTCGAGCGGTACGAGTCCGAGATCGAACTCGGGCTCGTCCAGGAGTACCGGGCCGTCCTGCCGGTCTTCGCTTATGTCATCGAGACGGAGCGGCGTTTCTATCTGGCGAACGAGGTGTCGTTGAACGTGCGCGCGGACACGACGCCGGCCTGTATCGAGGTGCAGCTGCGCGACGCGTGGGTGTGGGACATGTACCGGCCCGCCCGGTTCGTGCCCGAGGTGCGGGTGATCACTTTTCGTGACGTGAACGTCGAGCGCCTGCCCGAACAGGAGCTTTCCGACGGGGTCTCCGTCTGACGACGGGTTGACGTCTGGTTGACGTCGGGCTGACGTCGGGCTGACGGTTCATGCCGTTTCGTTGAGGCATTTGCTTGGTGAGCCGACCGTTCCCCGGCGTGAGCCACCGGAACCGCCGAATCGCGCTGGGCCACAGGGGCGAGGACTGGGCTGCCGAGTGGTACGTCGACAACGGCTACGAGATCGTGGCGCGCAATTGGCGCTGTGCCGAGGGTGAGATCGATATTTTGTGCACGCAGGTCAACCCGCCGGGTTGCGTGACGTTGATCATCTGCGAGGTGAAAACGCGGACGTCGAACACGCGCGGCCACCCGTTGGAGGCCGTGACACCGGCCAAGCAGCAGCGCCTGCGCCGGTTGGCGACGGCTTACCTGCGCAGTCAGGACGTCTATTACGACCACATCCGCTTCGACGTCGTGGCCGTGACCGGGCAGGCACTCCACGTCGTGGAAAGTGCGTTCTAAGAGGTCCGCGGCGTAGGGTCGGTCTCCATGGAGACCCTGATCGTCGAGCGCAAGGACGGTATCGCCACCGTCACGATGAACCGCCCCGAACGCAAGAATGCAGCCAACGGCCGGATGCTCGTGGAGCTGCGGGAGATCTTCGAGGAGATCGAGGACAGCCCGGACGACCGGGTGATGGTGTTGACGGGCGCGGGCGGTGCCTTCTGCTCGGGCGCGGACCTCGGCGACTCGCAGGGTCCCACCAACGACCCGTCGCGGTCGGGCTTGTCCCGCATGCGCCGCTTGGGCGATGTGGCGCTGGCGCTGCACCACATCAGCAAGCCGACGATCGCAAAGGTTGACGGCGTGGCGGTCGGCGCCGGGTTCTCCTTGGCGCTGGGCTGCGACCTCGTGGTGTGCACGGATCTGGCTCGCTTGTCGATGATCTTCTCCAAGCGCGGGCTCTCGCTCGACAACGGCGCCTCCTGGCTGTTGCCCAGGCTCATCGGCATGGCCCGGGCCAAGGAGGTCGCCTTGTTCGGGGACATGTGGAGCGCCGAAGAGGCTCTGGCCATCGGCCTGGTGAATCGGGTGCTGCCGGGGTCGCAAATCGATGCCTTCGTGGACGACTGGGCGCGGCGTCTGGCCGACGGGCCGCCTCTCGCTCTTTCCATGACGAAGTCGCTGCTCCACGCTTCCTCGAACGCCTCTATGGAGCAGGCAGTGGAGGACGAAGCCCGGTGTCAGGCCCTCAATTTCTCCAGCCAGGACACGGCGGAGGCGATGGACGCCTTCAAGGAGAAGCGGGCGCCCGTTTTCATCGGCCGCTAATAGAGTTGGGCCTGTGCTGAGCGGCGTGCAGGGCATGATCGGCGATACGGCGCTTGTGACCAAGGCCATCGACGGCGCCCACCACCCCGGGCGGATCCGGGCCAGAGGCGAGGAGTGGCTCGCCATCCCATTGGACCCCGAAGCCTGTATACCGGTAGGTACAAACGTCGTTGTCGCCGACGTCGAGCGAGGACTGCTCGTCGTCTACGCCATCGACGACTAACAACCCTGATTGGGGGTAGTTGTCATGTTGCTTGCCTCAGCTGCCGGAGCGGTCGTCGCAGGAGTGGCGGTCGGTGTCGTCCTTATAGCCGTAGGACTGTGGCTCTTCACGCGGTGCGTCAAGATCGTTCAGCAGGGGAGCGTGGGCGTCGTCAAGCGTCTCGGCGAGTTCCGGGGCGTCATGCAGCCCGGCATGCACATCCTCGCCCCTTTCGTCGACCGCATGGAAAAGGTGGACGTCCGCGAGTTCCCCATGACCGGGGACCAGCAGGCCGTGATCACGAAGGACAACGTGTCCCTGCAGGTCAGCGCCACCATCTTCTGCCAGGTCATCGACGTGAAGTCCGCGCTGTTCGAGATCAACGATTTCCAGTTGGCGGTCGACCAGCTGTCGCGCACGGCGCTGCGGGCCGTCTTCGGCGAGCTGTCCTTGGATCAGGCGCTGAGCGAGCGGGAGATGATCAACAGTCGGATGCAGGACCACATGGCCGACGCCACGGCCAAGTGGGGCGTGCGGCTCAACCGGATCGAGATTCTCGACATCACCCCGCCGTTGAACGTGGTGCAGGCGATGTCGGAGCAGAAGGAGGCTGAGCAGCACAAGCGAGCGGCGATCCTGAAGTCCGAGGGTGAGCAGCAGGCCGCCATCAACAAGGCGGGTGGTATGAAACAGGCTGCCGTTCTCGACGCCGAAGGCGCGAAGCAGTCCGCCATCCTGCGGGCCGAGGCGCAGATGAAGGTCCTGGAGCTCCAGGCCGAGGGCGAGAAGAAGGCACTCGAACTCCGCGGTGCCGGTGAGGCTTCCCGGTTGACTGCCATCGACACGGCGACGATCAATCCGCGCACGTTGGCGGTGCTGCAGCTGAAGGCGCTGCAAGACATCGCGGCCTCCAACAACGCCAAGGTCGTGGTGCCCTACGAGGCAACCAGCCTGATGGGCGCGGCCGAGGTCCTCTTGTCCACCCTCCGCAACGAAGACCTGGATGCCACCACCAACGGGAGTGCACCGCCGGTCGCGACGCCGGCGAACCCTCCGACCAAGGAGTTGCCGCCGCAGGATTGAGGGCTGGCTGACACGACCCCAGAAGCATTCGGTTCCGCCATCGCTTACCCGAAGTAATCCCTGAGGAGCGGATCCTGACTGCTCCGTGAAGGGCCGCCCGCAGTTTCGTGCGGTCGTATACGTGGCGAGGGCCGGGTTTCCCTCGCAGCTGTATAGGGATCGCAGTCGGCCACGTCCCTCCGTCGCTATATGCAGTGAACTCCGAACGTCAGTGTCGGGTGTATATGGCGAAGAAGTCAGGCCGAATAAAGCCCTATACACCCGCACCAAAGGCCAATGATCGGACCCGTATACGGCCGCGAAGAAAAATCCGATCCCGCCGATCGATCAAGAAATTGAATTTTTGAACCCGCGGCATCCCGCGCCCGCGACCGTTCGAACTACATGTTGGCCTCCGTTTCATCAGCAACCTTGAGCGGCACGGTTGGATGTGCCGTCTCGGTCGAAGTTCACGTTTCCAACGGCCTGCCGTGCTTCACCATCGTTGGACTGCCTGACACGGCGGTGCGTGAAGCCCGGGACCGCGTCCGCGCGGCTGTGCTCTCGAGTGGCTTGTCGTGGCCCGTGCATCGGGTGACCGTCAATTTGGCGCCTTCGGGCGTCAGAAAGGGTGGCGCCGGTCTTGACCTACCCATCGCCGTGGGTCTGTTGGTGGCGACAGGCGACCTGCCACCCGACTGCACCAAGGGCCTTGCCTTCTGCGGCGAGCTTGGGCTGAATGGCTCCCTGCGCCACGTACCGGGGATGATCGTCCTAGCTGACGCCAGCACTGCAGACGGATTGGTGGTTCCTCTGTGCGACGTGAGCGAGGCGACCTTGGTCAGGGAATCCGGTGTCCACGGCGCGGCGTCTCTGGCCCAGCTGGTTTCCATCCTGCGGGGACAAGCGGCCTGGCCGGTCGTCGCAGAAGCCGGCACCCCAGTCGTCGCAGCGCCCGGGCCCGATCTTTCAGACGTCCACGGCCAACTGGTGGGCCGGCGTGCCCTCGAGGTGGCAGCGGCAGGTCGTCATCATCTGCTGTTGATCGGGCCGCCCGGTTCGGGCAAGACGATGCTGGCCGAGCGACTGCCCGGACTGCTGCCTCCTCTCACGAAAGAAGAGGCGCTGACGGTGTCGCGCGTCTACTCCAGTGCGGGCGCGTCACTGCCGGCCAGCATGCTGCTCGAGCGACCGCCATTCCGTGCGCCTCATCACCAGGCCACGATCATTTCTCTTGTCGGAGGCGGGAGCGCGTCGCCGCGTCCGGGTGAGGCGAGCTTGGCAACTCACGGGGTGCTCTTCCTCGATGAGCTCGGCGAATTTCCCGTGGCGGCACTCGAATCGTTGCGTCAGCCACTGGAGGAAGGCGTAATCCGGGTGAACCGCGCCGCGGGAAGTGCGGAGTTTCCCGCCTCATTCCTGCTCGTAGCTGCCATGAACCCCTGCCCATGCGGCGAAGGGGTTTATGAGGGGGCGTGCTCGTGTTCGGTGGTCATGCGCGCTCGCTACCGACGACGCATTTCTGCTCCGTTCCTCGATCGGTTCGACCTGGTAGTGCCGGTAACCCGACCGACGGCAAGCGAACTGCTGTCCCGCACCCCAGCGGAGTCGTCGGCGGACGTGGCGGCTCGAGTGGTGATTGCCCGAAGACGGGCCGATGCCCGGGGTCCGAAGGAGCCCGTCTTGACGGCCGGAGCGACCGACATCCTCTTCCAGAAGCTTGGTGAAGGTGCACTAAGCGCGCGCGGTCTTGGGAAGGTCACTGGGGTGGCCCAGACCATTGCCGACCTGGCGGAGGCCGAGATCATCAACGACAATCACGTCTCCGAAGCACTCTCTCTTCGAGCCGGACAATCGGTGGTCGTGGCATGAGTGAACAACTGCCCGACGAGGCATACGCCATCGCACTGGCGCTCCAGCCCGAGGTTGGTCCTGCGACACTGCGGAATGTGATCGATGCGGTTCCGCCTCGGCTGGCCTGGGAAAGACGGACAAACGTCACTGCTGAGGCGAGGGCGACGGTTGCGAAGCAATGGCAGCGTCACTGCGACCTCGGAATAAGCGTCTTGCTTCGAGACAATGTGCTGTATCCGGATCGAGTGAGAGGCTCCCTCGCACCGCCGGCCGTGCTCTTTTGTCGCGGCGATCCACGGGTGCTCAGCGACAAGCCGACGGTCGCACTCGTCGGTACCCGCGCTCCAACGCGCTACGGCATCGGAGTAGCCGCCCAGCTGGCCGCAGATCTGTCGGCGGCGGGCGTGAGCGTCGTCTCTGGACTCGCACTGGGAATCGACGGGGCCGCGCACGAGGGCGCCTGTGGTGCCGGCGCACCCCCGATCGGGGTCGTCGCGGGCGGTCTCGACGCACCGTATCCTCGGCGCCACGCTCGCCTCTGGGACCGGGTCGTCCAAGAGGGAGTGATCGTCTCCGAGTCGCCCGCGGGCGCAAAGACGGAGAAGTGGCGATTCCCGGTGCGCAACACGTTGTTGGCAGCGCTCAGTGACGTCGTCGTCGTCATCGAAAGCCGTCACGGCGGTGGGTCGCGGCATACCGTCAACGCGGCCCTCGCTGCGGGAACTGACGTTGGTGCGGTGCCTGGCTCCATTCGCAGCGCCACCTCCGAAGGGACGAATGCGATGCTGGCTGAAGGCGCCTTCCTTGTGTCCGGCGTGACGGACATCCTGCTTGCGCTTTCAAGGGCGGGAGCCTCGGTGGCGATGCCGAGTCAGCAAAAGAGCATGCGCGTGGCTACAGGCCCCGTGCCCGACGGGGAGCGGGAGCTCTACGAGGCGCTCTCGCCTGATCCTTCGTCGCTGGACGAGCTGGCCCGGGTCACGGGGCTGGATTTCGCCGAGCTGTGCGGCGGTCTGGAGCGGCTCGCCCAGGCCGGGTTTGCTCGTGACGTCGGGGGTTGGTGGGAGCGGGTTTGAGCTGGGACGACACCGAGAAGGGGTGCGGGGGGCCGTATCCTGCCTGGCCGTGGACGGACGCCCACTGAGGATCCTGCAGGCTCAG
>DATMMN010000145.1:0-68525 GCA_035569675.1 Acidimicrobiales bacterium | reverse complement strand
TGGCTCGAGGCCCAACCCGACCTCGGCCCCAAGTGGATCCCCCGCTATGTCCGGGTGTCGGTCTCCTTGCCCCAGACGGCGACGGGCAAGGTGACCAAGGTCGGCCTGCGCGACGAAGCGTGGGTTTGCGAGGAGCCAGTGTGGTGGCGACCGCTCGACAACCCGGAGGTCCGCTTCATGCCGTTGACCGATGACGACCGCGAAAAGCTCGCAGCAGGGCTGGCCGAGAACGGTCGCCCCCCCGTCGGCCCCATCAACTGACGGTCGCTCCGGCTATGCCCGCTATGGGCAGTACGCCGGTCAACTCAGGGATGCGGTGATCGCCGGGTTCGAGCACCGGTGCGTCCTGTCCATCGCGTTCTTGCGCGCGCCACACGTGAACTGCCGTCATGCCGAGCCGACGAGGTCCACGCACGTCTGGCTCCCAGGAGTCACCGACGAAGACCGCTCGCGTCGGGTCGATTCCCAGTGCTTCGGTTGCACACGCGTAGATGCCCGGATGCGGTTTGCGCGACCCCGCCCGCGCCGACGTGATGGTCGAGTCAACCAGACCCAACAGTCCGACCTCCTCCAGATAGGCGTCGAGTTCCCAACCCCAGTTCGAGCAGACCCCGATGGCGATACCGGACTCCTTTAGCGAACGGAGCGTGGACGCCGCCTCGGGATACGCCAGCATCGGGCTCTGGTCGAGGTTCCGCAGGGCGTCGACGACTGCATCCGTGTGCTCGTCTCTCACGCCGCAAGCCGTCGAGAGCTCCCCGAGCCGCCAGCGGACCCAGGCCTCGTAGGCCTCCTCGCTGACCGAGTGCTCGGCGTGGTCGACGCCGTCGTAGCGGGAGAAGTAGCCGGCGAGGACTGAGGGGGCCGGCTCGTAGCCGAACGACGAGAAGACCGTGCTGTAACTACCGGCGGTATCGGCCCAGTGAGCCAGCGTTCCGTAGAAGTCGAAGATGACGGCCTCAGGCACCGCCCAATTGTGGCCCAGGGGCGTGACACTCCTGTTCGGAAGGGCTATTGACCGGGAGCCGCCAGCCGGGCGGGTAATACTGCTCAGCGCGATGGACGGCGAAGAAGACCAGGGCGACGCCGCGCCTCCGGAGGAGAGCCCGGCGCCTGTTGCGGCGGCTGCAGGGAAGTCGAACCGTTGGATCATCGAGCTGGTCGGCGTTGTCGTGGTCGCGCTGGTCGTGGCCGTCCTCCTGCGCACCTTCGTCATTGCCACCTACTCCATCCCGTCGGGTTCGATGGAACCGACCTTGCAGATAGGCGACCGGATCGTCGTGAACAAGTTGAGCTACGACCTGCACGGTGTCGACCGGGGCAACATCATCGTCTTCTCGACGCCACCCAAGGAGGACTGCGCGGGGCCTCCGGTCGCCGACCTCGTCAAGCGGGTGATCGGCCTGCCGGGTGAGACCATCTCGCTGTCTGGGGGCAACGTCATCATTGACGGCCGACTGCTCGCCGAGCCGTGGCTGCCGGCGTCGCAACAAGGCAGGACCTATCCCGGACCCTCGCCCGCGGCGTTCTCGCTCCATCACGCGTACCGGGTCCCTAACGGAGACGTCTATGTGATGGGGGACAACCGGACACTCTCGTGCGACAGCCGTTTCTGGGGCCCGATCGCAGAATCGACCATCGTCGGCAAGGTGGACCTGCGGATCTGGCCGCTTTCCCGGTTGGGGCTCTTCTGACCGCCCGTAATCCGGCGACGATCTGACCCCCCGCTTCGTCAGCCGCGTCGCTCGCGTCGCCAGACCACGCGCATTCCCGTCCAGACCTCGTCGATGGCACAGACCTTGTTGTCAACGAGACCAAGTGGCAACGCCACCTCGCGGAGCACGCCCTCGTGCATGTCCGTCTCCAGCCCGGAAGCGCGTTTGGGCCACGCCACCCAGAGGCCGCCCGCGGGGAAGATCATCTTGGCCAACGAGCCGACGCGGCGTTCGAAATCCCTCCGGCGGGTGAAAAAGGCGACCACCACGTCCGCGGTACCCCGTGTCTGCCGTTTGACGGAGACACCCTGCGGCAATCCACCTATGACCCCTGACGGCGCATCGATCAGGACAAGTGACGAGCCCTCGACGATGCCGAGTTTCTTGGGAAGCGGCGTGCCGCTGTAACCAGCCACTGTCGGATCGGCGCCAGTGCCCTAGGAGCTGCTGGCCTCGTAGACCATGAAGGCCAACGGATATTCGTAGATGCCTTCACCCGCGTCGCTGTCGACTGCGAACTGGGCGACGTGTCCCTCGACGATGGCGATCGCCTCGTCCTCGTGTTCGGGAGCGACGCCCATGAAAGACAGAAGGTCGCGATCCACCACCGCACTCGCGGGGGCTCGCACTTTCGTCTCGTAGGCGGACCCTTCGATGCCGACGTAGCCCGCCGCTTCGAGGAGCTCACGAACGTACTCATCGTCGCCGAGCGCAAACGGACCCACTGGGCTCTTCCCGGGTTCTGGAGTTCGAGGTGGGGGGAGCAGCTTCCGCAACGCGGTGCCGACATGCCACGGATTGCGCTCGACGCCCTGCCAGCATGCGAAGACAAACCGTCCGTCCGGGACCAACAGTCTCCGAATGGCGGCGAAGGCCGCCGTGGGTTCGTCAAAGAACATGACGCCGAACTGACTGACGGCTAAGTCGAAGGGCGCACCGTTTAGGACGCTGACCTGGACATCTGCCTCGACGAAGCTGACATTGGAGCGGCCGGATTGGGCGGCGCGCTGACGGGCGAGCTCGAGCAGTTGGACCGAAAGGTCATACCCCACTACTTCGCCGTCAGGCCCGACCATTCCTCCGAGAGCGATCGTCAGCCCGCCACCCCCGCAGCCGATGTCACAGATCCGTTGACCCGGCTGCACGTCGGCGGCCGCGATTACATACGGCGAGACAGCTTCGGTCAGCCGTTCGCGTCGCGGCCACGCGTCGGTCCAGCGTTGGTCGTTCCACCGCCGGGACTCCCCCTCGTTGGCCACGACGAAAGGGTACAAGGGCACGCCGTCTCGGCCCGATTAGTTTCGGCACTATGAGGATCGGCCTTGTCATCCTCCCCACCGACCGGTGGCGTGAGGCACAGCATCAGTGGAAGTGGGCGGACGACGCGGGCTTCTGCACGGCCTGGACCTACGACCACATCCGCTGGGGCGGCATGCCGGACGGGCCCTGGCTCGCCGCGGTGCCGGTGCTCGCAGCAGCCGCCGCGGCGACCAGCAGGATCAGACTCGGAACCCTCGTCGCCACCCCGAACTTCCGGCATCCCGTGACGTTGGCGCGCGACGCACTGGCCCTCGATGATGTGAGCGACGGCCGGCTCGACCTGGGGCTCGGACCGGGCAGCGAGGGCTTCGATGCCAGCGCGCTGGGACAGCCGCCGTGGTCTCCCGCCGACCGATTGGATCGATTCTCGGAGTTCCTCGCGGTGCTCCGGCCCATCGTCGAGGGTGCAGCTTCGGAGCGGACAACGCTGCGGACTGACCACTACGCCGCGAACGAAGCGCCGAGCACTCCGGGCGCATTACAGCGGCCGCTGCCGCTGACGATTGCGGCGGGGGGCCGCCGGGGACTGCAACTGGCGGCACGGTATGGGCGAAATTGGGTCACCATCGGTCCGACGGGACCGGTGGAACGCACGCCCGAGACCGTTCTCGACGCGGTGCGACGACAAGTCGAACAGCTCGCCGAGGCGTGCGCCGCCGCGGAACGTGATCCGGCGAGCATCGGAAAGGTGTTGCTCTGGATGCCATACGAGCCCCAGATCACGTCATCCGACCAGTTCGACGAAATCGCAGGCCCCTACATCGAGCTCGGTTTCGACCAGTTCGTCCTCCACCACCCAGACCAGACGGGCCCTTTCGGTGGAGACGTCAGAGCATTCGAACAGATCGCCGCCCGATACGGCGCGGGCTGAACAACAACAACAACAGACTCAGTCGAACAAGGCGGCAGCGACCGAGTCCTCGAGCGTGCGGTCGTTCGCCCACATCAGCTGTTGCTGCTTGGCCCGGCGGTAGTACAGCTGGATGTCAAAGTCGAGCGTGAAGCCGATACCGCCGAAAATCTGCTGTGCCATGGCGGTGATGTCCCGGAACGTAGAGCAGGCGAAAAGCTTGGCCATCGGTGCCAACGACGACAAGGACCGGCCGGTCGCTCCCGCCCACGCCGCCTCGTGCACCAACTGCTCGGCCCCGTCGAGGGCGGTCACGGCGTCCGCGAGGTAGTGCGCCAGCGCCTGGAAAGCGCCGAGCGGCTTGTTGAACTGCTGGCGGTCCTTGGCGTACTGCGTCGTAATCTCCAACGCGTAGCGCGCCCCACCCACCGCGTGCGCGGCGAGAAGCACCAGCGCCGGCTCCAGAACACTCTGCCAGGTGTCCCATCCGGTTCCGGCCGCACCGATGCGGTCCGCCTCACTGATGGTGACCCCGGAAAAGGCGACCTCGTACTGCGTATCGGAGGCGATGGTGAGCTGCTGTCGCAAGGTGACGCCAGGCGACGCAGGATCGACAAGGAAAAGGTCGACGTCCTCCTCCCCGTCGCCGGTGCGAGCGAGTACGACAAGACGGTCAGCCGATGAGGCGAACGCCACGTGGCGCTTGAGACCCGAAAGTGAGAATCCACCCCCAGCGGCGGTCGCTCGCACTTCGACACCACGGGGAGCAAACCCATTCTCAGGTTCCAACCAAGCCGGGGACAGGATGGCCTCACCCGTCGCGATGGAGCGCAGCCAACGGTCCTTCTGTTCGGCGCTCCCCGACGCGGCGAGCACACCTCCGGCCATCACCGCGCTTACGAAGTGCGGCGTAGGAGCGAGCGCCCGGCCCAGCTCCTCGTACAACGCGACGCCCTCGATGAGCGACATCCCCGAACCGCCATACTCTTCCGGTAGCAACAACCCGATCAGGTCGAGCTGACCCAGTTGCGACCATAGTTCGGGCGGATAACCGACCGGGTCGTCCTCCATGGAGCGCACGACCTCCGGCGGGCATTGCCGCTGCAACAGGTCGCGCACCGTTTGCTGGAGCAGCTCCTGCTCCTGGTCGAATTCGAGGTCAAGCACCGAGCAATCCCTTCATGTTCACGGGTACGACAAAGCCACAACGCGTCATGACGCGGGCGGCGCTGGGCGCCATTGGTCGCCCCGGCGGGCCCACGGGTTGTCCGACGCGTCAACCGGCAACGCGACACGCGCCGTGCACGTCGTCTTCACGTCGTCGTCCACCGACAACGACACGTCGATCGTCACGAACCCGCAACCGACCGGATCCACCTCCACCCCCGAGACCACGCCCGACAGCGTCATCGTGTCCCCGGGGAAGACCGACCCCTTCATCCGGAACCGAACCCACCCCAGACGCCCGTAAGGACCCGTCCAATCCGTCAGGAAGCGCTCGAACCAGGCCGCCTGGTTCGGGGTGTTCAAGAAGATGTCCCGCGTCCCGTTGCGATTGACGGCAAAGTCCTTGTCATGATGCATGGGCCGCCAGTCCCGGGTGGCCAGAGCCCCCAGGACGACCGTCGTCGCCGAGACTGTGTAATTGAGGGGCTCTAGGGCAGCCCCCACCGACACGTCCCCAAACAAGCGTTGGGGTTCCACCGCCAGCGTCACGACGCCGCCTGCCCCGGTGCCACTTCCCGCCGGTAGCCGAACCCCGTATACGACTCCTTCGCGACCAGCTCCCCGTCCTGGTTCGTATAGACGACGTCGATCACCCAGAACCGCCCCGTCCCCAGTTTCGTCGTCTTCTCATCCGACACGGACCGCAGCACCTGGTGCGTCCGCAGCACGTCCCCCACTCGTACCGGCGTGTGGAACTCAATGGTGTTGTCGGTCATCACGGCCTCGGGCAGTCCGAGATGCTCCTTCAAATCGAAGTGCACTTGCAGCGGCAGCGCCTGCTCCGCCCGTCCCGGCGCCCAGTGGTGCGGGCGGAACCAGACCGAGACCATGGACGGTGGGGCGACCGGGCCGCCGGTGATCGCCTCTGCGGTCGAGTCGTCCCAGAACAAAGGGTTCCCGTTCTCGACTGAGGCGCACGAGGTCCAGATGTAGCCCCGCTCGACCGGGAACTCCCCCGTCTCGTGGTACTGCTCGACCCCGATGAGATCGCGCACCTCGGCCGGCGCGTCGGCCGCCGTCACGCCACTACTCCGTGGGCGACCCAGCGCGCGACCGTCTCGCCGTCCACGCCCGCCTCCTTCAAGAGGTGCTCCGTGTCGCTCTGCCCCGGATCCGGCAGCTCTACGACCCCTTCGTGTCGCGGCATGCCCGCCAGCAAGGGCGCGAGTTGGCGAAGCTCGCCGTGCTCAGGATGAGAGGCGACCCCGACCACCTGCCGGGCCGAGAACTGGGGGTCGGTTACCACCTCGCCGACCTCGAGCACTGGCGCCACACAGGTGTCGCCGCCGGACAGCGCCGCCACCCACTCGTCGAGCGTGCGGCCAGCGAAAGTGTCGGCCAACGCGGCCCGCAGACGTGGCTGCGCCTCGTCGTCGTACTGCAGTGCTGCGAGCTCGCTACACCCGAGGGCGTTGCAGAGGTTGGCGAAGAACTTGGCCTCGATCGCACCCACCGCCAGCCACTTGTCGTCCTGGGTCCCATACACCGCGTAGCAGGCGTAGCGGCCCGACAGCACGTCGTGGCCGGGTCGGACGTCACCGCCGAGCGCGAGCTGCTCGTCGATGGCGAGCGACATCAGCCACAACACACCATCGGCGACGGACACGTCGAGGTACGCACCCCGTCCGCTCGACCCACGCCCGGCCAGCGCAGCAGTGATCGCCAGCGCGGCGTGCAGCCCTCCGGCTGCGGCGTCCGCGATCGTTGCGCCAGGGATCGGAGGAGCGCCCCCCTCCCCCGGTCCGCTCATGGCCAGGTACCCGCCAACCGCCAGGTAGTCGAGGTCGTGCCCGGCCCATTGGGCGTGCGGGCCGTCCTGGCCGTAGCCGCTCGTCGAGCAATAGACGACGCCGGGATTCCGTGCCGACACGGACTCGTAGCCCAGGCCAAGCCGGTCCATCACCCCAGGCCGGAAGCTCTCGACGAGGACGTCGGACACTGTGGCCAAAGCGAGGAACGCCTCCTTGCCTTGCACATCCTTCAGGTCAAAGAGCGCCCGTCGCATGCCGCGGTGCCCGCTATAGGAGAAGAAGGGCGGCACGATCGGCTCCGCGCCCGCGGCGGGAACCGGTCCCACCTTCACCACGCTGGCGCCGTAACCGGCCAAGAGGTGGGTACAACGCGCCGCGGGGCCGACCGTCGACAGGTCGAGCACGGTGACCCCGGTCAGGGGTCCGGCTGCAGCAGCGTCGGCCACGGGTCAGAAGTTCTTGGGGAGCCCGAGCTTGCGCCGGGCGATGATGTTCTTCTGGATCTCCGAGGCACCCCCGCCGATGGTGTCGATCACAGTGTAGCGGTAGGTCGACTCGGCCCGACCGGCCATAGGTGCCTCCGCCGTCTTCACCCGCAGCTGCGAGCCGGGACCAGCGATGTCCATCGACGCGTTCGCCAACCGCTTGGAGAGTTCCGTCGCGAAGAGCTTGTACTCCGACGCCCACGCCGTAGGCGCGGCTCCACCCTTGGCCGACTCGAACACGAAGCGCAGCCCAATCGTCCGTGCCACCTCGAGCTGTGTCGCCAGTTGTGCCAACCGCTGGCGTACCACCGGGTCGTCCTTCAACGGCCGCCCGTCACGCTTCGTCGTCTTCACGTATTCCACGAGCAACTCGAAGCGTTGCTGAATCGGCGAGATCGTGAACATCGTGAAACGTTCGAGGTCGAGCGCCTCCGAGATGTACTGGAAGCCGTGGTTGACCTCCCCGACCACGTACTCGTCCGGAACGAAGACGTCATTGAGGAAGACCTCGTTCGTGCGTTCGTCACCCATGGTCCAGATGGCATTGATGGTGATGCTCGGCTGGTCAAGAGGCACCAGGAACAGCGTGATGCCGGCGTGCTTGGGAGCCTCGGGGTCGGTTCGGGCCCCCATCCAGTACCACTCGGCGAAGTGCGCCGAGGTCGTCCAGGTCTTCTGACCGTTGAGCTTCCAGCCGCCCTCGACCTTGGTGGCCTTCAGCTGCATGGAGGCGGCGTCGCTGCCAGCGTTGGGCTCGGAGTAGCCGACGGCGAACTCGACCTCGTTGCGCAGAATCTTGGGGAGGAACTCCTCCTTCAGCGTCTCGTTACCGTGACGAATGATCGTCTTTCCGACGATGCCGACGCCCTTGCCGATCTGGGGGCCGCCACGACCCGCCAACTGCTCGTTTAGGAGGTATTCGTAGACGCCCTCTCCCTCGTAGCCTCCGTAGTCCTTGGGCCAGGTCATGCCCAGCCACCCCTTCTTACCCAGGGATGCCATGAAGTCCCGCCGCTTGGGGGTGTCGACGATTTGCGCCATGTTCTCCCGGGTCGGGTCGAAGACGTCGGGGTCGTCGTTGGCGTCGAGGAAGGACTCGACCTCCTTCACGAAGGCCAGCTGCTCCGGTGCGAATTCGAAGTCCACTCCCTGCCTCCAGGCTTCGGGCTGTTCCAAATCTGACGGGTCGTCAGATTTGCGGCAACATCATAGGGCAGGGCATGGCGTTACCCCAGAGGCCAGGCGCCCCGGGGTGCAACTCACGCCGGCTGGCCAAGATCCTCTGGTGACGTCTGCGCTGCCACGAGGGCCCGCACCCACGTCCAGATCTGGAGATGGCCAAGCAGGACTCGAGACGGTCCTCTCGAAGCGTCAGGAGCTAGCGAGGACCTAAGGGCTGCACCTGATAAAGCGCGCAGGATCAGACTGGTTCCACGACGAAGGCTTTGACAGGCCGAGGAACGCCGCGCAGTTCTCTTAGCCCAAGCGAACGGAGCTTCCAGTCGTTCGTCGAGAGCTGAGCCGCTGCTGCATCGGTCACGACAAGCTCACCCGGCTGACCGACTTTCACCATGCGAGACAAGACGTTGACGAGTGGGCCGAAATAGTCACCTTCCCGGGGAGTGGCATAGCCGACGCCGACCACTCCGCGGGCCGTCGGCAGGACCTCGTCCTCGGCGGCTGCACGGATGATATCGATACCGATCCGGCAGGCGACTTCGGCTGTGGGCGCGGCAAAGAAGACCTCGTCGCCGATCATCTTGACGACGCGGCCTCCGCTGAGCACGGCTGACGACCAGGCGGCCGACTCGAAGCGGGCAAGCGCAAGGCTTTGGTCCCGCAAGCTCAATCCTTGGGCCCAGGCCGTAGAGCCGACGAGATCGACGAAACCAAGCGCGACAAGCTCCGCGTTCGCCCCAGAGAACCGTGCGTCGACAACTCCAGTAGGACTCGTTGCGTTCTCCTGTCCCCAGCCACGTACGGCAACGGCTCTCCGTAGCGCCCGCTCGAACTGGTCGAAGACCATCTGCGCCAGAACGCTCGGCACTGAGGTGAAGGCCATCGTCGCGGTCTCTGCGAGCTGCGCGCGGGTGAGCTCGTCCCGCCCTTCGCGCTCGGTCCCCGGACCGAGCTCCGAATAGAACAGCGCGACCGCAGCCTCGGCGATCTGGATGGCTGCTGCTCCGAGAAGCCGCGTGAACGCCAGGATGGCCTCGTCGCCCATAAGCGCCGATCCCTGCTCGAACGCCGCCATAAGGTCGATGGCCTTCGCGGGAACCTCGGTGTCAGGCTCGGCCGGGATGCCTGCGGCCAGAAGCACGCGCAACACTCGATCGAGGGCGATACCGCTTTGGGCAGCCACCTCGGATGCCCGGACCACCTTGTTCTTCCGGACCACGAGGTCGCTGGCGACAGCTGGAAGGTTTCCTTGCGCGTGGGCTTCGACCATCTGGTCGATCGAGGCCCCACGGTCGCTCAGGTATCGAAGAAGGGCGAGTCGTTCGTCTGCGCTGGGATCGTCCGGGTCGTAGAGGCCCGCCTGACGCCAGAGCTCGAGGTCACTCACTCTCTCAATCAGCCCAGTTCAGCGTCGCCGAAAGCTGTGCCCGGGCCATCCCCTTCAATGGGGTTTCGCGGTGGCCGTCGAAGCTGAATTCGCCGGAACCTTGAACGAGTTGTTCCGAGAGCGAAGAAACCAGGATCTCGCCCGGAGAGGCGGCGTCGGCAAGCCGGCTCGCGACGATGACCGTGTGCCCCAGATAGTCGTCGTCCTCAACGACAGCGTCGCCCGTGTGGATGCCGATGTGGACGGCGATCTTCTCCCCCTCCGTCGTGACGTGGTCGCGACAGGCGCGTTGGGTGTCGATGGCGCATCGCATCGCCGGCGCCACGCCACCGAAGGCGACCATGAAGCCGTCACCCTGGACCTTGATCTCTCGCCCGCCGTTTCGCGCCACTGCGTCGCGCACGATGCGGTGATGCTCGTGGAGGACGCGGCGTGAAGCATTGTCACCTAAGCGCTCGGTCATCCCCGCGTAGTCGACCATGTCGCAGAACAAGATCGTCACAGTCCCAACATTCGGCAGTGCTGCCTGGTCGTCCGACGCCTCGAACGTCGCAGGCTTCGACGAAGGGGTCGGAGTGGAAGAGGGTGTAGAGGTCGAGGACGAAAAAGGTGGGGCCGGAGGGGCTGGTGGCGCCGGAGGTCCCGCGGCAGCGGCGGAGTCGCCCCGGCGCTGCCGGCGATCGACATGCTTGTACGCGTGACGCTGCGCGTGCAGCTCGCGGCGGATCTGGCGCCCGAGCGCGGCAAGGTCGACGGGGCCTTCGGGAGTCGCGTCGGCCGCGGCATTGAGCGCATCCTGTGTGTACGCCGCGGCTGCGTCGAGCGCATCTTGGACCATGCTCGACGTCGAACCTCCGACTTGCTTCGCCGATCGATTGGGTCGGCTCTTCACCTCGATACCGCCCATGACGGCGAAACCCCTGACGATGATCCTTGGCGAGCCCGGGACGATGGGCACGTCGCGGAGGCGGAGGCTCCGGCCACCCATGAAGGAGAAGCCACGGAGCTCCACGTCGAAGCCCTCGGGGACGATGATTTCGATGCCTCCCCAAAATGCAAAGGCGGTGATCTCGACCTCGGGGCCTTCGATCTCCGCTCTGCGCAGGTCCATGTCGCAGCCACCCATGACGGCGACCGCCTTGGTCTTAGCGCCGATGCGCCACCGGCCGCCTGTCGAATGGCCGCTCATGACGGCGATGTGCCAGCGGCTGGTCTTGCGGGGCGTCGCCGTGGTCGGTGAGGCGGTCGGGACACTGCCGGTCGTCGGCAGGTCGGCCATGACGGCGACGAGCTCGCCGCGCGTCTTGGCCTCGAGGGCAGCGCCCATGCGCTCCGAGAACTCGTCGAGGGTCAACCGCCCCTCGACGACGTGCTCTCGCAACAGGGTTACGGTGCGATCGCGGTCGGCATCCGCGACGCGTTCGGTGAGGCCGCGATCGGGTGTCGACGGACGCTGATCCTCGGGAACCATCGTCGACAGTTTGCCCCCTCAGACAGGCCGAAGTCGGATCTCGCGTCCCGTCGGATCTACCTGCGCTAAATCCCGACGGCAAGCTGAAGAGCTTCGGCCACCGACCGGGCGGCTGGGGGTGACGCAGGATCTTCGAGTGCTGCCCGCAGCTTCAGGGCGAGGTGCGGAAAGAACATCAGATCCCTACGGCAACCTGAGGCTGGCCATGACGCACAACCTCGGCGGGTATTCCAGGCGTGGTGGTGGTGACCCTCTTCTCTGTGGTCGGGACCGAGGTCGGCTCACGCCCGGGCGGAAAGGCCAACGTTCGCCCTGCCGGGGATGTGTCGCTCAGTCGAGGAGCGACGCCAGCGGCGTGAACTCCAGGCCGAGCGCATCGGCGACGGGCTTGTAGACGACCCGGCCGTTGGCGACGTTGACGCCTTCGCCGAGCGCGTGGTCCGACCGGACGGCCCGCTGCCAGCCCTGCTCGGCGATCGCCATCGTGTACGGGAGGGTGGCGTTGGCCAAGGCATGGGTCGACGTGTGCGGGACGGCGCCCGGCATGTTGGAGACGCAATAAAAGATCGAGCCGTGGGACTCGAAGACAGGGTTCGAGTGGGTCGTCGGGTGCGTCGATTCGAAGCACCCGCCCTGGTCGACCGCGATGTCGACGAACACCGAGCCGGGCCGCATCTGGGCGACCAGCTTGTCGGAGACGAGACGGGGTGCCCGGGCGCCGACGACGAGGACGGCTCCGATGACGATGTCGGCGTCGAGGCAGACCTCTTCGATCGCGTGCTCGGACGAGGCGATGGTCTCGAGGTCGCCGCGGAAGTGATGATCCACCTCGCGCAACTTGTCGAGGTTCTTGTCGAGGATGAAGACCTCCGAGTGCATTCCGACCGCGATGGTCGCGGCGGCAAAACCGGCGACCCCGGCGCCGAGGATGACCACCCGTGCACAGCGGACGCCCGGCACGCCGGTGACCAGTACGCCTCTCCCCCCGCCCGGGCGCATCAAATGGTGGGCACCCATTAACGGGGCCATGCGCCCGGCGACTTCGCTCATCGGCGCAAGCAGCGGAAGCGAGTTGTCGGGCAGACGGACGGTCTCGTAGGCGATGGCGACATTGCCCGCAACGAGCAGGGCGGCTGTGCACTCCTGCGATGCCGCCAGGTGGAGATACGTGAAGAGCGTCTGGTCGGGGCGCAGTCCGAGGCGGTGGTACTCCTCGGGGAGCGGCTCCTTGACCTTGCAGACGAGGTCGGCGGAGGCCCACAGCTCGTCGGCGTCTGCCACGATCGTGGCGCCGGTCCGGACGAACTCGCTGTCCAGCATGGAGGACCCGTCGCCGGCGCCCTTCTGGACCAGCACGGTGTGGCCGGCCGTGGTCAGCTCCCGCACCCCGGCTGGCGTGACGGCCACGCGGTACTCGTCTTCCTTCACCTCTGTCGGGACGCCGATTATCATGGCTACTCCTCGATGTTGCTCATCACGTGCTTCACGCGCGTGTAGTCCTCGAACCCGTAGACGGACAGGTCCTTGCCGTAGCCCGAGCGTTTGAAGCCGCCGTGCGGCATCTCGGCGACGAGGGGGATATGGGTGTTGATCCACACACAGCCGAAGTCGAGGTCGCGCGCCATGCGCATGGCACGCCCGTGGTCGCGCGTCCAGACGGAGGAGGCCAAGCCGTACTCGACCCCGTTGGCCCACTGGAGCGCCTCGGACTCGTCGCTGAACTCCTGCACTGTGATGACGGGCCCGAAGACCTCCGACTGGATCATCTCGTCGTCCTGGTGGAGGCCCGCGACCACCGTCGGGGCGAAGCAATAGCCGCGGTCACCGACCGATGAGCCGCCGGTCTCGACCGAGGCGTGCGCCGGGACGCGCTCGAGGAAGCCGCGCACCCGCTCAAGCTGGTTGGCGTTGTTCAGCGGCCCGTAGTCCGCATCCTCGTTGTCCGTCCCGCCGACCGTCGTACCCTCGGCCTGCTCGACTAGAGCGGCCAACAGGTCCCCGTGGACGCGGGACCCGGCCAGTACCCGGGTCGCCGCGGTGCAATCCTGTCCCGCGTTGAAGTAGCCCGCGCCGGCGATGCCTTCGGCCGCCGCGCCGGGGTCGGCATCGTCGAAGACGATCACGGGCGCCTTGCCACCGAGCTCGAGGTGCACGCGCTTGAGCGTAGGAGCGGCCGCTGCCGCGACCTCCATGCCGGCGCGCACCGAACCCGTCACCGACACCATCGCCGGCGTCTCGTGCACGACGAGGGCACGCCCGGTGTCGCGGTCACCGCACACGACGTTGAAGACGCCGGGCGGGAGGTGCTCGGCCATGATCTCAGCCATCAGCAGTGCCGTGACCGGCGTCGTGTCCGAAGGCTTCAGCACCATGGTGTTGCCGGCGGCGAGCGCAGGGGCGAACTTCCAGACCGCCATCATCATCGGGTAGTTCCACGGAGTCACCGCACCGCAGACGCCGATGGGCTCGCGACGGATGTACGAGGTGTGGCCCGCCATGTACTCGGCGGCCGCAAGGCCCTGAAGATGCCGGGCGGCTCCGGCGAAGAAGCGGATCTGGTCGACCATTGGAGGGATCTCCTCGTCCATGGTCAGCTGGAAGGGCTTCCCCGTGTTCTCGGACTCGGCGCGGACAAGGTCCTCGGCCCGCGCCTCGAGCGCGTCGGCGATCCGGATCAGCGCAAGGCTGCGCTCGGACGGGGTCGTGCGGCGCCACGAGGAGAAGGCCTCGGCCGCCGTGGCCAGGGCACGGTCGACGTCCGCCGGCCCCGAGACCGGCGCCTCGGCGAAAGCCTCACCCGTCGAAGGGTTGATCAGTGGGGCGAGTGGACCGTCCTCGGCATCGCAGTAAGCGCCGCCGACGAAATTCTGCAATCTCTGCATGCCGCTCCCTTTCGCCAGGTGAGTCCAGTCCCGACCTACAGAATCACAGGAGACCCACCTCCAACAAGCGTTTTCGCAATATAGAGAGCCCAACATGACGAATTCTGCTTGACTGGGGCCGTGCAGATGACACAATTCTGCACAGCAGAATTTAAGGCCCCCCGAGGCTAGAGAGGTGCGAGATGCCCGAGACGCACGGGCACGAGGAAGCCGACGCACAGAACGACGCCGGAGGGTCGTCCGGCACGCTCCTCGACGGACCGAACCGAGCCATCATTGAGGCCCTCCAGCGCGACGGCCGGCAGCCCTACGGCGCCATCGCCGAGGAGGTCGGGCTCTCCGAGGCCGCCGTGCGACGCCGGGTCCAACGTCTGCGCGAATCGGGGATCATGCAGATCGTCGCCGTCACCGACCCGCTCCAACTGGGTTTCACGCGCCAGGCGATGATCGGGGTCTCTGTGGAGGGCGACGTGCGACGGGTCGCGGAGAAGCTCACCTCGCTGCCCGAGGTCGACTATGTGGTCATGTGCGCCGGATCGTTCGACATCCTCGTCGAGATCGTGTGCGAGGACGACGAGCGTCTCCTCCAGGTCCTCAACGACTCGGTGCGCTGCATTCCGGGCGTCCGGGCCACCGAAACCTTCTTGTACCTGAAGTTGGCCAAGCAGACGTATACGTGGGGCACCCGCTGAGCGGCGTGTCCCGAGCGGAGGATCGATGAGCAACACCAGTCCCGAGAACATGGACCTGAGCGAACGGGCACGACGTCATCTTTGGATGCACTTCAGCCGGATGGCTTCCTACGAGGACCACGAAGTGCCGGTCATCGTGCGTGGCGAGGGCGCGTGGGTGTGGGACCAGCACGGGAAGCGCTATCTCGACGGCCTGGCCGGGCTGTTCACGTCACAACTCGGGCACGGCAGGACGGAGCTCGCAGAGGCGGGCGCCAAGCAGGCGGGAACGCTGGCTTACTTCCCGCTGTGGACCTACGCCCACCCCCGTGCGGTGGAGCTGGCCGAGCGCGTGGCGGCCCTGGCTCCCGGCGACCTCAACCGCGTCTTCTTCACGTCCGGTGGATCCGAGGCGGTCGAGTCGGCTTGGAAGCTCGCACGCCAGTACTTCCGCATGACGGGCGAGCCCCAGCGCACCAAGGTGATCAGCCGGGATATCGCCTACCACGGGACGTCCATGGGTGCGCTGTCCATCACGGGCATCCCCAGCTTGCGCACGCCGTTCGAACCGCTGGTTCCGGGCGCGATCAAGGTGCCCAACACGAACTTCTACCGCGCCGAGCTCTTCGCCGACGACGAGGTGGCGTTCGGACAATGGGCGGCCGACGAAATAGACCGCGCCATCGTGCGGGAAGGTGCCGACACTGTCGCCGCCGTCTACCTCGAACCGGTCCAGAACGCGGGCGGATGCTTCCCTCCGCCGCCGGGTTACTTCGAGCGGGTGCGGGAGATCTGCGACCGCCACGGCGTGCTCCTCGTGTCCGACGAGGTGATCTGTGCCTTCGGCCGCCTCGGCCACTGGTTCGGTGCCCTCCGCTACGGCTACCAGCCCGACATCATCACGGTCGCCAAGGGCCTGACCTCGGGGTACGCGCCGCTCGGGGCGATGATCGCCTCCGACCGGCTGATGGAACCCTTCCTCCGACCCGGCGCGTCGTTCCTGCACGGCTTCACCTTCGCCGGGCACCCCGTCAGCTGCGCGGTAGCGCTGGCCAACCTCGACGTCTTCGAAGGTGAGCGGATCCTCGATCACGTCCAGTCCACGGAGAACGCGTTCCGCACCGCACTCGAGAGCCTCTACGACCTGCCGATCGTCGGAAACGTGCGGGGCGCCGGGTTCTTCTACGGGATCGAGCTCGTCAAGGACAGGGACACCCGCCTCTCGTTCGACGATGAGGAGTCCGAACGGCTCCTGCGCGGCTTCCTCTCGGGCGCGCTCTTCGATGCGGGGCTGATCTGCCGGGCCGACGACCGCGGCGACCCCGTCGTCCAGTTGTCGCCCCCGCTCATCTGCGGGCAAGAGGAGATCGACTTCATGGCGTCGACGCTGCGCGAGGTGCTCGTCGAGGCGTGGCGCCGGATGTAGCGCCGGGAGCCGGAGCGGCTTCCGAATACACACGGCTCTCCCTGTGGTGGGAGGAGGTGCCGCTCCCCCTGCCGGCCCGTCCCGCTCTCAACGAGGATCTCCAGGTCGACGTCTGCATCGTCGGCGCCGGCTTCACCGGCCTGTGGACGGCCCACTCGCTGGCCCTGGCGGACCCGGCGCTGCGCATCGTCGTCCTCGAGCGCGAGGTCGCCGGCTTTGGGGCGTCCGGTCGCAACGGTGGATGGTGTTCGGCGTTGTTCGCGACCTCCGACAGCGCTCTCGCGCGTCGGCACGGGATCGACGCCATGCGCGCCATGCGCCACGCCATGCACGAGACCGTCGACGTCGTGGGTGCCAGCGCGGCGAGCGAAGGCATCGACTGCCACTTCCAGAAGGGCGGCACCGTCGACCTCGTTCGAAGCGAGGCCCAGAAGGAGCGGGCACTCGCCGCTCTCGAAGAGTCCCGGTCGCTCGGTTTCGGAGAGGACGATCTCCGCTGGCTCGGCCCGGAGGAGGCCCGAACGTTGGTGGGGGCTGCGGGGACGATGGGCGCGACCTTCACGCCCCACTGTGCGGCGATCCAGCCGGCCCTGCTTGCCCGCGGTCTCGCCGACGCGGTCGAACGACGTGGCGTGCGCCTCCACGAGCGCACCGAGGTACTCGACATCTGTCCCGCCGGTGGCAGAGGGCCCTCCGTCGTGACCAACGGCGGAACCGTTCACGCCGAGGTGGTCGTGCGAGCAACGGAGGCCTGGACCCCGACCCTGCCGGGAAGCGAGCGCGACATCGTGCCCGTGTACTCGCTCATGGTGGCGACCGAGCCCCTCGGCCCGGACTTCTGGGAGGCGGCCGGCCTCGGCACCCGGCCGACCTTCGCCGACCACCGGCACATGATCATCTACGGGCAGCGGACCGCCGACGACCGGATCGCATTCGGCGGGCGGGGAGCGCCCTATCACTACGGATCCGCAGTCCGTCCCTCGTTCGACTCGGACCCATCGGTGCACGCCTTGTTGCGGGAGACCCTCGTCGAGCTGTTCCCGGACCTGGCCGGCGTTCGGTTCTCCCACGCGTGGGGCGGGCCGCTCGGCATCCCTCGAGACTGGCACTCCTCCGTCGGTTACGACCGCGCCACCGGCCTTGCTTGGGCGGGCGGCTACGTCGGCGACGGCGTGGCGACGTCCAATCTGGCCGGACGCACCCTGGGCGACTTGATCACCGGAAAGGCCTCCGATCTGACCAGGCTTCCTTGGGTGAACCATCGTTCACCTCGTTGGGAACCCGAGCCGTTGCGTTGGCTGGGCGTGAACGCGGGACTGTGGACGATGAAGCTGGCCGACCGGAGCGAAGGCCGCCACGGACGCCCCAGCAAGACCGCCGGAGTGCTCGGACGGCTTCTCGGCCAGTGATCGGTGCCACAATCACGGCCGTGCCCGAGGCGCAAGAGACTGCGGCGGTCGAGGCGGCGATGGCCGTCCATGCCATCACCAAGCTGATCTACTCCTACGCCGAGCGGATCGACGAAGGAGACTTCGCCGGTGTCGCCGAGGTCTTCGAGCACGCCAGCCTGACCTTCGAAGGGTTTGACGATGCCATCTCGGGTCGGGACGCAATAGAGAAGCTCTACACGAACACGACGCGGCGCTACGACGACGGAACGCCGCGCACCAAGCACGTCATGACAAACGTCATCGTCGACATCGCCGATGACGGAGTCCATGCGTCGAGCCGCTCGTACTTCACCGTGCTGCAAGCGGTGCCCGGCGAGCTCGTACTTCAACCCGTGATCGCGGGGCGGTACCGCCACACCTACGAAAGGTTGGCCGGCCGCTGGCGCGTCGCCACCATGCACATAATCATCGACCTCACAGGAGAATTGGGGCACCACATGCTGATCGACCTGCAACCATGAGGCTCTCGCTCACCTACGGCTGGGACTGCACGCCAGAGGAGTTCTGGGCGCTCTATTTCGACCCCGATTTCACGGTGCGCATGCATCTCGAGGCGCTCGGCTCGACGTCGGCAGAGGTCGTGTCCCAGGAAGGCGACCTGTCCGCCGGGCTGGTGCGCACCCTTCGGTATGGGCAGAAGCCGAACATGCCGGGACCTGTGCGCAAGATTTTCGGCGAGGAGGTCGTCACGACCGAGGTCAGCACTTTCGACCCCGCGGCATCGACGTCGACGTTCACCATGACGCCGGGGACGATGGCCGACAAAACGCTGATCGATGGAGCGATCGCGCTCGCGATCGAGGACGGCGCGACCGTCGAGACCTTCTCTCTCGACGCCCGAGTGAAGATCTTCGGCGCCGGCCCCATCGTGGAACGGTTCATCGAGCACCAGGCCCGCGAGATGCAAGGCAAGGCGGTGGAGTTCATGCGCATCCAGCTCGGGGGCTGAGCGAGCCTGGCTCGACGAGCCGCCATGCCTACGCCAAAGCTGCTTGACGTGGCCTCGACCAGCACCAAAGGTATGGCCGTCAACCTTCGGTCGCTCGCTCAGGGACGAGGGCCGAACCTGGCGTGTTGGGACGGACGAGCGAGTGGACGTGAGGCCGGGGGTGCTGCCGGGGGCAGCTGCGATCCCTCATCGGGCCTTGTCGGTCGCCCATGATGCTCTCAAGGCGAACACAATGGAGGTAAGCGAACGGTGACGGTCACCGAGGACTACGCAGAAGACCTTGCGGTCATCCACGACCCGGAGTCCAAGGAAGCGTTCCACGTCGAGCAGCACGGGATCGACTTCATCCCGGAGAGTGAGCGGTGGGCGAAGCCGAGGGACGTCGGCGGCATGTGGGCCGGGGCGAGCGTGCAGATCGAGTACTTCATCTACGGCGCCATCCTCATGACGTTCGGCTTCACCTTCTGGCAGGCGCTGTCGCTGATCATCATCGGCAACCTGTCCTTCTTCCTGTTGGGCCTGTGCAGCTTGCAAGGGCCGAACGCAGGGACCACGGTGATGGCGATCAACCGGGCGCCCTTCGGGCCCAACGGGTCGCGACCGATCGCGTTCTTCAACTGGATCACCCAGATCGGCTTCGAGGTCGAGGGACTCATCCTCATCGTGGGGGCAGGGATCGTCTTGATGATCAAGGCGGGGTTCCTTCCTGGCGACCCCGCCAAGGTCGTGCTGGTGATCGCTGCCGTCCTCATTCAGGGGATCCTGCCGTTCTTCGGCCACGCGGCCATCGTGAAGACGCTCCGCTGGCTCGTGGCGCCCTTCGTTGTGCTCTTCGCGGTGATGCTCGGGTTTGCGATCCCACACGCGCAACTAAACGCAGTACCGCACGGCGCGGGGTGGCAGCTCTACATGGCCGGCCTGGCCTTCACGATCGCCCTGAGTGGCCTCGGCTGGACCGAGAACGGCAACGACTACACGCGGTACTGCGCGACCAAGACCTCGAAGCGGGGCATCGTCGGGTGGGTCTTCCTCGGCACCGCCGTACCCGAGATCCTCATCATGACGCTGGGCGCAGTGGTCGGGACGTTTATCGCCAACATCGGGGTGGAGAAGGCAGGGGCACTCCTCCCCTTCGCCCACCAGAGCTTCGTTCCCGCTTGGTTCGTCGACGTCTTCCTCATCTTCGCCATCGTCCAGATCTTCGGCATCAACAGCCTCGACATGTACTCCTCGGGCGTCTCGCTGCAGGCCATCGGCGTCCCGGTCAGGCGGTATCAAGCGGTGCTCGTCGACTGCGTCATCGCTTTCGGCATCACGATGTATGCCGTGTTCAGCTCATCGTTCAAGCAGTACCTCACGGATTTCGTCGACCTTGTCATCGTTTGGATCGCCCCGTGGTGCGCCATCTTCCTGGTCGACTGGGTCCTTCGGCGTTACCGCTACGTGCCGAGCGAGCTCCAGAAGACCGGACAGGACTCCCTGTACTGGCGCAAGGGCGGCATCCACTGGCCCGCGTGGGCCGCCCAGTTGCTCGGGATGTTCGCGGCGATCTCCGCCCTGTCGACAACTCCCCCCTTCACGCTCCCGCACTGGCTCAACGAGGTCACGTACCACAACCAGGGCGCCGACTTCAGCATCTTCATGGGGTTGGGGGTGGGTGGCCTGGTCTATGCGGTGCTGTCCTGGCGAGGGCTGCGGAATGAATCCGACGCGCAGGACCGGCTGCTGCGGGCGGAGGGGCTTCTCACCGCCTGAGCCGAGTGGCCTAATCCCAGTCCTCGACCAGGCCACCGTGGCCGTCGGGGTGGAACAGCGGCATGGCGCCCAGCGTCCGCACGAGCGCAGAGTCCTCGCCGAGGGCGCGCTTCCAACCGCCACCCTCGGTCATGAGAGTGCCGATGACTACGGGCTCGGCGTCCATACGCCGGACGAGCCTCAGGGCCGACGACAAGGACGCACCGGTGGAGATGACATCGTCGACGATGGCGACGCGGCGCCCTCGGACGGCGTCAACCCGGGCCGGATCCATGCGCAACCGCTGGGGCTTGTCGGTGGTGATGGAGTAAACGGGCTCGGACCAACTGTCACCAAGGTGGATCTTGGGCGTCTTGTGCAGGATCACATAGTCGTCGATCCCCAGCGCACGGCTGGCTTCGATCGCGAGGGGGATGCCCATCGTCGCAACTGAGACGACAATCTCGGGTTCCGCGGGCCGCATCATCTCGGCCAGCTCCCGGCCCGCCGTTTCCGCGAAGGCGACCCCGAGGTCAACACAGATGAGCAGAGCGATGGTGAGCTCGTCGGAGAGCGCGACGAGGGGCAGCTCCACGGTCTGGCTCCCGACCGTGGTCGTGTAGGTACGAGCGGCGGTCGTGGACATGGCTCCCCAAGAGCTTAGGTCCGAGATGAACACGGACGTCTCGGCGTATCAGTGGCGCAGACCTGGTCGGCCTGCAAATCTCGGGGCGAGGAAAGAGGCGCCATTGGAGGTGACGAAGCCGACGGGACATTCCCGTGGTCCCTTCGATCCCCGGCTGCTGCATTACGCACGGGCGACTCGTACGTACCTCGTCCTCTCCGTGGGCGTCGGAGGCGCGACCGCGGTCCTGGTGATCGCGCAGGCGTGGCTGATCGCAACCGTGGTGAACGGCGCGTTCCTGGACCACCGCGGTGCCGCATCGCTGCGCGGGCCCCTCCTCGCGCTGCTCGCCGTCGTGTCCGGACGAGCCCTCCTCGCCTGGGCCGCCGAGCGCGCCGCCTTCCGAGCCTCGGCCGCCGCCAAGTCAGACCTACGCCAGGCGGCAGCGGCAAGGGTCGCCGCCTTTGGGCCATCCGGGCTCGAGCAGCGCGACACGGGGCAGCTGACGGTCCTGTTGACCACCGGCATCGACGCCCTCGACGGCTACTTCTCGCGCTACCTGCCCCAGGTGTTCCTGGCGGTCATCGTCCCGGTGGCCATCATCGCCGTCGTCGCGGGCGCCGACTGGGTGAGTGCCGCGTTGATCGCTGTCAGCGTGCCGCTGATCCCGCTGTTCATGGCGCTCATTGGGGCGACCACAAGGGACCGCACCGCGAAGCGAATGCGCGCGCTCCAGAGGCTGGCGGGGCACTTCCTCGACGTCTTGGCCGGGCTCCCGACACTCAAGGTGTTCGGCCGGGCCAAGGCGCAGGCCCGCTCCATCGCAGAGGTCACGAACCGCTATCGCTCGGCCACCATGGGGACCCTCCGGCTGACCTTCCTGTCCTCGCTCGTGCTCGAGCTCTTGGCAACCGTGTCCGTCGCGCTCGTCGCCGTTGCAGTGGGCCTCCGCCTGCTGGGTGGGAGCATGAGTTTTCACGACGCGCTCTTCGTGCTGGTGCTGGCACCGGAGGCGTACCTCCCACTGCGGGCGCTGGGCACCCATTTCCATGCGAGTGCCGACGGCATGAAGGCGGCCGAAGAGATCTTCGACCTGAT
Organism: Acidimicrobiales bacterium; assembly: GCA_035569675.1. Taxonomy (GTDB): domain Bacteria; phylum Actinomycetota; class Acidimicrobiia; order Acidimicrobiales; family RAAP-2; genus Bog-473. The sequence continues at coordinate 46,304 of DATMMN010000145.1, read as the reverse complement.
CGAGACGCCGGACGGCGACGGTGCTCGGGGCGGCGTGCGCGCCGACGGGACCGGCATCGTCATCCGGGGACTGGACGTCACCTATCCCGGGCGGCGGCTCCCTGCGGTGCACGACTTCGAGCTCGTGGTCCAGCCGGGCGAGACCATCGCGCTTACCGGGCCGAGCGGGTGCGGCAAGACCACGGTGCTCTCCGTCGTCCTCGGGCTGCGTCGCCCCGATGCGGGCACCGTGCGGCTCGGCGGGGTCGACCTGTTCGACCTTGACCTCGAGGACTGGCGGCGCCACGTGGCGTGGGTGCCGCAGCGCCCGCACCTTTTCGCCCGCACGGTGGCGGAGAACATCCGGCTGGGACGGCCGGATGCGAGTGACGCGCACATTGCGGCTGCTCTCGATGCGGCTGGGCTGACTGAGGTCGTACGTCGGCTCCCGCGTGACGTCGACACCCCGCTCGGCGAGGGCGGCGCGGGCCTGTCGGCCGGTGAGCGACAGCGTCTCGCCCTGGCCCGCGCCTTCGTGCGCAACGCCCCGCTGTTGGTGTTCGACGAGCCGACGTCGAGCCTCGATGACGAGACCGAGGCGGACGTCCTCGACGCCATCCGTCAACTCATCTTCGGCCGCACGGCCCTCATCGTCGCCCACCGCCCAGCGTTGACGGCGCTGGCCGACCGGGTTGTGGAGCTGCCGGCGCTGCCGGTGCCCGCCGCGACAACCGCGGGCGAAGGAGCGGCAAGCACGTGAACGACCGCCCCGCGAGCGCGCTGCGCACTCTCGCCATTGCGCGGCCCGCGCGGCGGCGGATCACCCACGCCTCGCTCCTTGGCGCCGGCGCCATCGGCGCCTCGATCGCGCTCATGGCGACGTCGGCCTGGCTGATCTCGCGAGCCGCTCAGCACCCGGCCGAGGCCTCGCTGACGCTCGCCATCGTCGGCGTCCAGTTCTTCGGGCTCTCGCGCGGCTTCCTGCGCTACGCCGACCGGCTCGTCGGCCACGACGCCGGCCTTCGGGTGCTGGCCGACCTGCGCGTCCGCGTCTACGAACGCCTCGAAGCGGCGGCGCCGGCAGCCCTCCCGCTCTTCCGCCGCGGCGACCTCATGGCGCGGGTCGTCAACGATGTGGACTCCCTCCAGGACGTAGTGCTGCGGGTGATCGAGCCCTTTGCGGTGGCCGCGCTCGTCGGAATCGTCACGGTCGCGGGCATGTGGTGGGTCCTCCCGCAAGCCGGCTTCGTGCTGCTCGTCGCGTTGGCAATCTCAGCGACGGCCGTTCCGTGGCTGACCGGCCACCTCGCCACGCGCGCCGAGGCCAAGCAGGCAACGGTCCGCGGCGAACTGTCCGCGGAGGTCGTCGACATCGTCGACGGCGCACCGGAGTTGATCGTAATGGGGGGGACCGAGGCGCAGCTCGGCCGGATCGAGCGCGCCGACAAGCGCCTGCGCTCGCTGTCGCGGCGTGGGGCGGGAACGGCGGGGGTTGGGCTTGCCCTCACGACGGAGTTGATCGGTCTGGCCAGCTGGGGCGCGCTCACCCTTGGCGTACGGGCCACGCACGGCGGATCCCTGAACGGTGCATTCCTGGCTGTGTTGGTCCTCGTTCCACTCGCCGCGGTCGAGGTTGTCTCTCCCCTGCCGGCCGCAACCCAGGCCCTTCAGCGCTCTCGCGTTGCGGCGGGACGGGTGTTCGCCGCCATGGACACGCGATCTGTCGTCACAGATCCGCTCCACCCTGTGCCGGTCGGCTCGGGGCCGCACACGGCAGAGCTGCGGTCGGTGTGGGCCTCGTACCCGGGAGCTGGGCGAGCCGCGCTGCGCGGCGTCGACCTGACGCTGTCGCCCGGCCGCCGCGTCGCGCTCGTCGGGCCGAACGGAGCGGGCAAATCGACGCTCGCCGACGTGCTTGTGCGCTTCCTGCAGGCCGACGGCGGTGAAGCCATGCTCGACGGCGTGCCGATGGAGCGTTATGCCGCGGACGACGTGCGGCGCATCGTCGGACTCGTCGAGCAGCGAGCACACCTGTTCGACACCACCCTCGCCGAGAACCTCCGGATCGGACGTCGCTCGGCCGACGACGTCGAACTCAAGCGGGTCCTCGAGCGTGTCGGGCTGGGCCCGTGGCTCGACGGCCTACCCGACGGCCTGTCGACCGAGGTCGGCCCAATGGGGGCGCGCCTTTCGGGCGGCCAGCGCCAGCGGGTTGCAGTGGCCCGCGCTCTCCTGGCCGACTTCCCGATTCTCGTGCTCGATGAGCCGGCGGAACACCTCGAGCGGGCGGCCGCGGACGCCTTGACGACCGACCTGCTCGCAGTGGCAGAGGGTCGGTCGGCCCTGCTGATCACCCATCGGCTCTCGGGACTGGAGCAGGTTGACGAGATTCTGGTGCTCCAGGGCGGCGTGATCGTCGAGCACGGCACGCATGCCGCACTTCTGGCGACCGGGGGCCGTTACGCCGCGTTGTGGTGGGAGGAGCGGCTTGGCGACCAGCCCACTTCGACACAGCAGAACGTCACCAACGTCACCAACGTCACCAACGTCATCATCAAAGGGGGAGACCAACCGTGAACCTCGACCTCGCCCGGTGGCAGTTCGCCATGACGAGCATCTACCACTTCCTCTTCGTACCGGTGACCATGGGCCTCGCCTTCCTCGTCGCGCTGCTCGAGACGGCGTGGTATCGCAACGGGGACGAGACCTATCGCCGATTGGCCCGCTTCTTCGGCGCCCTTCTCCTCATCAATGTCGCCATCGGCGTCGTGACGGGCCTGATCCAGGAGTTCGAATTCGGCATGAACTGGTCGACGTACTCACGCCTGGTGGGCAATGTGTTCGGCGGACCCCTCGCGATGGAGGGGCTGGTCGCGTTCTTCCTGGAGTCCACCTTCCTCGGCATCTGGATCTTCGGCTGGAACCGACTGTCCAAGAGGGCCCACCTCGTCACCATCTGGCTGGTCGCCGCCGGGACCATCCTGTCTGCCGCGTTCATCATGGCGGCCAATTCCTGGATGCAGCACCCCGTCGGCTACACGATGAAGAACGGTGAGCCGCAGCTGACCAACATCTGGGCCCTGTTCACCAACCCGACCTTCGTCTGGGCCTATCCCCACGTGGTACTCGCCGCCCTCGTGACGGGGAGCATCATCATGCTGGGCGTCGCGGCGTGGCAGATGCATCGGCAGCAGGCGGTCGAGACCTTCCGGCGGGTCGCAGTGATCTCTCTGGCCGTCCTCTTGCCGTCCATCGTCCTAGCCATTTTCGTGGGTAGCGAACTTGGCGTCGTCGAAGAGAAGTACCAACCCATGAAAATCGCCGCCGCAGAGGCGCTGTGGAACAGCTGCCCGTCGCACTGTCCGTTCTCCGCGATCCAGATCGGCGGCGGGAACAACGACGAGACCCCAACGCAGATCATCAACATCCCCTGGCTGCTCTCGATTCTGGCCACCAACTCCCCAAACGGGCCGGTACAGGGGCTCAACCAGCTCAACGCGCAGTACCAGCAGGAGTACGGACCGGGAAACTATGTGCCCAACGTCTTCATTCAGTACTGGTCCATGCGGGTCATGGCCTATCTCGCCACGCTCATCATGCTCTTCGCTCTGTGGGGCGGCTGGCTGATCTATCGGAAGAAACTCGGGCACGCTAAGTGGTTCCTGCGAATAGCCCCCTGGGTGGTGATCCTGCCCTTCCTCATGAACACCGCCGGTTGGCTGCTCACCGAGAACGGCCGCCAGCCCTGGATCGTCCAGGGTTTGATGAAGACCGCCAACGGCGTGTCGCCCTCCGTGAGCGCGACGGACATCTGGATCTCCATACTCGTCTTCCTCGCCGTCTTCGTTGCGCTCGGCGTGGCGGACGCCTGGATGATGCTGCGCTACAGCCGCCGTCCCCTGGGCCAGGACCCGCTCGCCAAGATCACCTCACCCGAGGAAGCCGGATCTCCTGCGTCCGGCACGGAGTTCGTCGACGATGACGAGTCGGCCCTCGTCTACTAGGAGAGACCATGACACTCGGAGATTTCTGGTTCATCGTCGTCGCCGTGCTGTGGGTCGGCTTCTTCATCCTCGAGGGATTCGACCTCGGCGTCGGCATGCTGCACTCCTTCCTGGGTCGGACCGACATGGAGCGGCGGGTGCTGATCAACACGATCGGTCCGGTCTGGGACGGCAACGAGGTATGGCTGATCGTGGCTGGGGCCGCCATCTTCGCCGCGTTCCCGGGCTGGTACGCGACCATGTTCTCGGCGTTGTACCTGGCGGTCGTGCTGCTCCTGATCGCACTGATGGTCCGCGGCCTGACCTTCGAGTACCAGCGCAAGTTCGACGACCCCCGCTGGAGGACGTTCTGGCGCTGGGGCATGACAGTGGCCAGCGCGGTCATCCCGTTCTTGATAGGGCTGGCGCTCGGCGACTTGCTGCACGGACTCCCCATCAACTCACAGCACGAGTACACAGGCGGATTCTGGAACCTCTTCACACCCTTCGGTGTATGGATGGGTCTGACCATGGTCGTGCTGTCACTCCTGATGGGGGCGACCTACCTCACGCTGAAGACGACAGGTGAGCTCCACGCCCGCGCGCAGCGCGCGGCGACAGGGATCGGGGCCGTCGCGGTGGTCGTCTCCTTCGGATTCTTCACGTGGGTCCACGTCGGACTCAGCACCGGCTTCGTTCCCGAGCCGCTCGAGGCGCTGGCGCTGATGGCCGTCATCGCCGCGGCGTGGCTGACCTCGTCGAAAGCCGACGGGTGGGCCTTCGTGGCCGCGGCCGTGGGCATCGGCGGCACCGTGGGGTCGATCTTCACCGAGCTGTTCCCGCGGGTGATGATCTCGACAACCAACACCGCCTACAACCTGACCGTCGGGAACACTGCCAGCCCGCCCTACACCCTCAAGGTGATGACGGTGGTCGCGGTCGTCATGGTGCCGGTTGTCGTCATCTACCAGGCCTGGGCGTACCACATCTTCCGGGAGCGGCTGACGGCCCCCAAGGTGGGTACGGACGATGGCGCCGGGGTGGTGGCCGAGACCACCTGATCGGCCGACGCCGGAGTGATCAGAGCCCGGGGCTGCTTTGCATGATGCCGCCGTCGGCGAAGATCGTTGTGGCGGTGATGTAGCTCGCGCCGTCAGAGGCCAAGAAGGCGACGACCGAGGCGATCTCCTCGGGCTCGGCCAAGCGGCCCAGGGGGATGGCGGCGTTCAGCTTGGCCAGGGCGGCGGGGTCGTTCACGGTCTGGGTGTTGATCGGCGTATCGACGGCACCGGGGCCCACGCCGACCACGGTGATGCCGTGGGGGGCGAGCTCGACGCCGGCCGTCCTCGTGAGCATGCGCATGCCGCCCTTGGAAAGGCAGTAGGGCGTGTTGCCCGGCATCGGCCAATCCTCGTGGACGGAGGTCATGTTGATGATCCGCCCACCGCCACCCTGAGCGATCATCTGCTTGGCCGCCAACTGGGTCCCGAAGAAAGCGCTCTTCAGGTTGATCTCGAGGACCTTCTCGTATTGCGCCTCTGTCGTTTCGAGGATGTTCGAGCGGGTCTCTATTCCGGCGTTGTTCACCAACACGTCCAGACGGCCGAACGACGACACCGCCGTGTCGATCATCCGCTGCAAGCCCTCGACCTTGGAGACGTCCGCCTCCACGCCCACCGACTTCTCTCCGAGGCCGGCGATCTTGCGCTCGAGGTCCTCGGTCGCCTGCTCGTTCGCCACGTAGTCGATGACGACGCTTGCGCCCCTCTCGGCCAGCGCGAGCACCACGGCCTTGCCGATGCCGGTGTTCCCTCCCGTCACGATGGCGACCTTGCCAGCAAGTTCTTCTGCCATTTTGACCTCCTCCTGCGGCCGGAAGATCCCGGCCTACCGCTTTGTTCACGCTAGCGACCGGTCCGGCGAAGCAACAGGCCCCAAAGGGGCATCAACCTGCGCTGTCACAATTCCGTCACGAAGTGGCGCGCCCACACGGCCATGGCGCTTGCAGCAACGGCCGGTCGTCCTTAGCATCGGTCGAGGTGACGGATGCACCGCTTGCTGCTGCGCCCGACGTGGGTGAAAACGCGAAGCGCGCCGACAACTTCCCCCCCATCGCCGACTACGCCTTTCTCTCCGACTGCGAGAACAGCTGCCTCGTAGCACCGAATGGCTCCGTCGAGTGGTTCTGCCTTCCCCGCCCAGATTCGCCGAGCATCTTCGGCGCAATCTTGGACAGGACCGCCGGTAACTTCCGCTTCGGACCGACCAGTACACAAGTCCCGCACCACCGGCGTTACATCCCAGGGACCATGGCACTCGAGACCACCTGGCACACACCTTCGGGATGGCTGGTCGTCGAGGACCTGCTCGTCGTCCAATCCATGGAGGACGGCCAGCGCCGGACCGACTATCGCAGGGCGCCCGGCGACGCCGCGCCGAGTGGCGTGCTCTTGCGCGTCGCCACCTGCATCGAGGGCCATGTCGAGGTCATCGCGAACCTCGTACCGGTTTTCGAATACGGCAAGCAGACGGGCCAGTGGTCCTACGAGGGGGATGACTACGAGACCATGTCCGTGTGCCCGCCGGTGGGCGACCCGTCGCTGACCCTTCGCTCGTCCTTCGGTCTCGGGGCGGCCGGCGCTCGCTGCTACGGACGCACCACTCTCGCCAAGGGTGAGTCCGCGTTCGTCGCGCTCTCGTGGTCGGGCCGCCATCCCGACAATCTGGGAGAGGCGCAGGCACAGCTCGATGCAACTGTGACCTACTGGCGGGACTGGCTCTCCAACGGCACCTTCCCCGACCACCCGTGGCGCATCTACATGGAGCGCAGCGCCCTCACCCTCAAGGGCCTCAGCTTCGCGCCGACGGGGGCCATCATGGCGGCCGCCACGACCTCGCTACCCGAGACGCCCGGCGGCGCTCGCAACTGGGACTACCGCTACACCTGGATCCGCGACTCGTCCTTCATGTTGCGCTCGCTCTACCGCCTTGGGTTCGAGTGGGAGGCCATGGAGTACTTCGCCTTCGTCATCGAGGCCGTGGCGGCCGACGCCGGCAAGAACTGGGAGCTCCAGATCATGTACGGCATCGACGGCCGCAAGGACCTCACTGAAGAGACCCTCGACCACCTGTCGGGATGGCGGAACTCACGTCCCGTCCGCGTGGGCAACGGCGCGTGGAACCAGCGCCAAAACGACGTGTGGGGCATGCTGCTCGACGCACTGGACATCAACCTGCGCCGGGGAGCTTCCCAGATCGTGAACCCGGTCTGGGAAGGCGTGGCCCACCTTGTCGACACCGCGATCGCACACTCGGGCGATCCCGACCAAGGTATCTGGGAGATCCGGGGTGACCCCCAGCACTTCACGGCGTCCAAGGTGCTGTGCTGGGTCGCCATGGACCGGGGGGCCGAGATGGCCCGGTTCCGTCAGGACACCGACCGAGCCGAGCAGTGGCGCAAAGCGGCGGACGAGCTGCAGGCCGAGATCCTCGACAAAGGAGTCGACGAACAGGGGCGGTTCCGCCAGCATTACGCGAACGACGAGCTCGACGCGTCGCTTCTCCTGATCCCGATCCTCGGCTTCCTGCCGCCCGACGACGACCGAGTCAGGGCCACCGTCCTCGCCATCGCGGACGACCTCACCGAGGATGGTCTGGTCCTCCGCTACAAGGTTGACACGACCGACACCGGCTTCGCGGGCAAAGAGGGGACGTTCACCATCTGCTCTTTCTGGCTCGTCACCGCGCTGGCCATGGTCGGCGAGCAGGAGCGAGCCCGCGCCCTGTGCCAGAAGCTGTTGAACTTCGCGAGCCCGCTCCAGCTCTACGCGGAGGAGATCGACGCCTCGACCGGGGAACATCTCGGCAACTTCCCCCAGGCGTTCACCCACCTCGCGTTGATCGACGCCGTCGGACGCCTCATCGAGGCCGAGGAGGCACCAGCGGCCGGCACCCGGTAACTCCGAGAACGGGACGAACCCGGCCGTAGGGACCAGCCGGCACGCCACGCGGTGGACGAGGCAGAAGAAGGAGGGCACCCGTGAGTACGAGTACTGCTCCGGCGCATCGTGTCGTGGTAGTGGGGGGAGGTTTCGGAGGCCTCCCGGCAACGAGACTGCTGGCCCGCACCCGCGACATCGACATCACGCTGATCGACCGGCGCAACCACCACCTGTTCCAGCCGCTTCTCTTCCAGGTGGCGACCGGCATCCTCTCGCCGGGGCAGATCTCCCCCGTTCTGCGCCACATGCTGCGCAAGCACCCGAACGTGCGCGTCGTCCTCTCCTCTGTCACGGGCTTCGATCTCGAACGCCGGCTCGTACAGACACAATCGGTCCCTGGTCGCAACGACGAATACCCCTATGACAGCCTCATCGTGGCGGCCGGCGCCGGGCAGTCGTATTTAGGACACGACGAGTTCGCTCTGATCGCACCCGGCATGAAGACCATCGACGACGCCATGGAGTTACGCCGGCGCGTCTACGGCGCCCTCGAACTCGCGGAGACGATGCCAAACTCCGCCCTCCAGCGGTTCTGGACCACCTTCGTCGTCGTCGGCGCGGGCCCGACCGGCGTCGAGCTCTCGGGTCAGATCCGGGAGCTCGCCGCCCGGAGCCTTCGCCATGAGTTCCGAACGATCGACCCCGCCTCGGTCCGGGTGGTGCTGATCGACGGCGGCTCCGAACCCCTCGCCAACTTCGGAGACCGTCTGTCCGGTCGCACCCGCTCGGAGCTCGAAAAGATGGGGGTTGAGCTTCGCATGGGACTTCGTGTGACCGGCGTCGATCCGTTCGGCGTCGACGCCCAGAGCGCGGACGAGAAGAAGAGCCGCGTCGAGAGCGGGACCGTGATCTGGGCGGCCGGCGTGCAGGCGTCCCCCCTGGCTGGCCTCCTCGCCGAGGCAACCGGCGCCGAGATCGACCGCGCCGGGAGGATCTCGGTCCTGCCAGATCTCAGCCTTCCGGGCCACCCCGACGTGTTCGCCGTCGGCGACATGGCGTCGATCAATCAGCTCCCCGGCGTGTGCGAGGTGGCCATGCAAGGTGGCCTCCACGCTGCCAACACGATCAAACGAAGGATCGCCGGCAAGGACTCCGTGCCGTTCACCTATCGAGACCTCGGGAGCGCCGCCTCCATCGGCCGCTTCAAGGCAATCGTGAGCGTGCGCGGGATCCGTCTCAGCGGCTTCCCCGGCTGGGTCGTCTGGTTCTTCGTCCACATCGGGTTCCTGAACGGGTTCGGCCACCGCGCCAGCACGATGCTGCGCTGGTTCCAGGCGATGATCGGGCGCTCTCGGCCCGAACGCGTCTTCAGCGTCGGGCACACCGGCGGCGACCTGAGCCTGCCCGACGACGTCAAGGCCAAGGTGATGCCGAATGCCTTCCCGGTCACGGACGAACTCGGGGATTGGGCCCAGCGGGTCATGAAGGCGGAGTCGGCGCAGCCGGACCTACCAGCGCAAACCGGAGAGGCCTGATGCCAGAACTCGACCACAACGTCGTCGTCATCGACAGAGTGTCACCAGGTGCGTCGGCTGCCGGGACCTTTGGCCCTAGAGGCTGCATCCGGGCTTCCCTAGCATCGAAGTCAGGTGGCCGAAGGCGCTGGCAGTGAGGCCCCGGCAGCGCGTGTTCCCCCACGGCTGAGTATGGGTTCGTCCCGGGTGGCGGGAGCCGTCGCCCGCGGCGGCTCGGTCTCGTGGTTTTGCGCCGTTCCGGTTGGACTCCGCCGGCGTCTTCGGCCCCATCGCTGACTCGCGCGCCCCTCGGCTGCAGCGACCCATCGGCTCGGCTCGTGGCGGCCAACTACATTCGCCGGATGATCCTCGACAAGTTCCTCGTCACGGACCAGGTCGCCATCGTGACCGCCAGCGGGCGCGGCATCGGTGCCGGCGCGGCTGTCGCACTGGCTCAGGCCGGGGCGGACGTCGTCCTGGCCGCCCGCACCGAGGACCAGCTGCGTGAGGTGGCGAAGCAGGTGGAGGCGGCCGGGCGTCGCGCCGTCGTCGTCCCCGGGGACCTGACGGACTTCGACCTCATGGCCTCACTGGCCGAGACGGCGCACAACGAGTTCGGCCGGCTCGACATCGTCGTCAACAACATGGGCGGCACCATGCCTCGCCCCTTCCTCGATACCTCGCCTCGCTTCCTCGAAGAAGCCTTCCGCTTCAACGTCTCCGCCGGCCACGCGTTGCTCCGCGCGGCCGTGCCGCGGATGCTCGAAGGCGATCATCCGGGTGGGGCCATCGTGAGCATCTCCTCGGTCATGGGACACGTCGCCGGCCGCGGTTACGTCGGCTACGGCACGGTGAAGGGCGCGGTCGAGCAGTACACCCGCCTCGCCTCGCGGGACCTGGCTCCCCGGATCCGTGTGAACGCCATCGGCGTCGGGTCGACGGCGACCTCCGCCCTCGACATCGTCATGTCGACCGAGGAGTTGCGCACAGCGATGGAAGACCTCACGCCGCTCAAGCGGATCGGGCACGTCGAGGACATCGCCGCAGCCATCCTCTACCTCGTCTCACCCGCCGGCGCCTACGTGACGGGCAAGGTGATCGAGGTCGACGGTGGCCTGCAGTCGCCCAACCTCGAATTCCCGATCCCCGACCTCTAGGAGAACAGACATGCCGTACCGCGTCGTCCAATGGAGCACGGGAAACGTCGGGCGCCACGCGCTCGCCGGCATCGACGCCCACCCCGAACTCGATCTGGTCGGCCTCTTCGTCTCCAATCCTGACAAGGTCGGCAAGGACGCTGGCGAGCTCGCCGGGCTCGGTCACACCCTGGGTGTGTCGGCCACCAGCGACATCGACGCACTGCTCGCGCTCCGTCCTGACTGCATCGTCCACACGGCGATGGCCGACGACCGCATCTTCGAGGCGCTCGCCGACCTGGAGCGTTTCCTCGCCGCCGGCATCAACGTGGTCTCCTCCAGCCCCGTCATGCTGCAATACCCGGCCCCGGACGACCCCATGGCCGCGCCCGTCATCGCGGCCGCCGAACGCGCCGGCGTCTCGCTGTTCGTCAACGGCGTCGACCCCGGATTCGCCAACGACGCGCTCCCCCTGGTCCTCTCCGGCGTCTGCGAGCGCATCGAGGAGGTTCGGTGCGCGGAGATCCTCAACTACAACACCTACAACCAGCCGATGGTGCTCTTCGACATCATGGGCTTCGGTCGGGACCTGCATGACGTGCCCTTCCTGCTGTCGCCTGGCGTGCTGACCATGGCCTGGGGCAGCGTGGTACGCCAGATCGCAGCCGGCCTCGGCGTGACCCTGACCGATGTGACCGAGTGGTACGAGCGGGAGGCCGCGCCCGAGGACTTCGAGGTGGACGCCGGCACCATCAAGGCGGGCACGGCCGCCGCACTGCACTTCGAGGTCCGGGGGATGGTGGGCGACCGTGCTGTCGTCGTCGTCGAGCACGTCACGCGGCTGCGCGACGACCTCGGCGCCGAGTGGCCCAAGCCGGCGGGCCAGGGTTGCTACCGGGTGCAGATCACAGGCGAGCCCAACTACACGATCGACCTGCAGTTGATGGGCACCGACGGTGACCACAACACCGCCGGGTTGAAGGCGACCGCGATGCGTCTTGTCAACGCGGTCCCGGCGGTCATCAGCGCACCGCCGGGCCTGGTGACCGCGCTCGACCTGCCACTCGTAACGGGACGAGGTCTCGTCGTCACCTGACGGAGTGGGCTGTTCGCACCGCAACTGCAACCGGCCGCGACGTCGTCCTACACGACAAGCAACGCACACCACGCACGCAGAATTCCGCGAACGCGTGTGCGCACGCCGGCGACGGGTTGACGCTGTTCTACGCCCCGCCCAACGGTGGCAGCGGCACCTTCACCGACACGGGCGAGCTCACGTTGCGCTTGCCCCACGATGAGGGTGCGAGCCCCGTGACGGCGACACTGGCGGTCGCCGTCCGCTGAAACGGGCGCGCTTCGGCGTCAGCCGAGCGGGATGATCTCGCTCGTCTGGAGGACCGGCGTGATGTTCGTGTAGTTGGCCACGTCGGCCAGTACCTCGCCGGTGGCCTCGGCCGCCATCGCCGCTTGGATGGCCTCGACCGAGTCGAACTCGAAGTGCACGGCCGCGACATACGGGCCGTCGACGCCTTTGTCGATGTCCGCCGTGGTAAGGCCCCACGCCTTAACGGCGAGCGGCACATGCTTCTCCCGGTAGTAGTCGTGGTCGAACGTGGAACCCTCCGATGAGGGGTAGAACACGGACAGTCGGATCACCTGGTCGCTCCTTGTCTACGAGGTCGGGACAGTCTGCCACCTGTTCGGAAATTGCTTCCGGAAGGTGTCGAGAACCCGACTCCGGCTCCGACACCTTCCCGAACGGCGCCACCCAGGCGCCCTACGAGGAAGGATGGAGCAATGCGATTCATGCTGCTGCAGAACTACGGAGGCATCGAGGGTGACTGTGCACCGATGTACGAGTGGACCCCCGAGGAGGTCGCCGCTCACGTGCAGTTCCAGTTGACGCTCAACCGCCAGCTCGAGGAGCTCGGTGAGCTGATCGACGCCCAGGGTTTGGCCGGTCCCGACGAGGCCCGTTATGTCGTGTCCGACGGCACCACACCGCTCGTGACCGACGGACCGTTTCCCGAGGCCAAGGAGCTGCTGGCTGGCTACCGGATCGTCGAGGTCGACACGCCCGAACGGGCGGTCGAGATCGCTGCCCGGATCTCGGCGGCACCCGGCCAGGGCGGCGCACCGATCCGCCAGCGGATCGAGGTGCGCCAGGTGATGGCCGCCCCCGACCCGGAGGTGTGAGCATCGACGGCGAAGGCGACGTCCCCGATCGCGTCGAGGGCCTGCTGCGCGAGCTCGCGCCGCGGGCTCTCGGCGTCGTCGTCCGCCGCTACGGGCACTTCTACGATGCCGAGGACGCCGTCCAAGAGGCGCTACTGGCCGCCAGCACGACATGGCCGTCCAAGGGCATCCCGGACAACCCGCTCGGGTGGCTGGTCCGAGCTGCGTCCCGGCGCATGACGGACCTCTACCGCAGTGACGAAGCGCGAAGGCGGCGGCAAGACCTCGCCGCGTCCTGGTCGAGGGAACCGCCCGAACCCGGACCCGGGCGCGACGACACCCTCGTCCTGTTCTTCATGTGTTGCCATCCCACTCTGCCGCCGGCCGCCGCGGTAGCTCTGACGCTCCGTGCGCTCGGCGGGTTGACCACCAAAGAGATTGCCGCCGCGTTCCTGGTCCCCGAGGCGACCATGGCGCAACGGATCAGCCGGGCCAAAGGCTCCATCACCAAGTCGCATGAGCCGTTCGCCCTGCCCGACGCCGACGCGAGGGGCGAACGCCTGGCCCTGGTCGTACGCGTCGTCTACCTCGTCTTCAACGAGGGGTACGCGTCCAGCCACGGTCCCGAGCTCGAGCGTGCGGACCTGTCCGCCGAGGCGATCCGGCTCGGGCGCCTGCTGCACGACCTCGCGCCCGAAGAGGCCGAAGTCACCGGCCTGCTCGCCCTCATGCTGCTGACCGAGGCACGGCGACCGGCACGCACGACCGCGGCCGGCGCCCTCGTGCCGCTGCAAGAGCAGGAGCGCACTCTGTGGGACGGTTCGCTCATCGTCGAGGGCACTTCGTTGGTTGCAACCGCCCTCGAACACAGCCCGGTCGGCGATTACACCGCGCAGGCGGCCATCGCCGCACTCCACGACGGGGCCCCGAGCCACGAGGAGACGGACTGGCCGCGGATCCTGGCGCTCTACACGCTCCTCGAGCGCCGCACCGACAACCCGGTCGTGCGCCTCAACCGCGCCGTCGCCGTGGCCATGGTGGAAGGACCCGACGCCGCGCTCGTCATTGTCGACGAGCTCGCGACCAGTGACACGCTCTACGAATCCCACCGCGTCCACGCCGTACGGGCACACCTGTTGGAGATGAGTGGAGACAAGGACGCAGCCAGGGCCGAATACATCACAGCCGCCGGGGCCTCCGCCAACACGCGCGAGCGCGACTACCTCATCGTGAAAGCAGCCGCGCTCGGCAGCTGAAGCGAGCCCCCGTCGAAACGGAGTCAGTCCCCCGTCGAAGGATCGATGACCGTCGAGACCAGCGAGACGCTGTCGCAGGGGAAGCTGCCGCAGCGAGCGTGCTCGAAGATGACGTCCGGGTCTGGTGCGACGTAGACGCAGTAGATCTTGTCGTCGGTGACGTAACTCTGGAGCCATTTGATCTCGGGGCCCAGGCTCGCGATGACCTTGTTGGACTTCTCGCTGATGTCGTGAAGTTCCTGGGCCGTCAACTTGCCTGCTCCGGGGAGCTCCCGCTCAATCACGTACTTCGGCATGCGTACAACCTCCAACCTGATACCATACTGAGAGTATCTCTCTCACATACGATTGGTACGTTATTATGCATACCAAAGGTACGGATGTCAAGGGGCGGCAGGACCGCCGCGTCGCGCAGGGCGACGCGACCAGGGCATCGCTGGTCAGGGCCGCCCGCGAGCTTTTCGGCGAGAAGGGGTACGTCGACACCTCCATCGACGAGATCGTGGCCCGGGCCGGCGTCACCAAAGGCGCCGTTTACCACCACTTCGACGGCAAGGAGGGGTTGTTCCGGGCCGTGTTCGAACAGGTCCACACCGAGGTCACCGATCAGGCGGCGGCCGAGTTTCTCGGGCCCGACTCGTGGACCGCGCTCCTGGACGGCTGCGCGCTGTGGATCGACGCGCACCTCGATCCAGCCATACGCACCATCGCCCTGCAGGACGCACGCGCCGTCCTCGGTTGGTACGAAGTGCGGGAAATCGAGAACCGCTTCGGCGCTGTCGCGCTCCGCGGGGCGTTGCGTAAGGCGATGCACGCCGGAGTCTTCGAACGACGACCCCTTCGCCCGCTGGCGCTGCTGCTGATGGGGGCGCTCGGTGAGGGTTGCCTCTATATCGCCGAGTCCAATGACCCTGGCGAGGCCCGCAGCGAAGTCCTGGCGTTGATCACCGACATGCTCGGCGCGTTTCGCATCTCAGCGGAGCCGTCAAAGACCCAGCAAAGAACTGCCGCGGCCGTCGCGGTTCAGGAGTAGCGCGCCGCCCTGGTTCCCGGCGGGTGGAACTCACCCGGGACGGCGTCGGGGTTCTCCACGCAACACTCGCACTCCAGACCGTCGGGGTCCCGGAAGAAGAGGCTCAGCATCGGCCCGAAGTCGGTGACGAAGTCGTCCGCCGCACCTCGCTCCATCAGCCGCGAGCGGATCGTCTCGAACGCGTCGAGCGAATCCGCCTGCAACGCCAAATGGTCGAGCCGGCCGCGGCCGAACATCGGCGTCTGGCGGTCGGCTTCGGTGTTCCCCTCGATCTGGAAGACGTTGAGCTCGGCCCAGTCCCCGATCTTGATGATGGACATCCGGGGGCCCTTGCCATCGGGGAGTTCGGAACCGTCCCGCAGGATCTCTGCGTCGAAGACCTCTTTGTAGAAGTCGTTCAGGCGGGTCGCGTCGTTCGTGATCAGGCCGACGTGGTTCAGTCCCTTCAGCAGCATGGTGCTCCCTCCTCGGACGATCGGTCCCGCCTGGCCCGGCGAGCGGGCCGGAGCGGACCGTGCATGGCTCAGGCTAGGGCCTCGACCCAAGACCTCGTTCAGCGGAAGTCCCGGCTCGCCGGCACGGCCGTCCCCACGACGAGTGCCTCGACCCGCTCGGCGTCGAAGCTCACTGCCCCCTGGCCCTTGCGCACGCGGCCGCGGATCAACAGGACCGGCGTGTGCCGGGCCACGTGCTTCCAGCGCGCCCAGGCGCCCCGCGAGAACACCACGTTCACGTGCCCAGTCTCGTCCTCCAGGTTGAGGAACACCGCGCCGCGCGCCGTCTCGGGGTGCTGGCGGTGCGTCACCACGCCGGCCACGACCGCCCGGTCCCCGTCGGCGAACGACGACGACTCCAGCGCCACCGCCGTCATCACACCCATCGCCTCGAGCCGCTCCCGCGCCAGATGCATCGCCGTGCGCTCGGGCGCCAGCCCCAGCGCCCACAGGTCATCGGCGACCGAGTCGTACAAACTCGGCTCCGGCAGCGGCGGCGCCTCGGCTCCCACCACCACGCCCGGCAGCCGGTCGGGCGTCCCCTGAGCCGCCGCCCCCGCCCCCCACAACAAACGCCGGCGCAGAGAGGTCACCGACCCCGGCACGTCCTCGCCCACGGGGTCCAACGCCCCCGCCGCCGCCAGCGTCTCGAGCTGGGCCTGCGTCACCCCCGCCCGCCGCACCAGGTCCTCGCTCCCCGACCAGGGCCGCTCCCGCCGTCCCGCCACGATCCGTTCGGCCGTCGCCTCCCCCACCCCGCGCACCGACCCGAGCCCCAGCAGCAGCACCGGGTCCGACCGCACCCCCTCCAAACACGCCCCCACCTCCGAGCGGTTCACGTGCGGCCGGCGCACCCGCACCCCGTGACGCCGCGCGTCGGCCACCAGTGACTGGGGCGACCAGAAGCCCATCGGTTGCGAGTTCAACAACCCCGCGGTGAACGCCGCCGGGTAGTGCAGCTTCAACCAGGCCGACGAGTACACAAGATACGCGAACGACACCGAGTGCGACTCGGGAAACCCGAAGTTGGCGAACGCCGCCAGCGCGTCGAAGACCTGGTCGGCCACCGCGCCCGTCACACCCCGCTCCGCCATGCCCTCGTACAGACGAGCGCGCATCTTCTCCATGCGCGCCGCCGAACGCTTGGCCGCCATGGCCTGGCGCAGCTCGTCAGCGTCGGCCGCCGAGAACCCGGCGATGGCGACCGCCATCTCCATCAGCTGCTCCTGGAACAACGGCACCCCGAGCGTCCGTTCGAGAATCGGCTCGAGCAACGGGTGCAGGTACGTCACCGGCTCTTCGCCCCGCCGGCGCCGGATGTAGGGGTTGACCGCGTGCCCCTGAATCGGCCCCGGCCGAATCAAGGCCACCTCGATCGCGATGTCGTAGAACGTGCGCGGCCGCACCCGCGGCAGCGTCCCCATCTGGGCCCGGCTCTCGACCTGGAAGACCCCGACCGTGTCGGCCGCGCTCAGCAGGTCGTAGACCGCGTCCTCCTGCGGCAGCTGGGCCAGGTCGACCTCGGTCCCGTAGAAGTCGCGCACGAGGTCGACCATGCGGTGCAGCGCCTCGAGCATGCCGAGCCCCAGCAGGTCGAACTTCACCAGCCCGATGGCGGCGCAGTCGTCCTTGTCCCACTGCAGCACGGAGCGGCCCTCCATACGCCCCCACTCGACCGGGCACACCTCGACCACGGGCCGGTCGCACAGCACCATGCCGGCCGAGTGGATGCCGAGGTGGCGCGGCCGGTCCAGCAGCTCGGCAGCCAGCTCGGCCACCAGCGCCGGGACCCCACCCGCCGGGTCGACCGTCTCGTGCACCGCTGCCGCCGACGACGGCCCCCGCCCGTGCCCCGCATCGATCCCGGCCGACCACGCGTCGACTTGTTCTTGCGAAAACCCGAACGCCTTGCCCACGTCGCGCACGGCCGAACGGGGGCGATAGGTGATGACATTGGCCACCTGCGCGGCGTGCCGGCGGCCGTAGCGCTCGTACACGTACTGGATCACCTCTTCGCGGCGCTCCGACTCGATGTCCACGTCGATGTCCGGTGGCCCGTCCCGCGCCGGCGACAAGAACCGCTCGAACAGCAGCCCGAGGTCGACCGCGTCGACGTTGGTGACGCCGAGCGCGTAACAGACGGCGGAGTTCGCCGCCGACCCACGCCCCTGGCAATAGATGTTCAGCTCCCGGCACACCCGCGCGATGTCCCACACGACGAGGAAGTAGCCGGCGAAGCCGAGCGTGCCGATCACGTCGAGCTCGTGCTCGATCTGCTTCCACGCCCCCGCCACGCGCTCGCACTCCGGCGGCCCGTACCGAACCAAAGCCCCCTCGTGCACCAGGTGGCGCAGGTAGCTCTGTTCGGTCATGCCGTCGGGGACGGGGAAGTCGGGCAGCCGCGGCGCCACGAGGCGAAGGTCGAACGCGCAGGCGCGCCCGAGCTCGGCGGCCCGCTCGACGACACCGGGCCAGCGCGCGAAGCGCCGGCTCTGCTCGCCGGCGGAGCGCAGGCAGGCCACCGGAGCCGGGGGCAGCCAGCCTTCGAGCTCGGCCAAAGGGCGGCGCGCCCGCACGGCGGCGAGCGTGGTGGCGAGGCGGAACCCGGCCGGCGTCGCGTAGTGCACGTTGTTGGTGGCGACCGCGTCGACGCCCCACTCGACAGCCAGGCGCGCCAGTGCGTCGTTGCGCGCGGCGTCGATCGGATCGCCGTGGTCCCACAGCTCGAGGGCGACGTTGGCGCGCCCGAAGGCGTCAATGAGGCGTCCGACTTCCTTGGCGGCCGCGCTGGGCCCTGCTTCCATCAGCGCGGCGGGGACCGCCCCTTTCCGACAACCACTGAGCACCAGCCAGTGCCCGCCCGCGGCGCGGGCCAACGCGTCGAGGGTGAAGATCGGCTTTCCCTTCTCGCCGCCCTCGAGGTGCGCGTCGGCCAGCACGGTGGACAGCCGCGCGTAGCCGTCGGGGTCGCGGGCAAGGATGACCAGGTGCGTGCCGGTCGGGTCGGGCTCGCCCGTGCGCAGGCCGGCGGGCGCGAGCGTGACCTCGCTCCCGAAGACCGTCGGCAGCCCGCACACCCGCGCCGCCTCGGCGAAGCGCACCACGCCGTAGAAGCCGTGATGGTCGGTCAACGCCAGCGCAGCCAATCCGAGCCGGTCGGCCTCGGCCACCAGTTCCTCGGGGTCGCTACTCCCGTCGAGGAAGCTGAACCCCGAGTGCACGTGCAGTTCGGCGTACTCAACCGACTCAGTCATAGAGCGCCTCGACCCACCACCGTCCGCGCTCAGAACAGAGCAGACGCGCCACGCCCTCCTCGGTCACGACCTGCAAGCGGGCCCGGCGGCGACGGACGGACCACCAACGCTCGGTGACCGGCCAGGGACCCGCCCACGCGGCGACCTTTTCCCAGGGCCCGCCGTCGACCGACAGGCGGTCGATCGGCGCGGTCAACAGCCCACGACCGTTCACCACCATGGCGTTGCCGTCGGTGTCCACCAGCTCGGCGGGCCGGGGCACCTGCAGCACGTCGGTCGGCGCGGGCGGCGGCAGCCGGCCCGGCCACGGCGCGCCGGTCGCCGGGCCGCCCGGGCTCGGGGTGCTGTCGGGGTCGGGGCTGCCCCAGGGGACCAGCACCGACTGACCGGCGGGGTCGCGCCCACCCCGGAGGCGGCCGATCAGCACCGCCTCGATCCCGAGGCGCTCCTGCACCAGCACGAAGGAGCGGGCGGCGCGCGCGTCGGCCTCCGACGCGCCACCGAAGAAGCCGGGCTGCGAGGGCGGGCGCGGCGCGCCGGGTGGGCGGTCGGGGTCCTCGCCGCTCGCGACGCGCAAGCGACGGGCGATGGCGCGGTCGCGCAGCCCCGCCAGCTCCCCGCTCTCGCCGCGCGCCACCGCGTGACAGGCGGCAGCGTCCGCGCCGAAGCGGTCCGAAACGCTCGCCGCCGGCAACGCGGCGAACTGGCCCAGCGTCGTGACCCCGAGGCGTTGCAAGGTGACCGCCAGATCGGGGCGCGCCAACGTGGCCACCGACCACGGAGCGAGGAAGTCGGCCGTGCCCCCCGGCGGGACGATCAGCTCCGAGCGGGCCGCCAGCATCGCGGCGAAGAGCCCTTCGGCGATGCCGATCTTGGCCTCCTCGCCCACTTTGTCGACGTCGTCGAGATTGTCGACTTCGTCGAGCGCCCCGATGGCTGCGGCCAGACGCGCCACGACCGCCTCCTCGCCGCCGAAGAAACGGGCCGGGCCGCGGGCCGGCAGCGCGCCGACCCCGAGCCGGATCGGATGCACCCACGGACAGAGCTCGCCTGCCCGCGCCAGGACGCGGGCGAAGCGACGGGCTTCCTCACCCCGCTGCCCCTCCTCGAGGAGCCCGGGGCACCAGATGACGACCAACCGTTCCACTGCCTTCCACCGCTTTCTGCTTCTACTTCTGCTTCACCACCGCCTGATTCATGCCGCGCCGTCCGACAGCGACTCCGCTGTCGCCACCGCGCCGGAGTCGGCGGGCAGCCACAACGAGCACTCGGTCATCCGGCCGGCGGCGCGGCGTCCGCTCACGCGCACCTCGGCCCGGCGGCCGCGTAGGTAGCCGTGGCCGCGACCGACGCCCTCCCACTCGACCGCTCCCACGGCGAGGGCAAGGTCACCACCTTCGGGCCAGCTCCCCGCTCCCTCGAGCAACACGACGAGCGCGGCCTGGCGGTCGCGGGCACGCGCGGTGAGGTGACGGGCCGCGGTGAGGCGCGCCCGGCCGGGCGGGCGCACCAGGACGGCGTCGACGCCGGAGAGAAGGTCACCGGCCGCCTCGGCCCAACCCGCGCCGGGGTGGGGTACGAAGACGACCCGGCGCAGATCGAGCCCGAGGCCGGCGGCGGCGACCACGCCGGGATCGGGCAGGCCCACGGCGGCACACCAGCTCCCCGCAGCCGACGCCGCGCCCAGGAGGGCGAGCGCCAGGGTCGTCGCGCCGTGGCCGGGTTGCCCCGACACGATCGTCGTCGTGCCGCGGCGCAGCGAACCACCGGGAAAGAGCGGGGCGAGCGGCGCCGGCACCGGCAGGGTCCGCCCGGCGACCGGCGTCGTGGGCCGGACCCGGTCGGCCAGCCCGTCGGGAAGCTCCCTCGGCGCCCGGGAGTCCCGGCGGGGGGTGACGGGATTGGGGGATGGCGCTGCCCCGGTGGTGGAGAAAGCGAACATATGTTCGTACCTTACCGAGGCGGTGCCTCCCCTGCTCGGGGAGCCGAAGCCGCAGGTCAGGGGGTGTCGCGTCCCGATCGTGCCCCGTAGGTCACAATGCTGCCGGCATGTGCGGACGCTTCGCCCTCTACACCCCTCCGGCGCGGATCGCCCGCTACTTCGACGCCACCCTGGCCGAGGGCGAGGACTTCGCGCACGAGCCCAGCTGGAACGTCGCCCCCACCGACGAGGTGCTCGGTGTGCGGGACCGCCCGCAGAAGGACGGGGACGATCCGGTCCGCACCCTCATGACGTTCCGCTGGGGCCTCATCCCGTGGTGGTCCAAGGACTCGAAGGGAGGCAGCCGGCTCATCAACGCGCGCAGCGAGACGGTGGCCACGCGCGCGTCGTTCCGCGAGGCGTTCAAAGAGCGGCGCATCATCGTGCCCGCCGACGGCTTCTTCGAGTGGCGCCGGCTGAAGACCGGCGGCAAGCAACCCAACTACTTCACGCGCGCCGACGGCGCGCCGATGGCGTTCGCCGGGCTGGCCGAGCGCTGGCGCGACAAGTCGGCGCCCGAGGACGCTCCGCCGATCAGGAGTTGCGCCATCATCACGGCACCGGGCGGCGCGGACATGCAGGGCATCCATGACCGCATGCCGGTGATCCTCGACCCGTCGACGTTCGACCTGTGGCTCGACCCCACCAACGAGGACGTCGAGGAGCTCAAGGCACTGTTGCGCCCGCCGCCGGCGGGGACGGTGGTGCACCATCAGGTGGGACAACGCGTGGGTAACGTCAAGAACAACGACCCAGATCTGATCGCAACGGTGTGAGGTGACCATGGGGGCCGGGGGGCCAACAGGAAAGAGAGCGGCGTCGCGCTTCGACCGCAGGGCGCTGCTCACCGCGGCGCTGGCGGGAGGCGGTGCGGCGGTACTGGGGGCGGCAAGCCGGGGCAACGCCGCCGCAGCCGATGTGAGGTTGGCGCGGGCGGCGGCCTTGACCAAACCGGCGGGATCGGACCTGGGGGCGATCGAACACGTCGTGTTCTTGATGCAGGAGAACAGGTCGTTCGACCATTACTTCGGCACGTTTCCGGGTGTGCGCGGGTTCGACGATCATCCGGCCGGGAAGTTGGGTGCGTTCAGCCAGCGCTGGCCGGGCGGGCGCGACAGCCGTCTGCTGCCGTTCCATCTCGACACCAAGTCGGGGATCGGCGAGTGCACCCACGACCTGACGCACGACTGGCTGCCGCAGCATCTGTGCCGAGGGAACGGCGACAACGGCGCGTTCGTCGCGACGCACACCATGGCCCAGTACGAGGGGCCCGAGCAGGGCACCGTGACGATGGGCTACCACACGCGGAGCGACATTCCGTTCTATTACGCGCTGGCGGACGCGTTCACGATCTGTGACAACTATCACTGCTCGGTCATGGGCCCGACGCACCCGAACCGATTGATGAGCCTGTCGGGCACGGTCGACCCGGCGGGGGTGGCGGGTGGGCCGGTGCTCGAGACCAACGACAGCTCGGACGCGGTGTACAGCGTGAGTTGGGACACGATGCCCGAGGTGTTGGAGGATGCCGGCGTGAGTTGGAAGGTGTACAACCCGGTGGGGACGCCGTACGCGCCCGCTTTCATCGAGCAGCACGGGTTGTTGATCAGCGATGCGATCCTTCCGTATTTCAAGCAGTACGCCAACCCGAACTCGGCGCTGTACCAGAAGGCGTTCCTGCCGCTCTACCCGAACGACTTCGCGGCCGACATCGCGCAGGGGATGCTGCCCGCGGTGAGCTGGGTGACGCCGCCGTTGGGGTACGACGAGCACCCGCCGGCGGCGCCGGCGATGGGCGAGTGGTACACGAGCCAGGTGCTGCGGACGCTGATGTCCAACAAGTCGGTCTGGGCGAAGACGGTGGTGTTCCACTGCTACGACGAGAACGACGGGATCTTCGACCACGTGCCGCCGCCGGTGGCGCCGGCCGGCACGGCGGGCGAGTACGTCACGGCGTCGCCGCTGCCGTCGACGGCGCAGGGCGTGGCCGGGCCGGTGGGGCTGGGCTACCGGGTGCCGATGCTGGTGATCTCGCCGTTCAGCCGCGGCGGGCACATTGCGTCCGAGGTGGCCGACCACACGTCGCAGTTGCGGTTCCTCGAGGCGCGCTTCGGGGTGAAGGCCCCCAACATCTCGGCGTGGCGCCGCAAGCACACGGGCGACCTGACCTCGGCGCTACACATGGGGCACGCTCAGGTGGCCGTGCCGAAGCTGCCGAGCACCGCGCACGACCAGCAGGCCGACATGGCCGCGCTGGGGTGCACGTCGGGCGACGTCGTCGAAGCGGCGGACAACCAGCCGGTGTACCCGGTTCCCTTGCACCAATCGATGCCGCGCCAAGAGACCCGGTAGCGGTCCTCCTCTGGTGCGAGGGGTGCGGCGGGTCCGGGCGTTCCGGCACGGGGTGTCGGTGGTGGCGGCTGTGCTGGTGGTGGCCGCGGCGACGGCCTCGTCGGGCGCGGGAGCGGGAGGGGCGGGGGCGTCGTCCGCCGCGCGGAGCGACGGACTGACCCGCCCGCTGGTGGGCGCGTACTACTACCTGTGGAACCCGGAGAACCTGATCGCCGGAGGGTCGCTGCGTTCCCAGCTGCTCCCGCCGCAACGGCCGCCCTTCGGGCTCATCGACTCGAACAAGACGCAGACGGCCACCCGTGACATCGCGAACGCGCACAAGGCGGGCATCAATTTCTTCGCCATCGATTGGTGGCCCTACGACCCCGCCTTCTCCGGCCGCAACTACCTCACCGCCGACGCCGCCATGAAGGAGTTCCTCGCCGCGCCGGACCTGCACGAGATGAAGTTCGCGATGTTCTACGAGACCTGGAACCTCGGCTTCGACGCCGGGCGCGAGCAGACGCCGGTCTCGGCGCAGGAAGAGCTGCACTTCGACTCGGACATGCTGGCGCTGGCGAAGAACTACTTCTCGAATCCGTCCTACCTTCATATCGAGGGGCGGCCCGTCGTCTACCTCTATCTCACCCGGACGCTCACGGGCGACGTCGCCGGGATGATGCAGGGGGCACGCACCTATCTGAAGGCGAACGGGTACGCCGACCCCTTCTTCGTCGGCGACGAGGTGTACTGGCGGGTGACGCCCCAGATCCAGGCACCGAACGAGCCGGTGTTCACCGGGCTGCCGCAGCTGGGCCGGGTCGACCAGTTCGACGCCGTGACCGCGTACACCTTGTACTACGGCGACCCGCAGCAGGCGAACGGGCCGGCGAACGACTCGACGGGGTATCCAGGAACGACGAACATCGCAGCGGACCAGCGGTTCCTCCTCACGCTCTACCGCAACGCGACGAACAACAAGGTGCCGGTCCTCCCCGTGGTGCAGCCCGGCTTCAACGACCGCGGCTTCCGGCTGGAGACGAACCATCCGGCCCAGCCGCGCCAGTGGCAGGCCGGTGACGGGCCGTCGTCCACGCTCGACCAGATGCTCCGTTGCGTGGCGATCCCCGAGCTCGATCCCGCCCTGCCGATCGTCATGGTCACGTCGTGGGACGACTGGAACGAGGACACCGGCATCGAGCCGATCCCGGGCACGCCCACGACCCGGGACGACAGCCCGAGCGGGACGGCGTACACCCAGGGCTACGAGTACGGCGGCGAGGGCACCAGCGAGGTGCGCACGCTCGCATCCGACGTGCGGCTGCTCGACCGGGCGTACGCCCGGGGGGAGATCGGCGGAGCGGCGCCGGCGCCGGGGCTCGGGTGCCGGGAAAAGTGAATGCCGGCGGCGTCCCGTGTGTCGGCCGGGAGCGGTGCGGGGACGGTGTCCATCTCGTCGTTTGACTCTCGACAGTGGGTGCGCGATAACAGCCAATACGGGTGTAGCACCGCTCGATGGGAAGAGATGGGGTCGCCGACCAGGGTAGGAGGCCACCATGAAACATCTGATAATCAGCCGACTGGCACCGGGGATCGAGAACTCCCGCAAAGCGCTCGAGGTGTTCCAGAAGGCGGGCTTGCCGCCGGGGACCGAGTCCACCTGGGCGGCGGGGGACGGAAAGACCTTTATCAGCCTCGTCGAGACCGACGAAGTCGACATGGTCACGTCCGCGACCTACGCCCCGTTCTTCGAAGAGACCACCACGATCCCGGTGGTCCCGCTCGATGACGCGTGGATGAGGGCGATCGAGAGCGCGCAGAACAACTGGGGCTGACGGGGCGCGAGAAACTCGCCTCGAACCGCTTCGACGTCAGCGAGCAGCACCCGGCGCTATCGCCGCGATCACGCGCAGTGGCCCGACAGGCCTCAGCCCATCGTCTTCTGACCATCCAGCGTCTCGCGCAGGATGTCGGCGTGGCCCGCGTGCTGGGCCGTCTCAGCCACGATGTGCATGAACACCCGCCGGGCTGACCGACGCGTGTTGGGCGGGAACCACGGCGCCTCGGGCAGCGGGTGGGAGAGATCGAGAGAGGGCATCGTGGCGACCAGCTCGTCGGTCCGGGCCGCGACCTCGTCGTAGTGGGCCAACAATCCGGCCAGCGTCTCTCCCTCGAGCATCCGAAAGCTGGCGACATGGGCGGCGATGGCCTCCTCGGTGAAGCCCGCCATGGCGCTCGGTCCTTCGAGGATGAACCCAACCCAACTCTCCTCCACCTCGGCGACGTGCTTCACGATGCCGCCCAGGCACAGCTCGCTGACGGTGGTGCGCTTCGCCGCCGCCTGGTCGTCCAGGCCTTCGACCGTGCGCCGGAGGAACCTCCGGTGTCCCTGCAACGTCTCGACGATGTCGGCCCTCTCCTGGTCCGGGTCGCTCGGGGTGAGTGTCATCTTCGGCCTCCTTGGCTGCGTGTTCCGATTCCGATGGGGCCATCATGCGCCGTAAAAGTGGTCACGGCATGGCCACTTTTGCGGCATTTTCGTGGCCACGATCACGTCGGTCTCCGAGGGGCGCGCCCCGAGGCCGACCCGCCGGCCGGCCCACCCGGTCCGCGCCAGCGCCGAATCGAAGTAACGCGTGTCGAACCCGAGCTCGAGCCAGCCGTACGTGCGGCTCGACCACACGGAGAGGCCGTCCAGCCGCGGCCCCCACGGATACCCGAGCCGTTGCACGGGCTCGGCCGCGAACACCACGACGCCGTCCGGCCGGACGACGTCGTGCAGGCGCTCGAGCAGCGCGAGATGGTCGGCGCAGTGGTGGAAGCTCTCGTAGAACACGGCCGCGTCGAACGGCCTGTCCGCGACAAAGCCCAGCATGTCGCCCTCGTGCACGGTGAGTTCCCCCGGGCCGTTCGCGCACCGCTCGCCGATCAGGGCGCAGAACTTGGGGTCGAGCTCGACAACGGTGACATCGAGCCCGGTCGCCACCAGGTCGGTCGTCAGGTTCCCCCACCCGGCCCCGAACTCGACCACCCGGGGACGCGCCGGCCCGGGCACGGCCGGAAGCGCCTTGGACAGGGTGTCGAGGACGTGGCCACGCGCCACGAGGTCGCGCCCGACGAGCTTCAGCGACCCGCTCTCGTAGGGGAACGGCCGGGTCAAGGCGCGCTCCAGGTCGAACGGCGACGCCTCGTGCGCGGTGTCGTAGGCGTCCCGGCCCGAGATGCGGCGGTACAGGTCCCAGGTCCAGGTGCGATACGCGTCCGAGAAGGGGTCGGGCGGCGCGGGCGACGGCAACGCGACGACGAATCCGCCCAGCAGCGCCTGGGCCCGCTCGGGCGACGTCCCCATCAGCGCCGTCGCGCCGGCCAGCTCGGCGTCGAGCGCGTCGAACCCGATCTCCCGCGGACCGGGCCGGCCGGCCAGGGTGCGCACCCGCCGGCCCAGACCCGGTGGGAGGGCGTCGACGCCGCGCCCGGCCAGGGCGCGCAGAGAGGGCTTCAACTTGGCGGGACCGCGCTCGCCTCGAACATGGACGCCGTCGCCCCCGTCATGCGGCCGAAGTTGCGTTCGGCGAACGCGGCCTCGTGGGGTTGCGCGAGATGGGCGTCGAGCAGCGCCTTGGACTCCCAGCACTCGTAGAAGGAGAAGGTGTTCGGGTGTTCGAGGTCCTCCGCCCACCAGTACTCCATGCAGCCGGCGTCGCGCCGGCTGGCCCCGGTCACCTCGGCCAGGCTCGCCAGCACGTCGGCGCGGTCGGAGGCGTCGAAGCTCATGGAACCGGCGATGATGATCATCGCCGGAGAGTACAGCGGCTCAGCCCCGAGGCTCGGGGGTGCCCAGCGCGTCGAGCTCGTCCACGACCAGTGTCCCGCCCTTCATGATGGCGACCAGGCGGGTCGCATCCTGGAGCACGCCGACGTCGGAAAGCGGGTCGCCGTCGACGACGAGCAGGTCCGCCAGGTAGCCCTCACGCACCGACCCGAGCTCGTGGGCCCGGCCCATGAGCTCCGCGCCGTGGCGCGTCGCCCAACGCAGCACGTCGAGGGGCGCGATCCCCGCCTCCTTCACGTAGAACTCGAGCTCGTCGGCGTAGCGGCCGTGCGGCAGACCGATCGCGCCGTAGTCGTCGCCGCACAGCAGTTTGACCCCGGCTGCGTTGGCGACGGGCAGGATGGCGAGCGCGTGCTCGATGTCCAGGGCCATGGCGGCGGTGAAGCCGAGGCCACCGTCACCCATCATCTCGGCGAAGCGGGCCGGGAAGAGCTGACTCGGCACGAGGAAGGTGCCCTGGTCGACCATGCGCCCGATGGCCGCCTCGTCGAGCCCGTCGCCGTGGTCGACGACGTCGATTCGGGCGTCGAGCGCCATATGGAGCGCGTCGCGATTGGCGATGTGCCCGCGCACGAGGACGCCGCGCTCGTGCGCGGCCTCGATGCCGGCGTTCAGCTCGGCGCGCGACATCTCGGTCTGCTCGGCCGGGGCGACGGTGCCGTGGCCGCCGGTGACGAACATCTTGATGATCTCGGC
This sequence comes from Acidimicrobiales bacterium, assembly GCA_035569675.1. Classification (GTDB taxonomy): domain Bacteria; phylum Actinomycetota; class Acidimicrobiia; order Acidimicrobiales; family RAAP-2; genus Bog-473. The sequence goes on along the minus strand of DATMMN010000145.1, from coordinate 18,699 downwards.
GCCCTGCTTGATCTCCTCGCGGACCGCTCGGCGGAACTCGTCGGGCCCGTCGGAGCGGTTGACGGCGCCACGGGCGCCCACGTCCCAGTACCAGGGGAAGCTCTTGTCGCCGGCGTGGCCGGTAGTGCTGACGTCCCGGCTGCCCGCCATCAGGCGCGGCCCGGGGAAGAGCCCCTCTGCGATCGCGGTCTTCATCGACGCGTCGATGGCGAACGGCGCGCCCGCGCTCACCGCACCCGTGAAGCCGCAGCGCAGCAGCAGCTCGAGGTGGTGCGCCGCCCGCACCGCCTGGAGGGCCGGGGGCTCCTCGAGCCCGAACGGTGCCATCTTCGAGCCGAGCTCGTGGTAGGTGGCGTGGAAGTGGCTGCTGACGAGGCCGGGCATGACGGTGCGGCCTCCGAGGTCGACCACCCGGTCCTCGGGGCGGGCGTCGAGGGCGGCGTCGGCGACACCGTCGGAACAGACGACGCTGATCCGGCGGTCCTCGACGACGACCGTCGAGTGCGGGCGGGGGCCGTCCGCATCGAGCACGGTCCCACCGGCAAGGATCAGCCGCGCCACGTCCCGCGCCCTACTTCCAGCCCTGCATGACGTGCTCGAACCACCACTGCGGCGCCGCGGCGACCAATGCGCCCATGTCCCAGTAGTCGGTCCATCGAACGATTCGCCCGTCCACCAGCACGTGGGCCGAAACCACCGGCAGGGCCATCGTCTCGCCGGTCGGCCACTCCCAATGCTCGACGTGCTCGGTCATGACCGCGTCGTCACCGGCCACCAGGCACCGGCGTTCGTCGCGCAGGCTGGCGAGCTTGGCCCACGCCAGGGTCAGGCGCCGCACGATCTCGTCGGGACCCCGGGCCACGTCGTCTTCGGGGGTCCCGACGTCGGTATACGTGCCGTCGGGCGCGAAGCGGGCGGCGGCCGCCTCCAGGTCCGGCCGGTACAGGTCCTCCCAGAACCCCTCGATCACCTTGCGGTTCTCGTCCGCTGCGCTCATTGGTCTCCCCACGCGATCACGGCGCCATGTCGCGGTCGGCACAGGGAACATAGTGCGCCCGGCCTGATCGATCCCATATGGTGAGCCACCCAGCGCACAGGGGGTGAGCCGTGTCCTATCGCGTCGTACAGTGGGCGACCGGCAACGTCGGCCGGGCCGCCATCGAAGGCGTCCTCGGCCATCCGGATCTCGAAGTCGCGGGCTGCTGGGTGCACTCGCCCGACAAGGAAGGGATCGACATCGGCACCCTCGCCGGGCGGGCGCCCATCGGGATCGCGGCCACCCGAGACGTCGACGCCCTCCTGGCCCTCGACGCCGACTGCGTCGTCTACAGCCCCATCTTCGCCGATGTCGACGTCGTGACTCGTCTCCTCGAATCGGGCAAGAACGTCGTGACGCCGCTCGGCTGGTTCTACCCGCCCTCCGTGGAGCGCGCGCAGCTCGATGCGATCTGCCGCGCCGCCGGAGTCACCCTGCACGGCACCGGTATCCACCCGGGCGGGATCACAGAGCGCTTCCCGCTCATGGTGTCCGCGCTGTCGGGCTCCATCACCCGCGTCAGGGCCGAGGAGTTCTCCGACATCCGCACGTACGGCGCGCCGGACGTCGTCCGCGACTGGATGCTGTTCGGCAAGACCCCCGAGGAGGCGCGTCAGAGCATCATGGCCGAGGCGCTGGGCGCCGGCTTCGGCCAGTCGGTGCGCATGGTGGCCGACGAGCTGGGGTTCGCCATCGAACCCGACCTGCGCACCACGCACGAGATGGCGGTCGCCACGGCGCCGATCGAGTCGCCCATCGGGCCGATCGCACCCGGCCTGGTCGCGGCACAGCGCTTTCGCTGGGAGGGGCTGGTCGACGGTGAGCCGGTCGTGACAGCCGCCGTCAACTGGCTCATGGGTGAGGACCACCTGGACCCGCCGTGGCGCTTCGGCGCCGACGGTGAGCACTTCGAGGTGGAGATCACGGGCGACCCCGACTGCCTCGTGACCTTCCGCAAACTGCACCCCGCGACGGTGGAAGCGGGCCTCGCGCGCAACCCTGGCATCGTGGCCACGGCGATGCATTGCGTCAATGCGGTGCCCTACGTCTGCCGGGCCGAGCCCGGCCTGCGCACTTACCTGGAGATGCCCCTCGTCGCGGGCCGTGCCCTCAGACCCACTTGATCATCGACCACGAGCGACCGGCGACGCCCACCGGTCACCCGCGTTCAGTCCGCCGAGCTGACGGCATCGACCAGTCCCCGCGGTTGTGCTGACGCCTCGAGCGGGCGCCGCCGCAGCGACTTGTCGGCGATGGCGGCCGGCACCCAGCCCACGTCGGTCTCGTTCACGTCCACCCCCGGCGGCACGATCTCGTCGATCCGGTCGAGCAAGTCCTCGCCGAGACGCAACTCCAGCGCAGGCAGTTGCGACTGCAGGTGCTCCATCGTCCGGGGCCCGATGATGGGGCACGTCACGCCCGGGTGCGCAAGCACGAACCCGAGCGCCAGCTCGATCAGCGACAACCCCGCCTCCGCGGCCAGCGCGCCGAGCCGGTCGACCGCATCGAGCTTGGCCCGGTTGGCCGCGAGCTCCATGTCGTAGCGGTCGGGCATGACCGTGGCCCGCCGGCTCGTGTTCTCCCGGCCCGTCCCGAACGCGCCCGAGAGCCAGCCGCCCCCCAGCGGGCTCCACGACAGCACGCCCATGCCGTAGCGCTGGCACGTCGGCAGCACGTCCTTCTCGATGCTGCGCACCAAGATCGAATACGGCGGCTGCTCGGTGACGAAACGCTCGCGGGCCCGGCGCTCGGCCACCCATTGCGCCTCCACCACCTCGTGCGCCGGGAACGTCGAGCTGCCGAAGTAGCGGATCTTCCCGGCCCGGACCAGATCGGTCAACGCGCCGAGCGTCTCGTCGATGTCGGTCTCGGGCGACGGCCGGTGGATCTGGTAGAGGTCGATGTAGTCGACACCAAGCCGGCGCAGGCTCCGGTCGCACTCGTCCATGATCCAGCGGCGCGAGTTGCCCTGCGCGTTGGGGTCGCGGCCCATCTGCCCGTGCACCTTGGTCGCCAGCACCACGCGGTGGCGCTTGGTCTGGGCGAGGGCCTTGCCGACGATCTCCTCGGACTCGCCGAACGAGTAGATGTCGGCGGTGTCGACGAAGTTGATGCCCGCATCGAGCGCGGCATGGATGATGCGAATGCTGTCGTCGTGGTCGGTGTTGCCGAACGATCCGAACATCATCGCCCCGAGACAAAGGGGGCTGACCTTGATGCCGGTTCGGCCGAGGGTGCGGTATTCCATGCCGGCCGAGGCTAGCCAGAGGCCTGGCGGCCCGCCCCGCGCCCCCGCCTCAGCCGCTGAATCGGGCGCCGGCGTCGGCGGCCGCCCACAGCAGCTCCCGATCTCCCGAGCGCTCGAAGCTGCGCAGCGCCGCCTCGGTGAGCTTGATGGCGTGCTCGTCGCGCGAGGCCAGCGCCCGGTCGACCAGCGCGTCGGCGGGCAGCGTGTCCCGCTCGGGCAGCTCGCTCTTGCGATCGATGTCGTAGGCGACGTGGAGCGCCGCAACGGCCTGCCACACGTAGCCGAGCGCGGCGTCCCGATCTTCGACCGCGAGCCAGGGCAGGATCAGCTCGCAGGCCATGGGTGACGTCACCGAGTGCAGGAGACCGAACGCGCCGCCGTCGTCCGCGTTGCGCAGGTAGGCCAAGGAGCCGCCCCAGGCCAGCGCGTCGAGCAACTCGACAGCGCCGCCGGTCCAACCGAGCGAGGCGACAGCCTGCTCGAACTCGTCGGCGATGTCGCCGACCTGCGCAACCATGTCGCTGATGAGCAGCTGCCGCGGCGCGTCCTCGTGCAGATACGGCAGGTCGGCCAACGCGTCGGGCACGTCCTCCTTGCCGATCAGAAGCGGTGGGCCCGGGAGCTCCTGGTAGGTCGAGGCCCAGAACGCCAGGCCGTTCGCGAGCTCGAGCCGGCGCGGCGGCGTGTCGGCCACCGCCAGGGCCCGGACGGCGTGCGCGGTACGGATGAGCCCGTGGGTGGCGGCACCGACGGCGCCCGGCAGAAGCCGCGGGGCCCATTCGCCGACGACAGCAACCGGCGGGCGGTCGGCGACCTCGCGCTCGAACAAGGTGAGCCATTCGGCGAAACGCTCGTCCTGGCCGAGGGCCTGCGGCCAGTCCTCCTCGGACAGCGGCCGGTCGGCCGGTGGCGGCGCCGGCTCGAGCCGCTTGCGGTAGTGCTCGACCCAGTCCGCGATCGCATCCTCGCGGCCCAGGTGAGCGAGCGCCTCGGCCGCCATCGGCCCGTGGTTGGCCAGACCGAGCGACCCGTAGCAGGGTGCGGTAGCCGCGAAGACTGTCAACGCGTCGTCGAGGGGGGCCGACTCCACGACCCCAGTATGGCCAGACCCGGGCTCCGATGCCCAGGGCGACGACCGCTACGATCCGGCCTTCACCAACAGGAGGTGTAATGGCGACGGCGCCACCGCTGCACGGGTTGCGGATCATCGAGTGCTCGGCCCTGGGCCCGGCGGCCATCACGACCTCCCTGGTCGATCTCGGGGCGGACGTGATCAAGGTCGAACCCCCTGCCGGCGACTACATCCGGGAGATGACCTGGCCGATCGTCGAGGGTGTCTCGCTCATGCACCTGCATCTCAACCGCGGCAAGCGCTCGATCGTGCTCGACCTCCGGGCGGACGCGGGAACCGACATCATGAAGGAGCTGGCGGCCCGGGCGGACGTGGTGATCGAGGCGATGCGGCCCGGATCCCTGGCCCGCCGCGGTGTCGGCTACGACGACTTGAAGGCGCTCAATCCCAAGATCGTGTTCTGCACGATCTCCGGCTACGGGATGACCGGCCCCTACCGCGACTACCCGAGCCACGGCATCGCCTACGACACGTGGGCCGGCATCGTGAACGTGGCCACCGACGACGAGGGATTCGCCTACATCCCCGAACACGTGTCGATCGGCATCAACGCGGCGCCGATCGTCGGCGCCCTGGGGATCCTGGCCGCGGTGATCCGGGCCCGTGACACCGGGGAAGGCTCCTACATCGACCTGGCCCAATCCGACGCGGCCGCAGCCTTCGACTGGTACCGCTCCGAGACGTGGCGGGCCTACGAGCGCCCCCAGTCCGAGGTGACCGGGAACAAGTCCGACGACTACGAGCGGCGCGCCCCGGGCACCGCCGGCATGGTCGAAGGCGTGCGCTACCAGGTCTACGAGGCAGCCGACGGCGCCCACGTGCTCTTCATGGCGTCGGAGCAGGCGTTCTGGAAGAACTTCTGCGAGGGCGTGGGCCGGATGGACCTCTTCGAGCGCTGGCCCGGGTCGAAGTACGCCGATCACGCGCGGGGCAACCGCGAACTCCGGAGCGAGCTGCGCGACATCTTCCGGACCAAGACGGCACGAGAGTGGCTCGACTTCGGTGGTGCCGTGAACACGCCGATCGCGCCGGTCAACTCACCCAAGACGCTGCTCGACGACCCGCAGTTCGCGGACCGCCTGCCGCTGCTGCCGCAGTCGGAGGTGGGCGCCGACCAGCTGTTCACGCCCCTGCACTTCGTCGGCGAAGCGTTGCCGCATCCGGCCAAGGCGCCGACGGTCGGTCAGCACACTGAAGACGTTTTGCGCAGCGTCCTCGGATACGACGACAATCGGATCGCCGCGGCCCGAAACGGGGGGGCGTTCGGAACCGACGCGTAGGCGGCGCGTCTTGGCGAGAGGATGAGGGTAATGGAAAGGGTCCGGCTCGGCGTCGTGGGCGCCGGCAACATCGCGGCCATGAACGTCCGGGGCTACGTGGAAGATCCCCGCTGCGACGTCGTCGCGGTGTGCGACACCGACGAAGAGGTGGGAAAGCGGGCGGCCAAGGAGTGGGGTGCGGAGCGCTTCTACGCCCAGTTGGCGGACCTGCTCGGCGACGACGCCGTCGATGCGGTCGAGATCCTCACCCCCACCCACCTGCACCACGACCACGTCATCGCCGCCCTCGAGGCGGGCAAGCACGTGTCAGTACAGAAGCCGGTGGCCAACTCGGTCGAGGACGCGCTGGAGATGCAGGCCGTGGCCGAGCGCACCGGGCGCGTTCTGCGCGTCAGCGAGTGCTTCGTGCACTACCCTCCCCTCGAGCTCGCCAAGAAACTGGTCGCCGACGGCGCCATCGGCAAGCCGACCTCGCTGCGCATCCGCACGCTTGTGGGACAGACCGACTCGGCCTTCCAGGCCGCCCTCCGTCCCGAGGGGTACGGCTGGCGCCTCGACAAGCGCAGTCCCGGCGGGCACCTCTTCGACGACATGGTGCACAAGTACGCCATGGCGCTCTGGTTGCTCGACCTCGATATCACCTCGGTCCAGGCCGTCGTGCGGCGCCGCGACTTCTTCTTCGAACCATGTGCGGTGATCTTCGAGTACGAGGACCCCGAGGTGCTCGGGATGATGGAGGTGCAGTACTCCCCGAACTTCTACATGCGCTCGCAGTACTACGGAGCGGACGAGTTCTTCGAGATCACGGGTGACGAGGGGCAGTTGTGGGTGACCCGCGCCACGGGCGAGATGCTGGACCTGGCGCCGGTCATGTTGTTCACCGGCACGTCGCACGAACTCAAGACAACCGAGTTCACCGACGTCGACGCCGACTGGGGCGCCGGCTTCGTCCGCTCGTCACAACACTTCGTCGATGCCCTCGTGCACGGGACGCCGGCGTCCATGACCGCCAACGAGGCGACGGACGTGTTGCGGCTCTGCTTCGCCGTCTACGAGGCGGGCCAAACGCGTGCCTCGGTCGACCCGCGCCTCGTGACCGGGTCGGTCAGCCCGCCCGGTTGGGGCGAGTGGTAGCCCGCACGCGAGCTCCTACTCCCAGGGCGGTCACCAGGCGCCGACCGTCTTCCGCGGCCGCTGTGGGAGGACGCGGCGCACCGGGAGCGACCCGACCCGGGTGACGCGACCGGGTTCGAGCTGGACGACCGGGGACTCCTCCGCCTCTTCGTCGCCGGGGACGGCGGCAACGTCCTCGGCGGTGACGGGACCGCTCATGGATTCTCTTCTCTACCCGTAAGGTGATCCCCGATCGCGACGACCCGGGAGGACATGCCGTGACCGACCACAGCGACACCGTGCACGTCGTCGACATCCCTGCCGAGAACCGGTTCGTGGTGCGGATAGACGACCTGGAGGCTGAGCTCCTGTACCGAGTGAGCGGCGACCACTTGATCCTCGTCCACACCGAGGTACCCGAGGCGTTGGGCGGCCGCGGCATCGCGGGCCAGCTCGTGCGGGCCGCTCTCCGCCGGGCGGAGTCCGACCATCTGACTATCGTCCCCTGGTGCCCGTTCGCCCGCCGCTGGTTGAAGGAGCACCCGGACGAGGCCGGTGGGGTCCACGTCGACTTCAAGACGCCGCCGCCCCCGGAGGAGTAGAGCGCCTCACCTGCAGTCCGACCTGACTGAGACAGGTCGGAATGACCCGCAGCGAGGCATCGGCGGCGAGCAATGCGCGTTCCATCGTGTGGCGGCGCGCCGGGTCCGGCCCCGCGAGAAGGCTCAGGCTGCCTCCCTCGCCGCCTGCGCCGTTGACCTTCCATCCGGACGCGCCATGGGCAGCAGCGATGTCGATGGCGGCTTGGGCCTGCGCGCTGACGAGGTCCGCGTGCAGACGGCGTTGCGCGTCAGTGTTCCGGGTCATGGCGCGACCCACGGCCTCGAGGTCGCCGGCGAGCACGGCATCGCGGGCCATGACCGCGCACGCACGGAGCTCCTCGAGGGCAGGAGAGTCCTCCCCCTCGCCGACCAGGCGCTCGATCACGCGGTCGTGGATCTCCGATGAACGGTGCGGCCGGCCCAAATGGAGAAGGACCAGCCGTTGCCCGAGCTCCTGCAATGCGGGTTCGGGCACGGAGAGCCCGGTCCGGGAGGCTTGCGGATAGGGGCCGACCTCGATGAAGCTGACGCCGCCGAACGCAGCGCTCAGCTGGTCCTGGACACCCGATTGCAGGCCGAGCCGCTCTACCTCCACGCGATGTGCGGCTTGCGCCACCTCGAGCGGGGGCCGCGGACGAACGAGCGCGTCGAGCGCGCCGATGAGCGCGACCGCCACTGCTGCGGATGTCCCGGTCGAGCTCCCGGCCGGCACGTCCGAGGCGACGCGGATCTTGACAGCGACGCCGTCGGGCACCCCGACGTCGTCGATCACCGCTTCGAGCAGTGGGTGACGACCGGGTGCATGTCCGGGCTCGAAGCCATAGGTGTAGCCGAAGTTGGCCACCTCGAGGACGATGCGGTGCCTGATCGACCCCGCCTCCAAGATCCGCACGCGGACCTCGACGCCCGGAGAGACCGCGATGTTGAAGACCATGCCACGACGGGAGAACCACGTGTCGGTCCACCCGCCCAGGTCGCAGACGCGGATCGGCGCGACCGCCGTCACCTCCCCGAGGATCGGCGTCCGCTCGGAGCGCCGAGAGCCTTCCGCTTCCGCCGCCCCCATGTGAAACCGATCAGGAAGACGCGAAGAAGTCGATCAGGTGCCGGGCGACTTCCTCGACGTGCGTGATGACGCCGAGGTGCCCCGAGCCGGCGACCTCGCGGTACGTGCAGCCGGGAATGGCTTCGGCCGCCCCCCGGGCGTAACGGGGTGGCGAGTCGACGTCGTGCTCGAACGCGAGCACGAGGCACGGGACGCGCACCTCGGGCCAGCGGGTGGTGCGGGACGGGTCGGTTGACCAGGCCAGCGCGGCCTCGTACTGGCCGAGCCGTCCGGGGTTCGGCCACACCGGCACGTCGCTGATGAACGAGAGCCAGGTGCTGACGACCTCGGAGTCCTGGAGGTCGGACGTCGGCAGGTACCGCAACGTCTCTGTGGCATAGAAGAGAGGCGGCAGGTCGTAGTCCAGAGCGGCCAGGTCGCGCTCGACCGTAGTGATGGCAACCTCCCAGGCCGTGGGCGCGTTGGCGCTACCCATGAGGGCGGCGGCGCGCACCCGGCCCGGCTGGTCGAGCACGAGGGTCTCGGCAATCCAGCCACCCATGGAGTGGCCGGCGATGCGGACCGGGCCGTCCCACCCCAGGTGGTCGAGCAGCCCGGTGGCGTCGGCCGCCATCGTGTCCACGCTGTAGGGCGCGGGCGGCGAGGACGAGGGTGCGACGCCGCGATTGTCGAAGGTGGCGACGCAGTACCCAGCCGCGACGAGCGCCGGCACCAGGCCCAGGTGCCATGCGATCGCCGGCTGGCCGCAGCCGGCAAGCAACAGGAGGGGGTCGCCTTCCCCCGTCACCTCGTAGCTCAAGGTCGCGCCGTTGACGCTCACTTCAGGAATGGAGGACCTCCGACAACAGTTTCGGTGCGACGTTGCGCCCGGTGAGGATGACGACAGTCTGTCCTCTGCCCGGATCGGGGGTCACGACCCCGCTCCGCAAGGCTGCGACGCCGACCGCGCCGGCGCCCTCGATGACGAAGCCCATCTTGTGGGCGGCAAAGGCCATGGCCGACCGGATGTCCGCCTCGCTCACCGTGAGCACCTGCACGCCGTGCGCCAAGGCGATGCCCACGGTGACCGCGCCCGGCTCGAGGTTGCCGGCGAGGCCGTCTGCGACCGTGGGCTCCACGTTGATCGGCACGATGGCGCCCGCGGCGAGCGCGGTGCTCATCGAAGGTGACGCCTCCGACTCGACCCCGACGATACGCACGTCCCGGCCCTCGAGCCCGAGGATCACGCCCGAGAGCAAGCCGCCGCCCCCGCACGGCACGACGACGGTGCCCAGATCGGGTACCTGCTCCGCCAGCTCGCGCGCCAACGTCGCCTGACCCGCGATGACGTCGGGGTCGTTGTAGGGCGACACGTAGCGGCTGCCCTCGCGCGCGGCGAGGTCCAGGGCGTGGGTCTCGGCTTCCCGGTACCCCTCCCCGTAGAGGACGAGCCGGACGTCGAATTGCTGGAGGGCGGAGACCTTCGCCGCCGAGGCGCCTGTCGGCACCACGACCGTCACCTGCGCGCCCAGGTTGGACGCTGCGTACGCAAGACCGAGCCCGTGGTTGCCGGCCGAAGAGGCGACGACGGCGCGTCCGGGTTCGTCTTCGTGCGTCGCCGCCACCGCCGCGAGCCCGCCGCGCACCTTGAACGAGCCCGTCGGCTGGACCGTCTCGACCTTCACCGAGACGGACGGCCCGAGCTGCGGGGCGGCCACCACCGGCGTCACCGGCAGGTGGCGGCTTACCGCCTTCCATGCCGCCTCCAGGTGAATGGGGCCCGGGACCTCGACGTCACGCACGGAACCAGTCTGTCCCACCCACGACTGGCATGCTGATCCCGTGCGGCCCGGAACGATGCAGGCGGGAGAAGCCACCGTGCACGTGCACCGCGACGCGGGGGTACTCGCACGCGCCGCCGCGGACGAGGCCGCCGCCGTTTTGCGTGCGGCGGTCGCGGCGCGAGGCGTCGCCCATGCGATGTTCGCCACGGGCAATTCACAACTGGCATTCGTCCACGCACTGGTCCAGGAGACCGCCGACGTGCCGTGGTCCGACACTGTCGTCTTCCACATGGACGAGTACGTCGGCGTCGGGCCCGACCATCCCGCCGGCTTCCAGCACTGGATCCGCTCGCGTATCACGGAGCCGGCGCATCCGAAGGAGGCGTTCTACGTCGAGGGACTCGGCGACGCGGCGTCTGAGTGCGAGCGCTATGCGGCGCTGCTCCGCCGGTACCCCCTCGACTTGTGCTGCCTCGGAATCGGCGAAAACGGACACCTGGCCTTCAACGACCCACCCGTGGCGGACTTCTCCGACCCCGTGGACGTGAAAGTGGTGGAGCTGGACCCCGGCTGTCGGGCCCAGCAGGTCAACGAGGGCCACTTCCCGGACCTCGAGGCGGTGCCTGCCGAAGCGATCACGGTGACAATCCCGGCGTTGTTGCGGGCTGGACGGGTCCTGGCCGTGGTCCCCGAGGGCCGCAAGGCCCAGCCCGTCCACGACGCGCTGACCGGCCCGATCGCCACCGACTGTCCCGCCTCCGCCCTGCGGACCGTCTCCCGCGCCACGATCCATCTCGACCCCGCATCGGCGAGGTTGCTCCCGGGCTGACCAGTCCGCCGATCACGGCAACCACATCGAACCCGGTGGGCAACGGCAGGGCAATGCCGACGCCGTAGCTTTCGAGGCGGGATCAGGGGGGACCGCCGGGCCGGTGGCCGGGCCGCTCGACGGGGGGGAATTTGACGATCGCTGTCGCCACGGGGCTTCTGGGCCCGGTCGTCCCGGCCGCCACCGACGTCGCGGCCGGCCGTAGCGGCGGAAAGCCCAAACGGAGGCGGCTACGCCGCGTCCTGCTCATCGTCGGCGGCGCGCTGTTCGCCCTCATCGCTTTGGTCGCCGCTTGGATCGGCATCAGCATCTACAAGATCGACCACGCCGTGCACCACGTCGTCGTGCCCGCCTCACTGCTGGCGAAAGGCAAGAACGACCTGCTCGCGATCGTCAGCGGCCCGAATCACTTCGAGCAGGTCTTCGTCTTCCACGACACCGGGTCCCACACCAACGTGCTCAAGATCCCCAGCTCGCTCGCCCTGCCCCTCTCGGGAGGTCACACGGCAGCGATCGAGTCCCTGAGCGTGCACAAGCCCGACGCCATCATCGCGGGGCTGGATCAGCTCGGTATCCCGGTGACGCATTACGTCGGGGTGGACCTGCACATGGTCGACCCGAGCTCGAACCTCGGGAAGCTGGCCACCGGCAAGCTCTCCGTCACGTCCCTGATCTCGGACCCGACGGGCACCACCACCTTGCTCGAACAGGTCGCATCGCACATCTACCTGGGACCCGGCACCCCGGTGTCGGCCGTGCTCTCACTGATGAACGTCCCCACCGCGCACCCCGTTTCGGTCCCGACCTCCACCGACGTCCACGGCACGGTCGTCCTGGCATCGGCGTTTCCCACGGTTCTGCGCAGTTTCCTCTAGTGCCGGGAAGCGCCCGGTCCGGCCACGGCGTCCTGGCGCGCTGGCGCGCCCGGCTCCGGGGGGCGGACCACGATCCCGCCTCCGACGAACGGGAAGAAATGACGCCGGCCGATCGAGGTGACGACCTCAGCAGCCCTCCCCCGCCCTCGCTCGACGAAGTGCTGCGTGACGCCGCGCAGCAACGCGAACCGGGCGATGGGCAGGAGGGCGGCAAAGTCGGCCCGACACCGACCTGACTGTTCAGCCCGCGCCGGTCAGCGGGTCGTGCGCCAGCCAGCGGTCGAGGAAGGGCAGCGCTTCGGTGCCGTGCCACTGGTGGCCGCCTTCGAACACGTCGTGCACCAGTCGGTCCGACGCGTCCCCGGCTTCGAAGACGAGTCGGGCGCGCCGCACGGACTCGGTCGCCGTGGCGACCGGGAACAGGAGGTCCTCGGTGCCCGTCTCGATCAGGAGCGGGCGCGGCGCGACGAGGGCGCCCAGGTCCTCGTGCTCCAGCCGGCCCAGCATCCCGAACACGATCTGCGAGCCGCACATGTTCCACGGCATCTTGTGGCTCTCGGCCCATGACGAGAAGTAACCGCTGACGACGGCCGCGGCGACGCGTTGGTCGAGGGCCGCGGTGAACAGCGTCACGGTGCCCCCGTAGCTGATGCCGACCATGCCCACCCGGTCTGGATCGACCAGCGGGTGTTCCTGCAGCACGTCGATCGAGCGCGTGAGGTCCCAGACGTTCTGCGTCAAGGGGTTCCACCCCGCCATCGCCGCGTGCACCAGGTTGGTGTCGCAGGCGTAGTGGTCCTCGGGGTTCCAGTCGAGACGCTCGCCGAAGCACCGCAGGTCGGGCGCCAGCACGACATAGCCGCGGCGCGCCAGTTGGAGCGCGTAGTCGGCGTTGGGCATGTCCGTGTGCTCCAGGCCGACGACTTGCGACTTGCCGGGACCGTGGCCGTGGCAGGCGAGGACCGCAGCGCCGGGCGGGGAGCCGGTGCGCGCGTCAGGAACGAGAAGGTACGCCGGCACCGACATGGTGTCCTCGGTGTCGAAGACGATCTTGTCGCGGCGATAGCCGTCGCAAGCGGTCGACTCGAGCGTCTCGACGTTGAGGGGCACCCGGGAGGGGTTCGGGCCCATCAGCCCGTGCAGGCGGGCGCGGCAGCGCTCGACCCAGGCGGGGATCGCCGCAGGGTCCGGGTCGGCCTCGGGTACGGGGTCCTCGTGCTCGGTGGCGGCCAATCGGGCCATCCACTGGTACCAGGGCGAGTAGTTGCGTACGGGCGGGGCGAACAGGAGCCCCCCGTCGTCAGCGCTCATGTTCGGCCCCTTCCCTCATCGGCCCACCGTGGTTGCCGGCCAATGTAGGGGACCACGAACTGAGGCAGAATTGGGAGGTGACCCTCGCCACCTCCGTCAGCGTCCACCCGATCTCACCGAAGATCGGTGCCGAGATCTCCGGTGTGGACCTGTCAAGCGCCCTGGCTCCCGAGGTCGTCGCGGCGATCCGCGATGCTTGGAACACCCACCACGTCATCTTTTTCCGGGACCAGTCCCTGACCGCGGACCAGCAGGCCGAATTCGCCCGCCAGTTCGGCATCGTGACCGAGGCCCACCCCGTGCTGCCCTCGATCGAGGAGAGCCGAGAGGTGCTGGCCATCGACGGCAAGGTCGACAGGGCCAATTGGTGGCACACCGACGTCACCTTCCTGCAGACCCCGGCGATGGGTTCGATCCTCTACATGCTCGAGGCTCCCGCTGTCGGCGGCGACACGATGTGGGCGAGCCTGCAAGAAGCCTACGACGGCCTGGCCGACACGGTGCGCGCCATGTGCGACCAATTGATCGCCATCCATCACGACCCGTGGTTCGCGGCGGATGTGGCCGAAAGGGGCGGGTACGAGTGGGACGGCGTCTGGCAGGAGAAACTGCTCCCCGCGCTGCACCCCGTTGTACGTACCCACCCCGAGAACGGGCGCAACGGCCTCTTCGTCAACCGCCAATTCACCCGGCAGATCTTCGGCCTGTCCGACAACGAGAGCAACGCCATCCTCGAGATGCTCTACAACCACTGCATCAAGCCCGAATACACCTGCCGCTTCCGTTGGCGGGCCGGTTCGGTGGCGATGTGGGACAACCGGGCCACCCTGCACTACGCGCTCGACGACTACGGAGACGCTCCTCGCTATGCGCACCGCGTGACCTTGCGGGGCGACAAGCCCTTCGGGCCGGCGATGCCGTTGCCCGCAACCTGACTGCACTCCTGGCGGTCGCCGGTTTCTGGGCCGACGTCGGCATCGCGACAGCCGCGTTCGTCGGCACCAACGTCGACAACACGGTCGTGACCGCCACGTTGGTCGCCGGTGCGCCGCTGAACCGGGCGCACCGGATCGCCGCCGGTCAGGTCGTGGGATTCGTCTGCATCGTCTGCATCGCTGCCGCGGCCGCGGCCCTGCTCTTCGAGTTCTCGACGGCGGCGGTCGGGCTCCTCGGCTTCGTCCCGTTGGCCATCGGTGTGCGCGGCCTGGTCGGCCTGCTCGACCGCCCCGGTCGTGCCGAAGAGCCAACGGGAACGCGACGACGACGGCGGGCCACCGACCGCGCCGTGGGACGCAGCCTGACGTCGGCGGCGCTGGTCACCCTCGCAGCCGGCGGCGACAACCTGGCTGTCTACATCCCCCTCTTCCGCCAGGGCGGCGCGAGCAAGCTGTCGGCCATCGCCCTGGTGTTCGTGGCCGGGGAGATCGGGGTGACCGCGGCGGTCTTGGCCGCCGGCCGGCACCCGCGGGCGCGTGCGGTCATGGCACGACTCGGAGCGGTGGCCGTGCCACTCCTCCTGTGCGCCGTGGGGGTCTTGGTGCTTTGGACGGCGGGGACCCTCTCCTGGTTGTGACCGATCGTGGCACGAACGCGGTGGTCTCCTCGTCGGAGGAATGATTGACTGCCCGAAGAGCGAGAAGGGAGGCCCGATGGAGAACCTGCAAGGCAAGGTGGCGGTGGTCACCGGAGCCGCCAGCGGCATCGGCAAGGCGGTGGCGACACGAGCGGTAGGCGAGGGGATGAAGGTCGTGTTGGCCGACATCGAGGAAAACGCCCTGAAGGAGGCGACGGACGAGCTCGGGTCCAATGGGGCCGACGTCATCGGGGCGGTGACCGACGTGTCCGACCTTGCGTCAGTGACCGAACTACGCGATCGCGCCTTGAGAGAGTTTGGTGCCGTGCACCTGGTGCACAACAACGCCGGCGTCGGGACGGGTGGGCCCATCTGGGAGGTGCCCGAGGAGGATTGGCGTTGGATCCTCGGCGTGAACCTGTGGGGAGTCGTGCACGGCATCGCGGCATTTGTGCCACTGCTCATTGAGCAGGGTGAAGGCCATGTTGTGAACACGGCATCAATTGCAGGCCTCACCACCGCTCCGTTCCTCGGCCCTTATAACGCGACGAAGCAGGCCGTCGTCGCCATCTCCGAGACTCTGTACAAGGACCTTCAAGGTTCGGGCGTCTCGGGTGTGGGCGTGTCGGTGCTCTGTCCGGGCTTCGTGGTGACTCGCATTGCCGAGTCCGACCGCAACCGCCCGACGTGGGCGCCCGGACGCGAGGTCGAAGGGGCCGAAGAGATGCGCGGTCTGATTCAGGACCTCGTGAGCACTGGGATCCCGCCCGAGCAGGTGGCCGAGCGTGTGTTGGACGCTGTCCGCACCAACACCTTCTACATCCTCACCCACCCTGAGCTTCGTGGCGCCCTGGAAGCGAGGTTCGACGACATCTTGGAGGGCCGTCCGCCGTCGCCGACGATCATTGCCTGAGGCAACGTCGAAGAGCCCGAGGGCGCTCGCCGTCGTCGGCTGATCAACCCGCCGGGAGCGGCTTGAAACCCTGCACCGTCACCCAGCACGTGCCCTGTGGCTTGTGGTTCGTCTTGAGCTTGCACTGCGAAGACGGCGGGACGTTGTTGTGCACCTTGACCACCTGGTAGGTGCTCGGGCCGTAGAACTTGGCCGCACCGAAGGTCCAATCCGGCGACAGCGTGCCGGGGAAGTTCGTGATCTTCGACATCGCCGTCACGAAGGTGCGTCGGTTCAGATTCGGTCCCGCGTTCTTGGCTGCCTGAGCGAACAGCCGGATGGCCCCGCACCAGGCCTGGATCGGGCCCTGCTCCTCGATGTAGAAGCTCGTGGTCCCCGCGATGGGCTTGGGGTGGTAGCCGTGCCAAGTCTGGTAGCAGGAGCGCACGCCCGGGTCGTAGCCACCCTGGCTTTCGGGTCGCGCGTCGTCGAAGCCCCCGAGCGTCTCGGTCGTGACGCCCTCCTGCCCGTCCAGCGCCGCTTCGTACGGGACGGGGATCAGGCCCAGCGCGGTCTCTATGGTCGACTGGTAGTCGCTCAGGAGGAGTTGCGGGTAGTACTGCTGCGACGACTCCGCGCCGATGAAGGGGAAGAACGCCGGTTCGTAGATGAGCGGGAAGACCGACTGCACCCCCGCGGCCTTGAACTTCTCCACCGCCAGCTGTGCGTCCGAGCTCGTCGACGCCGTCTCGTTCAACCCTGCCGCCACCGTTTCGACCATCGGCGTGATGCCCGCCTTCCTCAGGTCGGGCAGCAGGTAGTCGTTCATCGCCGCCTGGTCGGGTGCCTGGTCGGACACGACGATGCCGACCTTCTTGCCGTGGCCGAGGCGGCCGGAGCTGAGGCCCCACTGCACGGTCGCGGCCAGGACGGGCGCCATGTCGGCCCCGGTCCACCACAGATACGGCGAGCCGAGGTTGGTCCAGTTGGTGGTGGTGGACCAGGCGCTGATCACCGGCGTCTGCCCCTGCTGGGTCACACAGAGCTGGTCGTCACCTATCCAGGTGCCGATGCCGTCGACGACCGCGAACACCGCCGGGCTGCCCTGGGTCCACTGCCGGCACAGGGCCTGGTCGCCGGCCGTGTTGCTCGGGTCGAACGACACGATCATCGGGTTGATCTTGCGGCCGTTGATCCCGCCGGCGTTGTTGATCTGGTTCACGTAGAGGTTGATGGCGGGGATCTGCTCGTTGTACTCCTTGTCCGTCGCGAACCCGAACTTGCCCGCCTGGCTGTTGACCGCGACCACCGGGAACACGACGTTGATCTCGGTCTTCGAAACGCCGCGATTGCTTGTGCTGGCCTGGCTCACCGGCGTGAAGCCCTGCGTGCCCGACCCGTTCGGACGCTCGGCCGCGCCGGCAGCTCCCGCCCCGCCCGGAGTGCCCGACGGCGCGAAGGCCAGCCAGGCCACGAGGCCCACGACGATCGCCACGACGATGAGCGCGGTGCGGATCTGCATGGCCCGCGGGCGGCGCCGCAAACGGCGCCACGACCGCGCGATCGGCGCCAACGGATTCCACATGGTCAGGTGTCCGGGCACTTGGGTGCTCGCCTCCATGGTCACGCTCCTTCGTTTCGACCTGTGCGGTCTCGACCGCCCTCCCCGAGCGGGCCCGACGCCATGAGGGCCTCGTCGCTGGCACCAAGGTAGGCGGCCAGAGCCTTTGGGTCAGCGCGGACCTGGTCCGGCGGCCCGGCCACTACGACCTGGCCCAACTCCATCACGATCACGGTCGAGCACAGCTCGAACACGAGGGGGACGTCGTGCTCGACGAGCACGATCGTGGTGTCGGTCACCTCGTGGATGCGCCGCAGGAGCGGAATGAAGGCCTCGGCCTCCCGCTGCGCGATGCCGGCCGTCGGCTCGTCGAGGAGCAGCAGGCGAGGCTGCGCCAGGACGATGGACGCCAGGTCGACAACCCGCCGGGTCCCCGTCGACAGCTCGGCGGTGCGGTGGTGGCGGAACCGGTCGAGACCGAACGCGCCGATGACCTGGTCGACCGCTTCGAGCTTGCGACGCTCGGCCCGGCGCGCCCACGGGAGCCGCAGCGTCGTCGACAAGACCGCCACCTCGTGGCGCGCGTCCTCGCTCAACAGCAGGACGTCGAGCACCGAGAGCTCCGGATACAGGCGACAGTCCTGGAACGAGCGGACCATGCCGACACCCAGGCGCTCCTCGGGGAGGTACTCCCCCAGATCGGTCCCGTCCAGCCGCACGCGCCCCGCCTGCGGCTTGACCAGACCCGAGATCACGTCGAGCGTCGTCGTCTTGCCCGACCCGTTGGCGCCGATGAGCCCGACGATGGATCCCGGCTCGGCCGTGAACGTGACCCCGTTGAGCGCGTGCACCCCGCCGAAACGCACACTGACGTCCTCGACGCGGAGTTGCGCCGGACGCCGGACAGGCGCTGCGGACGCGACCGTCATTGCTCCGCTCCCTTGGCCAGCAGTGCGGGCGGCTGTACCGCGGCCGGCGCAGACACGTGGGGGCCCGGGACATCAGTGGCGTCACGGTGCAACACCGAACGGAGGCCCACGGTCACGACGTCGCCGAAGCGGCGGAGCAATTGGGCCAGGCCGCCGGGCAGGTACAAGATGAAGGCCACCAGCCCCAACCCGCTCGTGAGGAACTGGATCGTCTGGTTGGAGCCGAAGATGGCGGGCAGTCCCTCGAGGTAGAGCGCGCCGAGAATTGCGCCGGGGATGGACCCGAGGCCTCCGATCACCACCATCGAGATGATCACGAACGAAGTGGTCGGATCGAACGTGATGTCGGTGTTGTTGAGCTGCCCCACTGCGAAGGCGAAGCAGACGCCGGCGTAGCCCGCCACGAATCCCGAAAGAGCGAACGCGAGCAGCTTCGTCCGGAGCACGGGAATGCCGAGCGCCGCCGCCCCGAGCTCGTTGTCCCGGACG
>DATMMN010000144.1:0-12406 GCA_035569675.1 Acidimicrobiales bacterium | reverse complement strand
CTGCGTCGCCGAGCTGCTCGCCAACGTCGCGCAACACGCCCATGCGTCACGCGTCTCGGTGTCGTGCGCGCAATCGGGCTCCTGGCTGCGCCTGGTCGTGCGCGACGACGGGCACGGCGGCGCGCACCTCTCCACCGTCGGCTCGTCGGCGAGCGGTCTGGCCGGATTGACCGAGCGCGTGCACGCGGTGGACGGCCGCCTCGATCTCGTGAGCCCCCCCGGCGGCCCCACCGTCGTCACGGTGGACCTCCCCCTCTCCGCGTGACGCCGGAGGCGCTGCGGGTGGCCATCGCCGAGGACTCGGCCATCCTCCGGGACGGCCTCGTCCAACTCCTCGTCGACCGCGGCTTCGTCATCACCGGCGCGGTGGGCGAGCCCGCCGCGCTCCGCAGCTCGGTCGCGCAGAACCCGCCCGACGTGGCGGTGATCGACATCCGGATGCCCCCGACCTTCACCGACGAGGGGCTGCGGCTCGCCCTCGAGCTGCGGGCGAAGCACGAAGGCCTGGGCATCCTGCTCTTCTCGCAATACATCGAGACCCGGTACGCGGCGGACCTGCTGGCCGACGACGCCGCCGGCATCGGCTACCTGCTGAAGGACCGCGTGGCCGACGTGAGCGACTTCGTCGAGGCGCTCGAGCGGGTCGCCATAGGAGGTACGGCCTTGGACCCCGAAGTGGTCACCCAGCTCATCGGCGCCACCCGCCGCTCGGACACCCTGTCCGTGCTGACACCCCGCGAGCGCGAGGTGCTGGCGCTCATGGCCGAGGGGCGCTCGAACGGCGCCATCGCCCAAGCGCTGGTGATCAGCGAGGGCGCCGTCGAGAAGCACGTCGCGAACATCTTCACCAAGCTCGATCTCCCGGTCTCAGACCAGGACCACCGGCGGGTGCTCGCCGTGCTGCGCTTCCTCGAGTCCTGACTCAGTCAGCGTCCGCCAGCGACGCGCCGTGCGCCTCGTACGGGCGGTTCTGCGCCGCGGCCAACGTGCGCCCGGCGTTCATCTGGAACGGGCTGATGCCGCCGCGCTGCCACGGCCCGACCGAGCCCGCCGCCAGTGCCTCGGGTGACTTGGGCACCAGATGGAAGCGCTCCCGCAGCTCCTCGCACGACTGGTGCGCCACCGCGAACCAGTCCATCTGCAGGAAGTCGATGCTGTCGGACCCAGTGACGTCGTCGTGGCAGCGCGCGCCCCGCGTCATCGCGTCGGACAGCCGCACCGCCATCCGCTCGTCGGAGGAGAAGTGGCCCGGCGAGGACTCGAACAGCCCGGCCCCCCGGGCCAGGTAGCCGGTCTCGAACAGCGAGATCACCATGGCCAACAGCGAGAAGGCGTGCATGTCGTCGTTGGCCCGAGCGATCAAACCGAACACCTCCATCTCGGACTCGACCATGGTGCCGTAATCGCCCAGCACGTGCACCCAGTCGTGCTGGGCCAGGAGCGGTGGTGCCGATGCCGGCGCGCCCGGGAAGGTGAACCCGCGGGACTGGTACATCTCCCACACCCCGCGCCCGATCGAATCAGGTGGAAGGTGTTCTAGCGCCGCCCACTGCGCCGCCAACTCGGGATCGGCGACCGAGAACTCCCAGGCGTCGTGCAGGACGCGCGACGAGTGCACGACGGCCGAGGACGCCTCTTCGTTCCAGGTGCCCTCGTAGCCGTTGCGCACGAAGTCGACCGCCGCCAGGCCCAGCGACCCGTGCGCGAACTCGCCGGCCACCCGGACCATCCCTTCCTCGACCCCCAGCTCGCGCGCGTACGAGGCCACGTTCTCGGCCACGTCCTCGGGGATCGGGTGCAACAGGAGCGCGCACAGCACCATGTACTGCACGATGCGGTTGCGGAACGAGAGCTCACGGCGCGCCAGCGCCGCGGCGAACTCGCCGGCCGGCATGTCCGGCCGGTCGTCGAGCGTGACCGCGTACCCGGTCATGGCCGCGGACATCGCCGTGATCAGCGACCGCTGCACCGGGAGCAGCCCACCCGTCGCCGCCGCGGCCGCGGCGACGCCCGAGGCGATGGTCTGCGCCTCCGCCTCGTCGGGCGGTGCGAGGTTCACGGTCTCGGCGGTGGGCAGCGGGACGGGCGTCACGTCAGCCCACACCGAGGAAGTCGAGGCCGGTGCGGATGAAGGCGAGGCCGTCGTCGGCGCCGCGCACCTCCGAGCGGGTCAGGACCGCCCCGAACGGCGCGTTCCAGAACGAGGACGGGCCCGGTCGCGCCGCGCCCCAGGGACCGACGTAGACGTAGGCCGCGTCGGAGAACCCGTCGCCCGGCGAGAAGCCGAGGTTCACCCCGTCGCCGGACCCGAACTCGAGCGCCGTCCCGACGTCGAAGTGCTCCGGCCACAACTGGATGGTCGTCGCCACGCCCTCTCCGGCCCGCTCCGCCATGACCTCGTCGAGCACGCGCCACGCCAGGTCGAACCAGGAGAACAGGTCGGCCAATTCCTGCGCGTCGAGCTCGAGCGGCTCGTCGGCCCGCCCCAGCGCCGGCGCGTCGCGCCCGGCCGAGAACTCGGTCTCCAAATCCGCGCCGGCGAACGCCGCCAGCGACGCCAGCGTCGCCCCGGCCAGCGCCAGTCCCCGCGACTCGCTCCCCACCTCGCGGACGAGACCGACCGGCGTGAGCCGCAGCGTCTCGGGCTCGGGCCCGAAGGCCGGCGTGGCGATGCCGCCCGGGCTCGCCCGCAGGCCGAAGTGCCCGCTGACCGCGAAACGACGGCGTCCGAGCACGTGTGCCGCCGTGCGGTGCAGGTCGCTGCGCGTCCTCCCCATGTCAGCCACGCAGGCTAACGGCGGTCCCGCGAATTCGTGCGGGCCGCGCTGGCCGCCGCCGCCACCTCCTCGGCCACCGTCTCCTCGGCGGAGTGGCCCCAGAAGCCGTGTGGCGCGACGAGGAAGTCGATCAGCCGCTCGAGCTGGTCGCCGTAAGTGCCCCGCACCTCCTGCATGTCCGCCCATGCGCTGGCTTTGTCCCGCAGCGGCAGCCCCGTCTCGACCAGGCCGTCCCACGCGACGTCGAAGTTGGCCTCGTTCAGCCACGCCACGGCGTCCTCGCTGCGCGGGATGTGCAGCCGGTTCGAGATCTCCAGGATCGCCCGCCGCCCCCGCCGGTACAGGAAGTAGGGCTCCCGGCTCTGCGCGCCCTCGATACAGGCCGACGCCAGCGTCGCCGCATCCGTCACCAGCCCCAGCGCGGTCACCCACGACTGTCCTGCGTGCTGGGACCGGAACAGGGCCAGCATCGGGTACGACACGTGGCTCTCCAGCACGTCCGCCGTCCACAGCTCCCACTCGCCGAACGCCCGGTAGAGCATCTCGACGTCGCCGCCCGGCGCGTTCACCGCGATCACTCGCATCGGCGTGATGCGCCCGCCCATCGGGTCGTCGAGCGTCAGGAGCCGGGCCTCCCGCCGCGAGTACGCGCCGTACAGCGCCGGCAGATACGAGATCATCAGCGCGATCGTCACCACGCCCGTCAGCGTCTCGAGCAGCGTGAGCGTGCGCACCAGGTTGCCGTGCGCCGACCCGAACACGGGCGTCACCAGCGACGTCCCCGCGTAGTACAGGAGCGTCCCGAACTCCCGTGTCCCGCCCAGCCGCTGGTCGAGGCCCCAGTAGACGAGCGACCAGCCCACCATGAGCCCCGCCAGCCACAACACGAGCAGTCCCAGCAGCGACAGCGCTGGATACACGTTCAGCGAGTACTCACCCGCCCGGTCCGGCAGCCGCGCCGCCACCTTCTTCGTTACCCGCCACGTCACCGCGTAGAAGATCCTGGTCGGGCGCCAGAACGAGCTCGAGCCCTGCGTCACGATCAGCGTCGCCACGGCGTCGCTGAGCATCCCCACGATGAGGACCACCCCGCCCACGGCGGCCACGACCCGGACGAACTCGCTCACGACCCGGCCCACCTTAGGGAGCGACGGTCCGGCCCCCGGCCCGACGTCCGAGCGGACACCGGGGTTGCTTGCAATAATCGTCACAAAGTGTTTGAACTCAGTCCAGGCGTTTGGCGAATACACCGCTTGTTGTTCACCGTCTGGTGAAATCTGCGTGACACCACGCGCAAGCGGATAAAAAGGGGTGATGAAGGTGATCCGTGGGGGGATCCCAAAGCAGTTGCCGTCCATCGGCCTCGTCCTCGGCGCGGGCGGCGTCGTCGGGCAGGCCTACCAGGCCGGCGTCCTCGCCGCCCTCGAACGCGAGATCGGCTGGGATCCTCGCCTCGCCACCATCGTCGTCGGCACCTCCGCGGGCTCCGTCACGGGAGCCGCCCTGCGCGTCGGCGTCCCGGCCACGGATCTGGCCGCCTCGCTCTACGGCGTCCCACCTTCGAGGAGGGGTGGCGCCATCCTCCGCCGGATCCTCCCCGGCGACACCGGGCCTCTCCCCACGCCGAGTGTCCGTTCCATCCTGCGCCCCTGGAACCTGCCCTCGCCGGCGCTCGTCGTCCGCGCCGCCCGCCGCCCCCTCGCGTTCCGCGCCGACGTCGCCGCCGCGACCCTGATCCCCCGGGGCCAACTCGATATCTCCGAGCGCGCCCAGGGCCTCGACGACCTCATCGGCGACCGCTGGCCCGAGGGGCTGCGCATCTGCGCTGTACGGCGGTCCGACGGCGGCCGTGTCGTCTTCGGCCGCCCGGGCGCCCCGCCCGCCCGCCTGGCGTCGGCGGTGCTCGCCTCGTGCGCCATCCCCGGCTACTTCCGGCCCATCACCATCGAGGGCACCGACTACATCGACGGCGGCATCCACTCGGTGACCAACGCCGACGTGCTGCGATCGGAGGGCCTCGACCTCGTCGTCATCATCTCGTCGATGTCGGCGGCGCACGGCAGCGCCAACGGTGCCGACGGCTGGCTGCGCCGCACCGTGCACCGTCGCATGGAGCGCGAGGTCGCCCGCCTCCAGATGGCCGGCACCGCCGTCATCAGCCTCGAGCCGGACGCCGACACCCGTCGCGTCATGGGCCTCCGTGCGATGGCCGAGGACCGCTCGCCCCGGGTCATCGAGGCGGCGTACGAGGAGACCCGCAAGCGGTTGCTGGCGTCGCCGTTCCTCGCGACACTGGGCGACCCTCCGGTCGCGGCGACGGCCTCCGCCGGCTGACGACCCCGGGACGGCCCCGGACCGGCCCCGGACCGGCGCCGGATCTCGTAGGCCATACCGTCCGCCCGGTAGTAGCTTTCAGCTCAACCTCGAACCGCGAATGGAGGGCCTCCATGGGTCCTGACCGCCTGAGCCCGCTGGACGCTTCGTTCCTGCACATCGAGGACGGCGTGTCGCACATGCACATTGCGTCCGTCGCGATCTTCGAGGGCCCGCCGCCGCCCTTCGCCGACATCGTCGAGATGGTGACGGCGAAGCTCGACCTGGTGCCGCGGTATCGCCAGAAGGTGCGGTTCGTCCCCTTCGAGCTCGGGCGGCCGGTGTGGGTGGACGACACGCACTTCAACATCGAGTACCACCTGCGGCACACGGCGCTGCCGTCACCCGGCGGCGAGAGCGAGCTTCGCAAGCTCGTCGGACGCGTCATGTCGCAGCCGCTCGACCGCTCCAAGCCGCTCTGGGAGATCTGGGTCGTCGAGGGCCTGGAAGACGGACGCTGGGCGATATTGGCCAAGACGCACCACGCGCTCGTCGACGGCGTCTCGGGGACGGACCTGCTCGCAGTGATCATGGACCTCTCGCCCGACACGGCGCGGCCCGAGCCGTCGGAGTGGACGCCGCACGCGGAGCCGTCCAACGCCGAGCTGGTGATCGAGGCGATCGAGAACATGGTGCGCTCGCCCTACGAGCAGCTGCGGGCGGCGCGGGCGCAGACCCGCTGGCTGCGCCACGCAGCCGCGTACGCGGGCGAGGTGGCGGAGGGCGTGTTCGCGCTCAGCGGCCTTGTACGGCCGACGCCGTTGTCGAGCCTGAACGGCCCTTTGGGCCCGCATCGGCGCTACGCCTGGGCGACGACGACGGTCGAGGACATCCGTGCCGTACGCAAGGAGCACGGCGGCTCCTTCAACGACGTCGTCTTGGCTTGTATTACGAACGGTTTCCGGGAGCTGCTGCTGGCCCGAGACGAGGACGTCGAGCGGGTGGTGCGGACGTTGGTGCCGGTGTCGGTGCGCGCCCGCGACGAGTCGGGGCGGGCGATCGGCGACGGCACCTACGAGAACAAGGTGTCGGCGATGTTCGCCGAGCTACCGGTCGAGATCGAGGACCCGGCGGTGCGCCTGGCCGCCATCACCGACCAGATGAAGGACCTGAAGGAGTCGAGGCAGGCGCTGGCGGGCGAGGCGCTGACGTCCATGTCGGGCTTCGCGCCCCCGATGCTGCTCGCGCTCGGCATGCGCATCGCGACCCGGGCGGCGCAGCACAACGTCAACACGGTCACGACCAACGTGCCGGGCCCGCAGTTCCCGCTGTACGCGGCGGGGCGGCGGATGCTCCGCGCCTTCCCCTACGTGCCGTTGGGCGGGCAGATCCGCCTCGGCATCGCCATCTTCTCCTACGACGGTGAGGTCAACTTCGGGATCACCGGCGACTACGACACCACGGCGGACATCGACGTGCTGGCGCACGGGATCGAGGACGGGATGGCGCAGCTGCTCAAGGTGTGACGTCGACGTCGGGGATCGTCAGCACCTCGGCCTCGAAGTACTTGCGCAACCCCGACACGATCACCCGTTCGACCGACTTGCCGAGCACGGGCACGTGGACCTTGAGGACGCCCTGAATCCCGACGACCGTGCTCGTCTCGGCGCCGTCGGCGCCGGGATCGAACGTGTACACACCCGACGCACTGAGACGGTCGGGGTAGTGGTCGGGCAGGACCTGCCAGTCGGCCCGGGCCTCGTCGGGCCGGATCTCGTTGCGGGTGACCCACGACATCTTGTTGCGGTCGATGATGCGCTGGACCGCCGGCGAGAGAGGCCCCCGGAAAGCGAAGCGCACCTCCATCAGGAGCCGTGACCCGGTGTCCTCGTGGCGCACAACCTCGAGCACCTCGATGTGGTCCCGGATGGATCGCCCCTCGTAGAAGGCGGTCGAGCCGTACGCGGCCATGGCCAGTGCGGGCGGGACGGCGACCGCCTGCGTCGTCTCGAATTTCACCTCGATCGCGTCTTACGAGGTCGAGGTGCCGCCGGCCGCCCCGGGCCGTGTCGATGGCAGGCCCAGCTTGCGGTGGTCCCAGCTCACGGTGCGCTCCACGTGCATCTTTATGGCCACCCGCTTGTTGAGCATCGTCTCTACGAACGGCTTGAGCTCGTCGGTGAAATCGCCGTAGTAGCGCTCGAAGACGCTGACGCCGAGCGGCCACAACCGCTCGGGGTCGTCGATGATCTCCGCCCTGCCGACGAGCTCCACGCCGCGCAGCTCGTCGTAGTAGTCCCCGTCCTCGAACAACAGCGTCAGGCGGGGGTTGCGCCGCAGGTTCTGCACCTTCTGCGACTTGGTCTTCGTCTCTACGGCGATCGCACCTTCCAAGAAGCCGTACCACATCGCCACGGCGTGGATGGAGCCGTCGGGGGAGATGGAGCACATCGTCATGGGCCGTCGCTCGGCGATGAACGCCTCCACCTCCTCCGGCGTCATCTGGATCGCCTTGCGCTGCTTCACGCCGTGGCCCATGGCCTCGGTCATCGGTGGTACCTCCCACATCGACGTCGCCCGAACTGTCCCGGGGAGCGTAGTGCTGTCACTGAACACGCAACTAGAAGAGTTCATCGACAGAACACTTTCCGGTTGCAACTGTTTCACGGGCCGTTCACCTGCGCTTTCTAGCGTGACCCCTGATGGCGACCGTGGATCAGCACATGGGCCACACCGGCGGGGACTCACGTTCCGGTCCCGGTGCCGGACGCCGTCACGGCCGGGACTCCCTGGCCGAGGTCATCTCGATCCGACCGGAGCGCTCACACCGCCCCGGGTTCCTCGGATCGTTGGTCACCATGGCGCGGGGCCTCGCCTCCCCGCGTGCCCAGGCGACGTCGGTGCGACCTACCCCCCATCGGCCGCCGTCGCCTGCCCCTCGCACAAGCACACTCACACGTACACGCCCGTTCCCGCTGCCTTCGGTGCCCCACGACGCAGCCTGACGTGGCCATCGCGAACGTACCGGCGACCTCGGGCCGGACCCCTCTCACCGGGCCTTCACGGGACAACCGGCCCCTCGTCCTCGTCGTCGACGACGAGGAGTCGTATAGACAAGCCCTCGCGTCGGGCCTGACCCGCGAAGGCTTCGCCGTCGAGGCGGCCGGCGACGGCCACGAGGCGCTACGCCTCTTCCACCGGGTCCACCCCGACCTCGTCCTGCTCGATGTCATGCTGCCCGACCAGTCCGGCATCGAGATCTGCCAGCAGATGCGTGCCCTCAAGCCGGTGCCGATCATCATGGTCACGGCCCGCGACTCCGAGGTCGACATCGTCCTCGGGCTCGAGCTCGGAGCGAGCGACTACGTCGCCAAACCCTTTCGGCTCCGCGAGCTCGTCGCCCGCATGCGGGCCGTCCTCCGTAGGGGCGTCGCCGTGGCCGAGCACCACGAGGAAGTCCTCAGTGTCGGGCCCGTCCGGCTGGACGCAGGCCGCCGGGAGGTCACCGTCGACGAGCGCTCCGTGGACCTTTCCCGCAAGGAGTTCGACCTCCTCGCCCTCCTCATGTCCCACAGCGGCCAGGTGGTCACCAGGGACTGGTGCATCGACCGGCTCTGGTGGGACCAGGAGCTGACCGACACCCGGACCCTGGATACCCACATCAAGCGCCTCCGTCGCAAGATCGAGCCGGACCCCGCCAACCCCCGCCACCTCGTCACGGTCCGGGGCGTCGGCTTCCGCTTCGAGGCCTGACCACCTCATATCGGCACGCCGCCCGGTCACGCCGTACATTGAGCGCATGGCACTGCGCACCGGCGAGACCGTCCCCGACTTCGAGCTCCCCGACCAGACCGGCACGCCCCGCAAGCTGAGCGACTTCCTCGCCAACGGGCCCGTCGTGCTGTTCTTCTACCCGGCGGCGATGACGTACGGCTGCACGAAGGAGAGCTGTCACTTCCGCGACCTGTCGGCCGAGTTCGCCGCCGTCGGCGCCCAGCCCGTCGGCATCAGCGCCGACAAGGTCGAGAAGCAGAAGCAGTTCGACGAGAAGGAGTCGCTCGGCCTGCCGCTCCTCTCGGACCCCGACCGCAAGGTCGCCGCCGAGCTCGGTGCCAAGCGCGGCTTCGGCCCCAACAAACGGACGACGTTCGTCATCGACACCGACCGCACCATTCTCGACGTCATCCACAGCGAGATCTCGATGAACTCCCACGCCGACAAAGCCCTCGCCGTCCTCAAGGCCCGCCGCGCTGCCTGACGTCAAGAACGCCGTCGTCACCGGCGCCGCATCTGGCATCGGCCGCGCCACCGCCGCCAGACTCGACGCGGCGGGCTTTCGCGTCATCGGCATCGACCGACCCGGCACCGACGTCGCGGTCGTCGCGGACCTCGCCGTCCCGGCCGAGCGTCAGCGCGCCGCGGACGAGGCGAATGGTCTGGCGGACGGGACCCTCGCCGCCGTCGTGACGTGCGCCGGACTGGCGGGGTCACCCGACAGGAAGGGCTCGTTGTTGACGTCGGTGAACTATTTCGGCACGGTCGAGCTGCTCGACCGCCTGCGCCCGTTGCTCGTGCCGGGCGCCGCTGCCGTTGCGATCAGCTCGAACTCGACGACGGTGCAGCCCGACATCCCGCTCGCCGTGGTCGAGGCCTGCCTCGCCGGCGACGAGGTCCGGGCCGCGGTGGTGGCCGACGAGGGCACGTCGATGGCGGCCTACGCGGCGTCGAAGATCGCCGTCGCCCACTGGGTGCGCGCCCACGCCACGGGGCCTGAATGGGCCGGCGCCGGGCTGCGGCTCAACGCGGTGGCGCCGGGACTTATCGAGACGCCGATGGTCGCCGCCATGCGGGCGGACGAGCGCACGGGCCCGATGCTCGACATGTTGCCGATCCCGCTCGGGCGTGGGGGACGGCCCGAGGAGATCGCGGCTTTGGTTGCGTTCTTGGTCGGGCCCGACAGCACGTTCTTCTGCGGCTCGGTCGTGTTCTGCGACGGCGGGAGCGACGCGTTGTTGCGGACGAGGGATTGGCCGGCGGCGTGGGACATCTCGGGGCGAGACTTCGGCCGCGCCGCCCGTTGACACCTCGTATACGTACCTAGGCTTGGGGGATGCCGGGGCGGATCCTCGTCGATACGACGCCCCTGCGGGAGAGCCGAGACTTCCGGTTGTTGTTCGCCGGCCAGCTCGTCTCAACGCTCGGGACGCAGCTGACGTTCGTCGCTATCTCGTACCAGGTCTATTCGATGACGCATTCGTCGCTGCAGGTGGGCGCGATTTCGTTGGCGCAGCTGTTCCCGTTCCTCGCCGGGGCGCTGGCGTCGGGGCCGATCGGCGACGCGGTCGACCGGCGCCCGATCATGGTGTGGACGGGCGTGGGACTCGCCTTGGCGAGCGGGGCGCTCGCCATCAACGCGGCCGTGCCGGCGCCGTCCTTGGTGGCGCTGTACCTGATCAGTGCGGTCGCGGCGGGATTCCAGGGCTTCGCCAACACAGCGCGCATGGCGTCGGTCCCCCGCATGGTCGATCGACGGCACCTGCCGGCCGCCGCCGCCATGACCCAGATCGTGTTCCAGGTGGGGACCGTCGTCGGGCCGGCGTTGTCGGGGATCCTGCTGGCCACGGGTCTGCCCCTCGTCTACGCGATCGACGCTGGAACCTACGTGGTCGCGGTGGCGACGACGTTCATGCTGGCGCCGATACCGCCGGCCCATGCGGGCGGGTCATTGTCGATGTGGCAGTCGACCAAGGAGGGACTGCGCTACCTGCGCTCCCGCCAGGCTTTGCAGGGCGTCTACCTCATCGACATCAACGCCATGGTGTTCGGCATGCCGCGTGCGCTGTTCCCGGCGATGGCGGCGACGGTGTTCGGTGGCGGCACTGTGACACTGGGTTTCCTGTACGCGGCGCCGGGTGCGGGAGCGTTGGTGGGCGCTCTGACCACGGGCTGGGTTTCCAACCTGCGGCGCCAGGGCTGGACGGTGATCATCGCCGTGACGGTGTGGGGCGTGGCGATCGCGGTCTTCGGGCTGGTCGACACGTTGTGGATTGCCCTGGTGCTGCTGGCCGTCGCGGGATGGGCCGACGTGATCTCGGCCGTCGTGCGGAACACGATGTTGCAGACGTCCATCCCCGAGCGGTTCCGGAGCCGAATGTCGTCAATACAAATGGCCGTCGTGCAGGGTGGGCCCCGGTTGGGCGACCTGGAGTCGGGTGCGGTGGCGACGGCGACGTCGGTGGAGTTCGCCGTGGTGTCGGGCGGGCTGGCGTGCATCGCAGGCGCCGCGGTGATCGGCGCGCTCATGCCAACGTTCCGGCGCCACGTCGCGGTTGCCGGTGAGGTGGACGACCTGCCCGTATGATCCGACGCCTATGACCGACGTGGGGGCAGTGACAGGAGATGGGGCGGGCGGGGCGTTCGAAGAGCCGACGTGGGGTGAGGTCGACGCAGGTGTGTTCGCCCGCATCGTCGTGGTGTCGCCGCACTTCGACGACGCGGCGATGGGCGCAGGCCACCTCCTGGGTACGTACGACGACACCACTGTGATCACCGTTCTCGGCGGCCGGCCGCCGGCCTATCCGGCTTCGCCCACGGAGTGGGACGCGCTCGGCGGCTTCGTGGCGGGCGACGACGTCGTTGCGGTGCGCCGGGAGGAAGACGTGGCCGCGATGGCCGTCTTGGAGTCGTCCTACCGGTGGCTCGACTTCCCCGACCACCAGTACCTGCCGGTCGACGAGCGGCCGACGGCGGCCGACGTGGCGCCTGCGCTCGGTGCGGCGATCGCCGAGATCGACCCCACCGCGGTCTTCTTCCCCATGGGCCTGGCCAACCCCGATCACGACATGACCCACGACGCATGCCTGTTGGTGCAGGCACAGCAGCCGGAGCGGACGTGGTTCTGTTACGAGGACCACGGGTACAAGCATCTGCCCGGTCTGCTCGCCTGGCGGGTGGCCAAGCTGCTCCGTTCGCCCCTGTGGGCGACCCCCGCGATCGTGCCTCATGTGCCTGACGAGGAGCGCAAGCGCCGGGCCATCTGGTGCTACGTCTCGCAGATCGCACCGCTCGAACGGGACCACGCCCTGACCGTCCGCATGGAGGGGCGGGTACCCGAACAGTTCTGGCGCCTGGCCCCGCCGCCTCGAGGCTGGGAGGCACTGGCCGACTTCATTTGACGAGGTCGGGAGCGTGACGGGACGGTGAATTGCAACAAAAGAGGGGTCGTTATGCCCTATCGGCGGCATCCTCTCGAAGTCACCATCGTTGCATGGTCACGTACGTGGACCACCTTTCACGGGCCCTTGGCAAGGAACCGC
>DATMMN010000143.1:0-2148 GCA_035569675.1 Acidimicrobiales bacterium | reverse complement strand
GCGCCACGGTCAGCATCCGCCCGTACCCCACCGAGATGCCTTCCCACGTGCCCTTCCCCGAAGACACGGCGCACCGGCCCTACGACGGCGACGCGGTGCATCGCCTCTGGCTGGCGCTGGTCCAGGCGGCCCGGGTGATGTACGTCTTCCGGTCCCGCTTTCAGGGGAAGGTGAGCCCCGTCCACTTCTTCTGGGGTGGCGACGACCTCGCGGTGACCCGTTTCTCGGGGCGTACCGCGCCCCGGCACCGGGGCGGTGTCATCAACTGCCCGGACTGGGTGCAGCAGATGGCCTACAGCCACGAGGTGAGCAGCTGCGGCTACTGGCCGGGCGGCTTGGACGAGGGGATGTTCTACGCCTACGCCTACCCTGAGCCGCCGGGCTTCGGTGCCCAACCGGTCGAGCCCGCCGCGGCCTCCTACGACAAGGACCTCGGTGAGTTCGTGCTGCCCTACACCGCGGTGCGCGAGGCCGACGACCCCGACGAGGCGTTGCTCGCGTTCTTCCAGACGACCTACGAGGCCGCCGCTGATTTGGGTAAGTGGGATCGCAGCGCACTCGAAGTGGGCGTCGCCCCGTCGCTGGGCGACCCCACCGACTGAACGCGCTACTCGGCCGGCGCTGCCTCCGCGGCCTCCGCCGATTCCGGCGCCGCCGGCGCGGTTGCCTCAGCCTCGGCAACAGGAGCCGCGTCCGCCTCGGCTGTAGGAGCAGGAGCAGCCGCGCCCTCGCCCGCCGCAGGAGTCTCGCCGGCCCCGGCCTCCGCTTCGCCTTCGCCGCCCTCCCCCTCGGGCTGGTGCACCTGCGTCCCGACCTCGGTGGCGAAGTCGGCCCACGCAGCCTGCGCCTCGGTCTCGGGGGTGAACTCGCCCTCGGCGTAGTCGAAGCCGATGTAGTTGCCCTGCTCGTCGTAGGCGTGCTCGCCGAAGGCCTCGCGGTACTCCTCGGAAACCTCGCCGCCCTCGGCCGCCTGCTTGATCGACAGTGAGATCCGGCGGCGCTGCAGGTCGATGTCGATGATCTTGACCCAGAGCTCCTCTCCGGGCGTGACGACCTGCTCGGGCAGGTCGACGTGGTGCACCGCCATCTCGCTGATGTGCACCAGACCCTCGATGCCGTCGCCCACCTGCACGAAGGCGCCGAACGGCACCAACTTGGTGATGCGGCCGTACACGAGCTGACCCACGGCGTGCGAGTCGGCGAACTCCTGCCACGGGTCGGACTGCGTCGCCTTCAGCGACAGCGAAATGCGCTCCTTGTCCAGGTCCACGTCGAGCACCTCGACCTCGATCTCGTCGCCCACCGTCACGACCGACGACGGGTGGTCGACGTGCTTCCAGCTGAGCTCGGAGACGTGCACGAGGCCGTCCATGCCGCCGAGGTCGACGAAGGCGCCGAAGTTGACGACCGACGACACGATGCCCTTGCGGCGCTCGCCCGGCTTGAGGTTCGCCAGGAAGTCGCCGCGCTGCTCCTTCTGCGCCTCCTCGAGCCACGCCCGCCGTGACAGCACGACGTTGTTGCGGTTGCGGTCGAGCTCGATGATCTTCGCCTCGATGTCCTTGCCCACGTACGGCTGCAGCTCCCGCACGCGGCGGAGCTCGACGAGCGACGCCGGCAGGAAGCCGCGCAGGCCGATGTCGACGATCAGGCCGCCCTTCACGACCTCGATCACCGGGCCGCTCACCATCTCGCCGGCGTTCTTCTTCTGCTCGATCGTCGTCCACGCCTTCTCGTACTGCGCCCGCTTCTTGGACAGGACGAGGCGGCCCTCCTTGTCCTCCTTCTGGAGGACGAGCGCCTCGACGTGGTCGCCGAGCTTCACGATCTCGCTCGGGTCGACGTCGTTGCGGATGGACAGCTCCCGGGAAGGGATCACGCCCTCGGACTTGAAGCCGATGTCGAGCAGGACCTCGTCCCGGTCGATCTTGACCACCGTGCCCTCGATGACGTCGCCGTCGTCGAAGGAGATGATCGAGTCCCCCATCGCCTGCTCGAGGTCGGCGTCCCCGAGGTCGTCGTCGACGATGGTGCGGGGGGTGTAGTTCCCCTCGGCGTCGAAGCTCCCCATCGCTTCGGGGGAGAGGAGGGAGGTACGTGCTGCGTCAGCCATTTGGTGAAGCTCCTTGCGGCGGGTGCGACTTGCAC
>DATMMN010000142.1:0-2952 GCA_035569675.1 Acidimicrobiales bacterium | reverse complement strand
CAAATCATCCGAGCTCGAGGACAGCGGGTACCGTTCGCGCATGGGCACGGCTGATCCGGACCGCTCCGGCCAAGGCTGGCGGGAAACGGCCAAGGAGAAGGTGAGGCCTTGGCGGGACCGTCTCGTTCAGCGTCTCGGGGGCACCGTGCCCCAGCGCGGGATGACCTATGAGCAGCTGGTCCATCTCCTCTACCCCCACTTGCCCGACGACTTGCGCGCCGAGGTCGACGAGGCCGCGACGGGGGACCTGACGAGCGCCTCGACGATCCGGCACATGCTCGGGTCGATCGAGCACCAGCTGGCGCCCACCGCCTTCTCGGTGCAATTGACCGACGAGGACGCGGTTCGGTGCACCGTGGGCCGGGTGGAGCTGTTGTGTGACGCCGCCGATGCGGCGGTGACGCCCGGTCTGCGCTCGGGCACCTACGAGCCGCACCTGACCGCGGTCTTCGAACGGTACTGCCGACCGGGCATGACCGTCGTCGACGTTGGCGCCAACCTCGGCTACTTCTCGCTGCTGGCGTCGAAACTCGTGGGGCCGGCCGGGAGGGTCGTCGCGCTCGAGCCGAATTCGGAGAACTGTCGACTTCTGCTGTCGTCGCTTCGCTTGAACGGCACGTCCAACGTCGACCTGCTCCCAGTGGCGGTGGACGAGGCGCCCGGCTGGGCGTACTACGCGACGCACGTCGGCTCGAACGGCGGCCTCGTTGACGACGACAACCTCTTGTCGCGCTTCGGCACAGTCGTCCCGACGTTCCGGCTCGACGACCTCGTCGACCGGAAGGTCGACTTCTTGAAGATGGACGTCGAGGGCGCGGAGGGGAGGGTCGTGCACGGCGCCACCCGGATCATCGAGAAGGACCGGCCGATCGTCACAACCGAGCTGAAGGAGGAGATGCTCCAACGTGTCTCGGGTCGTTCGGTGGCGGACTATCTGAGCTACTTCGGTGATCTCGGTTATCTGCCCACTCTGCTGGACAAGGAGAGCGGTGCCGAGAGGCCCTACCCGTCGATGCGGGCGTTGCTCGACGAGTGGGTCACCGAGGACCTGCGCGACGTGTTGCTGCTGCCATCGCCGCACTGAGGCATCGAAATGGGCAGAGCCGCAGCCAAGAGCGTCGCTGTCACCGTGCTGGCTCTGGGCGCCGCGATCGGCCTTCCCGCCGGGACCTCTCTGGGAGCGTCGCGGACCCCGGGCCTCCGTGTCGTTCACTTCTCCGGATCCTTCGTCCCGCAGCAGATCACCGCAACCGCCGGCAGTTTGTGGATCCTGGGCTCGACCTCACCGTCGACCTTCACCGCTTGCGCCATAGAGAGGTTCGACCCTTCCACGCTCGAGGCGCAGGCATATGCGCTGCCCCAGTGCGCGACCGGCATCACCTCGGGCAACGGACGGGTGTACCTGTTGGTGAACCAGGTGCAGCCGAACACGAACACCCGCGACTACCGGATCGAGGTCTTCGACCCGACCACCCTCAGCGCGCAGGTCCTTCCCCCCGTCGTCCTCCAGAACATCGGCAGTGCCGTCGCCCATACCGACCTCTCCTTCGGCGACGGGTCCCTCTGGCTCTACGGCTATGCGCTCGGCGGAAAGAACGAGGTGGTGCAGATCGCGCTCGATTCGGGCGACGTCGAGAACACGCTCGGCAACGCTCCGGAGATCGGCGGCGTCTATCCGGCCGTCGTCGGCAACAGCGCCGGGGAATGGCTCGGTGGCGGCCCGGGCGCTCCCGCCGGGCTCGAGTGGGTGCACGCCGGGACGGGCACCGCCACGAACATCACCCTGGTGACGGGCGGGCGATCCGGCTCGATCTTGTGGTTGTCGGCCACGACGGGACGCGTCTGGGCCGGTCTGGCGAGGTACGGCGGGGCTCCGGGCACGACGATGGTGACGACCAGGCTCGTTGCTCTGGACGAGCAGGGTCACGTGGCCGTGCGCTCGCCCTGGGAGAACGTCGGGCTGTACCCGGTCGTGGCGACGCCGGACGGTCACCTGTGGGACGTCGAGTACCCCGCGCGGTGTGGAGGCTTCGAAACCTTGCTCGAGATCGATCCGTCGACCGGCGTCTCGCGCGCAGCGGCACGCCTGGCCTCTTCACCGGCGGCCTGCAACGACGAGGAGGCCGGTTCGGAGCTTGCCGCCATCGGGCGTGCGGTCTTCGTGTTGTTCCCAACGGCCGGGGCCGGATCGGTCCTCTACCGGGCCACGACCTGACCCGGATCGCGCGCCGGCCCCACCAGCGCATCGAGCAACGATGCTGCGTCCTTGGCGACGATCAGGCGGTCCACCTGCTTCGCCTTGATGAAGCGCTCGGCCACTGCGTGGCCGACGAAGTCCAGGAGGTCGTCGAAGAAGCCGTCGACGTTGAGTATGCCGCAGCGTTTGTCGTGCAGCCCGAGCTGCGACCAGGTGACCGATTCCATGAACTCCTCGAGAGTGCCGAAGCCGCCGGGGAGCATGGCGAACGCGTCGGAAAGGGAAGACATCATGGCCTTGCGCTCGTGCATCGTGTTGACGGTGTGGAGATCGGTCAGCGAAGAGTGCGCGATCTCGTGGCCGGCCAGGGCCTCGGTGATAACGCCCGTCGCCCGGCCACCTGCCGCGATCGCAGCGTCCGCGACGACGCCCATCAGGCCGATCGACGCTCCTCCATAGACCAGCCCGACATCGCGCGTGGCCAGGCCGCGCCCGAAGGAAGCCGCGGCATCGGTGAAGGCGGGATTGGTGCCCGGGCTCGATCCGCAGAAGACGCAGACGGCGCGTGGAAGCGTCACGCGACGCTCCCCTGGGGCACCGTGACCGTGCCACCCCTGACCTGGCGTACTCGCTTGTGCGGGGGCACGATCGTCTCGGCGGCGTCGCTGTCGTGTATCGAGAGGGCAAAGACGACACCGACGAGCGCGAACAGGGCGGACGCCAAGAAGGCGAGGTGATAGGCGGTCATGTCGGGT
>DATMMN010000141.1:0-23224 GCA_035569675.1 Acidimicrobiales bacterium | reverse complement strand
CCCGCGACCCTCACCTTGGCAAGGTGGTGTTTATTGTCTGAGTGATCGACCCCGGTCCGCGTCGTGCGGCTTCGTCGATCCAGTTTCCAACTCGTCCATTGCGTCCTTCCCTGTAGCAGAGCGGTCTACTATCCGCCCACCCTCGGTAGGCGGGTCGCGCACCACCCCTGACCTCTCGCCCCACAGACACTGCGCGGATCCAGTGCTGTTCGTTCATGACTGGTTCAGGAACTGGTTCCAGCCGCCAGGCAACGCGGTCTGACTGACCTCGAT
This sequence comes from Acidimicrobiales bacterium, assembly GCA_035569675.1. Taxonomy (GTDB): domain Bacteria; phylum Actinomycetota; class Acidimicrobiia; order Acidimicrobiales; family RAAP-2; genus Bog-473. Next base: position 22,951 of record DATMMN010000141.1, on the reverse strand, counting down.
TAGGTGACCATCAGGGTCGCGTATGTAACAACGGAACTCCGCTTGATGCTGCTTTGGTGGCGTGAGGAGCTCGGCATCGCGTGCGCTCCACTCCTCGTAGACGGCCTGGATATCCGAGACCCGGATGTTCAAAAAGCTGCTCGTACGGTTCGGATCCTGGGTCGAGCCCGTCGATCCGTCCCCGGCGAAAACGACCGCCGCGTGGCCAAGGATGAGCCCTGCCAGGGGAATAATCGGTTTGCCTAGTTCGGTCGCAATCAGAATGCTTCCCGCCGCCGCCGGTGCGTGCGGGGTGACGTGCAACTACCAAGCGCGCTAGCCAGTCGGGGATTGCGAAGGGGGTTGTTTGGGACACACCCTGAGGCGCATACTCCGAAATGTGCGAGCCGACCGACATATGGTCGGTAGAAGTTCGCGTGGGTGGTCTCCGTCCTGAATCGGCTCGCGAAGATGAAAGGAATGACTTGATGGCCGATGAGTCTCCATACATTGACTATGAGAATCTGCCGGTTCCCTCCGAGGGGTTCATTGCGACACTGTTCATCACGGTGCGGAAGGTCGCCCGATCACGCGATTTCTATTCGCGCATCCTGGGCGGGAAGGTAGTGATAGAGGAGAACCCGTGCATGGTGAAGCTCGCCAACAGCTGGATCATCATGAATCCTGGTGGTGGGCCCACGCCCGACAAACCCGGCATCTCGGTAGTCAATTATGAGGCCGACAACACGACGTCGATCTTCCTGAATCTGCGGGTCGCTGACATCGACGCCTGCTACAAGGAATGGAGCGAGCGCGGCGCAGAATTTGTTACGCCTCCAATCGATCGAGGTCCCGAGATCCGCTGCTATATGCGCGATCCGGATGGCTACATGATCGAGGTCGGTCAGTCCACAGGTCTTTTGTCCGGCCAACTGGCCAAGAAGCGACCGGAGGATCTGCCGGGCTAGATCCGATTTCGCCGGCTTGTCCGAGACCCGGCGGAAGGGGGACCCCGGGCGGGCGGATTTTTCCTGGGCCTCCGGAACCCCTTATGGGAGGCTGCTACCCATGAAGATCGGTGTCGCATACCCTCAGATCGAGCTTCGGGGCGATCCCGTCGCGGTGCGGGAATTCGGAATATCGATCGAGGATCTGGGCTTCGATCACATCCTTGCCTATGACCATGTGCTCGGAGCGGTTCACGCCGATCGAACACCACCCCTCACCGGTCCCTACACAGAGTGCGACCCGTTCCACGACCCCTTCGTTATGTTCGCCTACCTGGCCGGTATCACCGAGCGACTCCAATTCACCACAGGCATCCTGGTCCTTCCGCAGCGCCAGACGGCAGTCGTGGCCCGCCAGGCAACCGACGTCGACCTTTTGTCGGGTGGCCGGCTACGCCTGGGTGTGGGCATCGGCTGGAACTACGTCGAGTACGAGGCGCTGGGACAGGACTTCCATGCCCGTGGTGCCAGGCAAGAGGAGCAGATAGGTCTGCTTCACCAGTTGTTCAGCGAGCCGGTCGTCGACTTCACCGGTCGTTTCGACCGGATCGACAGAGCATCGCTCTTACCGAAGCCGACCAAGCCCATCCCGATCTGGCTTGGCGGTTCCGGCGAGAAGGCCTTCGACCGGGCCGCCCGACTCGGAGACGGTTTTATCTTCTTCGGTGGCGGGGTCGATCGGGCCGCCGACTCCTGGAGGCGGATGCGAGAGCGCGCGGGCGATCTCGGGCGCTCGGGCGAGAACTTCGGTGGGAATTATGTAGCTCTCAGCGGAGCTGACGTGGGCAAGCTCACGGGGGAGATTGATGCCTGGCGCGAGGCAGGCGGCACTCATCTCACCGTGGTCACGATGGGTTTGGGCCTCGACTCGGTCGGCGGCCACATCGACTACCTCTCCTCGCTCGCAAGGACAGTCGACTTGCAGTGACCGGCGTGGTTTCCCTCGAGAGCGGAAGACGGGATTCGAACCCGCGACCCTCACCTTGGCAAGGTGATGCGCTACCACTGCGCCACTTCCGCGTTGGGACACCACTTTATCGCGCCCGCTCTCCCCTACCGGGTGGCACCCACGGCGCGGCTGACCTGCCTGTTAGGGCTTGAAGCGCCCCGACTCGAGGAGCACATTTCGAGGGCTCCGGTAGATTCCGAACGTGCGCCAGGATGAGAACACGGCCGTGCTCCGCGGGGCCTTCGGTGCCGTCGCCGGCGAGTATGACCGCCTCCGCTCCGGCCCACCCGCCGAGGCGCTCGACTGGCTGCTCCCTCCGGACGCCACCGACGCCCTCGAGATCGGCGCGGGCACTGGCATCTTGACGAGGCTCCTGGTCGAGCGGGTCGCTCATGTCACCGCCGTCGAGCCTGACGACCGCATGCGCACCGTCTTGAGCACGACGACCGCCGGTGCAGACGTGCGAGCGGGCGTGGCCGAGGAGCTCCCCGCCGAGAATTCCTCGTGCGACGTCGTTATCGCCGCGTCCGCCTGGCACTGGGTCGACGAAGCACGTGCCGTGCCCGAGGTCGCGCGCGTATTGCGCCCGCGCGGCAGGCTCGCGCTCGTGTGGAGCGGCCCCGATCGCTCGGTGGACTGGATGCGGTCGCTCTGGGCGGGAGGCATCGTGTTCAGCCCCGAGGAGCGCGACGCCGTCGATCAGCGGCGACGCAGTCGCCACATCGTGAACCTCGAAGCCGGTGGCCCCAGCCCTTTCCACGAGCCCGAGACGTCGATCGTGCGCTGGACAAAGCCGATGACACGCGAAGATCTCGTCGCCTTGTCGACCACCTACAGCGTCGTCATCACCATGGACGACGCCGCCCGCGAGCGGCACCTCAACGCGATGCGGCGTTTCCTCGACGAGCAGGCGACTATGGCCGGGCGCGACACGATCGACGTGCCCATGCGCGCGTATTGCTGGCGGGCAGACAAACGCTGACCTGACCGCCGGCTTCGACGCCGCTGTGGGCCGCCGCCGAGCGCGCTGTGCGGCGAGAGCCACCGCGCACGCCGGCTGTGAATCGTCACCCGATCGCAAGGAAACGCAACCAGCACGTTGCGGCGGTTGTGCGCCTGGCCACAGGTCCGGGGCGCAACGTGTGATCACCGCCACCGAACGGGGCGGCGCATTTGATCAACCGAAGGGACAAAAATCAATGAAGATCCGCTTGCGAAACGTGTTGGCGATGGGCGCGCTGACCACCGGTCTCGTCACCGGTGGTGCGCTCGTCGCCAGTGCCGCGACGACGAGCTCGTCCAACACCGGCTCGACCGGCTCGAGTGCGAGCACCAACTCGTCCACGACCACACCGTCGTCGAGCTCGGGCAGCACGAGCTCGGGATCGTCCGGCTCGTCCGGCTCGTCCGGCTCGGGCAGCTCCAGCTCCGGCTCCGGCTCCACACACAACTGCCCGAACATGCCCAACGGCTCGGGGTCCGGTTCTCAAGGTGCTCCTCCGGCCACCGGATCCGGATCCGGTTCCGCCCCGGCCTCCTAGGACAACCGGACCCCGACACACCACACCCCGACACACCACACAGAGGAGGGTGGCGCGGGCCGTCTCGCCAAGCGGCTCGCGCCACCGCCTCTCGGGACGACCCGGACCGCGCGTCCGAGCCGCCCGAAGCGGACCTCTAGGCCGTCGCCCCCCGCGCGTCGAGCGCGCACGCCACCAGCTCGGCGAGCGCGTCGTCCACGTAGGTCCCGAGCTCCTCGAGCTCCGGTAGCAGTTTGCGGCACGCGAAGAGCCCGAAGTGCACCCGGTCGAGATACGAGAACACCGTCACGTTGAGCCCGATCCCCTCCGCGATCGGGCCGACGGGATACAGGTCGACGACACGGCTCCCGGCACAGAACAGCGAGAAGTCGGGTCCACGCACGCTCGAGACGGTCACGTTGAACGGCGGCCGCACCTTGTCGAACAGGCGCGCACCGGCGACGGCCCGGGCCAGCCGGGTTGTCAGCGCCGGCAGCGCGATCTGCGCCAGGTCCCCGACGAACCTTCCGCGGTGCAGCTTCTCCTGTTCCTTGGCGACCCGGGCCGACTCTGCGATCGCGTCGAGGCGGCGCACCGGCTCTTCGATGTCGCTGGCCAGCGACACCAGCATCCCCGAGATCTGGTTGCCGAGCGCCTCGCCCTCTCCCTCGGGACGGGTCGACACCGGGACCATCGCCACGAGCGGGCGGTCAATCGCCTCACCGCGTGCCTCCAACAGGAGGCGCAGACCACCCGATACGCACGCCAGCACGACGTCGTTCACCGTGGCCTCGAAGACGCTGCCCACCAGCTTCACGTCCTCGAGCGGCACCGAGAGCGACGCGAACCGCTTGCGGTTCGACACGGCGCCGTTGAACGAGGTGCGCGGCGCGCTGAAGAAGCCGGGCGGCGACTGCTCGCCCCGTCCGCTGAGCTCGCGGTTGTGCATGCCGAGGTCGGCCACCGCCTCGACGCCTGCCTGCAGCGTCGACAGCGTCGTCCCCGGTTGGTGCGCGAGCGAGGAGGCCGCGTGCTTCAACATCTGCGCGTTGGAGGGCAGCGCGCCGGGTTGCCACTCCTGGGGCAGCGCCACGACACGCGAGCGCGGGTTCAGGTCGAGGAACGCCGCGAGCACCGAGGCGCCACTCACCCCGTCGAGGATGGCGTGGTGGACCTTGGCCACCAGCGCCGTCCGCTCCCCCGCCAGCCCCTCGACGACGTGCATCTCCCACAGGGGACGGTCGGGATCGAGCCGGCGGCTCATCACCGACGCCACGAACGCGTGGAGCTCCGCCTTGCCGCCCGGGGACGGCAGGCTGGCCCGGCTCAGGTGATCGTCGAGCTCGAAGTCGGGATCGTCCACCCAGACCGGGTGGTGCAGCCCGAAGGGCACCCGCACCGCCCGCTGGCGGAACGGCGCCACCAGATGGAGGCGCTGTTCGATCACCCGGCGTATCTGCGCATAGCGGGTCTCGGGCGAGAAGAGCGAGCGCCGCCCCTCGGGTGGGTCGAGCACCAGAGCCACGCCGACGTGCATCGGGGTGGTCGGCGTCTCGAGCGACAGGAACGCCGCGTCCATTCCGACGAGGGAGCGCATCATCGAATTCTTAGCCATCGGCGCGGACTCCGTCGCCCGGGACCCTGGGACCTACCGGGCCGCTCAGACACCGGTGTGGCCGAACCCGCCGCCGCCCCGTTCGGACGTGCCCAACCCGTCGGCCGCCACGAGCTCGAAGGCCACCTGGTCGACCCGCATGATGACGAGCTGCGCGATGCGGTCGCCCCGGCTGACCTCGTAGTCGCGTGACGGGTCGAGATTGACCAGGACGACCTGCAGTTCGCCCCGGTAGCCCGAGTCGACCAACCCCGGCGTGTTCAGGCAGGTGATGCCGTGGCGCGCCGCCAGGCCGCTGCGCGGCAGGACGAAGCCGGCGTACCCGTCCGGGATGGCCACCGCCACCCCCGTGGGCACGACGGCCCGGCCGCCACCACAGGTCAACACGACGTCGCACCGGGCCACCAGGTCGGCGCCGGCGTCACCGTCGCGCGCGTAACTCGGGACCGGGAGTTCCGGGTCGAGCTGGTGCAGGGGGACGCGTACCATCGCCGGACATTACAAGGAGGCAACGAGGCTGCCCGTCGACAGCCGGGCCAAACGCACCCAGCCACCGGCGATCCGTCCACGACCTGCCACTAGCATGCCCGCGACATGCTGGCCTGGATCGATCTAGAGATGACAGGACTCGATCCGGCGCGCCACACCATCGTCGAGATCGCCTCCCTCGTCACCGACGACGACCTCACCATCATCGAGGAGGGCCCGGACCTGGTGGTCCACGCCTCGCCCGACGACCTGGCCCAGATGGACGACGTGGTGCGGAACATGCACACCACGTCGGGCCTCCTAGCCGAAATGGAGGCCTCCACCCTGACGCTGGCCCAGGCCGGGGACCAGACGCTCACCTTCCTGAAGAAGCACATCCGCCAGCCGCGCACTGTCCCCCTGGCGGGCAACTCGATCGGGACCGACCGCCGCTTCCTGGCCACGCTCCTGCCCGAGATCGAGGACTACCTGCACTACCGGTCGGTCGACGTGTCGACGATCAAGGAGCTGTGCCGGCGCTGGCGGCCCGAGGTCTACAAGGCGGCGCCCGCCAAGAGAGGCGGCCACCGCGCGCTGCAGGACATCCGCGAGAGCGTCGGCGAGCTGGCGTACTACCGCGGCGCCATCTTCAACCACACGCCCGATACGGCGGATACGGCGGACACCGCGGGCGGAGCGGGAACCGAGGAGGAACGCACGTGACCACCACCGGCAAGGACACGCCCAAGATGTCCATCGAGGAGGCCAACGCCCAGCTGACGGCGCCGGGGCAGATCTTCGAGATGGAGGTCATCGACATCCGCGGCGTCCCGACCCGCATCTGGAAGAACGCGCCCCCGACGCTGCGCAGCGTGTTCGACATGTCGGCCGCGCACGGCGACGCCACGTTCATCGTGTACGAGGACGAGCGCACGAGCTTCGCCGAGCACTACCGCACCGCCTCGACGCTGGCGCACCGGCTGCAGGACACCTTCGGCGTCGAACGCGGCGACCGGGTCGCCATCGTGATGCGGAACATCCCCGAATGGATCATCGCGTTCTGGGCCGCCTCTCTCGCCGGCGCCATCGTCGTGCCGCTCAACGCGTGGTGGAGCGGCGAGGAGCTGCGCTACGGCCTCGAGGACTCTGGTTCCAAGGTTGCCTTCGTCGACACCGAACGCGTGGAGCGCATCCGGTCCTTCCTCGGCGGGCTCGAGACCCTCAAGACGCTGATTGTCGCCGACGAGCACCGCACAGAGTTGAAGGCGCCGTTGGCCGTGTACGAGCCGCCCGGCGGCACGCCGCCGATCCCCGAATGGCCCTTCCCGCTCGCGCTGGGCCCGGTCGCCGACGACGCCACGCCCCCCGACGTCACGATCGACCCCGAGGACGATGCGACGATCTTCTACACGTCGGGCACCACCGGGCGTCCCAAGGGCGCGGTGGGCACGCACCGCAACATGGTCACGAACCTGATGAGCCTGTTCTTCCTCAACACGCGCGGCTCCATGCGCTTCGGCACCTCGCTCCTCGACGAGGCAGAGGAACCGAAGGATCGCGTCCAGCCCGCCATGCTGCTGTCGGTCCCGCTGTTCCACGCGACCGGTTGCCACTCGATCATGGTCACCAACACCGCCGCCGGCGGCAAGATCGTCATCATGCACCACTGGGACCCCGACCGTGCCCTCGAGCTGATCGAGCGCGAGAAGATCGGCACCTTCGGCGGCGTGCCCGCCATGGTGATGCAGGTGCTCGACTCGCCGAACTTCTCCAAGTACGACACCTCCTCGGTCCGCGGTGTCTCCTACGGCGGCGCGCCCGCCCCGCCCGACCTGGTCCGCCGGATCCGTGAGGCGTGGCCCATCGGCCAGCCCTCGAACGGCTACGGCCTCACCGAGACGTCGTCGGTCACGTCCATGAACGCCGGCGGCGACTACGTGGCCAAGCCCGACAGCGTGGGTCCTCCGGTCCCGGTGTGCGACGTGGCGATCGTCCCGGAGGACTACGAGAAAGAGGAGCCCGACGACACGATCCCCCGCGGCGCCGACGTGCGCGGCGAGCTATGGATCAAGGGGCCCAACATCGTCCGCGGCTACTGGCATCGCCCCGAGGAGACGGCTAAGACGTTCACGAAGGGCTGGCTCCACAGTGGCGACGTCGCCCAGCTCGATGACGACAACTTCATCTACATCGTCGACCGGGCCAAGGACATGATCATCCGCGGCGGCGAGAACGTGTACTCGGTGCAGGTCGAGGCCGCGTTGTTCGAGCACCCTGCGGTCGCCGACGTGGCGGTCATCGGCGTCCCCCACCCCACGCTCGGCGAGGAGGTGGGCGCGGTGGTGGTGCTCCGTCCCGGGGCCAAGGTGACCGGCGAGGAGCTCGGCCTGCACGTCAAGGCGCGGCTGGCCGGCTTCATGGTGCCGACCCACGTCTGGTTCCGTTCCGAGCCGCTGCCCCGGAACCCCCAGGGCAAGGTCCTCAAGCGCCAGCTGCGCGACGAGGTGGTCGCAGCGGCCGGCTGATCGACCGGCTCGCGGCTCAGCCCCCGGCCGGGTCGCGGCCGGTCAACCCGAGAAGGCGGTCGAGCAACGGCGCGTCGTCGGGCACCGGGACGGCCGCCGGGTACACGCCGATCGTCCGCCACTCCTCGGCGTGCGGGCTCACCTCGTCCCACACCCCCTGCACCAGCGCTTCGGGCAGGCTCGGCTCCACCCCGATCGCCCGGGCGATGTCGTGGGCGCGCAACGCCCGGAACGAGTTGATCTGCCAGAGATACTCCCGCACGGGGTAGTCGCCGAAGGAGAGGTGGGCCACGGCGTCGTAGTCGCTCACCCCCTCTGCCGCCGCACACGCGTCACGTACGATCGCCTCGAAACGCTCGACGGGCGCATCGCCCAAGAGGTCACCGTCGTACTTCGTCGCCCCCGCCTCCTCCATGGTCCGGCCCGCCAGCATGTCGGGCACCCAGGCGTCGTCGTAGGCGTGGTAGTTGATGACCTCTCGCAGCCCGGGCACGGTCGGGTGGCTCCGTGTGGCGAAGTTGGGTGGCATCGTCATGTCCCACTGGCCCGGCTGGATCTGGGCCACCACCTCCGCCAGGGCCCGATCGGCCAGCACGAACACGTCGGCTTCTTCCATCAAAGGGTCCTCTCCTCGGTCGTCAAAGTGAGGGGGCCATCGTGGTCAGGGGTTGTGACGCTCCCGTATACACACGTCTCTACACACACGCCCGGAAAACAATCCCCCGGCCCCAGCCTCCAGGCGCCCCCAACACCGGCGCCGCCGCCCGCAGGGCCCCGAACACGCGATCGAGCCGGCCCGCAGGCCGGCTCGATCCACAAACACACGGCAACCCGCCTCCCGGCGGGCGCCCGCTCAGCGATTCGGCTGAGGCGTCACCCGCAGGTACGGCTTCAGGGCCTTCCAACCCTTGGGGAAGCGGGTCTTGGCGTCCTCGTCGCTCACCGCCGGGACGATGATGACGTCCTCGCCCTCGGTCCAGTTCACCGGCGTCGCCACCTTGTACTCGTCGGTCAGCTGCAGCGAGTCCAGCACGCGCAGGATCTCGTCCACGTTCCGTCCGGTCGAAGCTGGATACGTCAGCGTCAGCTTCACCTTCTTGTCCGGCCCGATGATGAAGACCGACCGCACCGTCAGCGTGTCGTTGGCGTTCGGGTGGATCATGTCGTAGAGGTCGGCGACCTTGCGGTCCTCGTCCCCGATCAGCGGGAAGTTCAGCGCCGAGCCCTGCGTCTCCTCGATGTCCCCGGCCCATCCCTTGTGGGACTCGACCGAGTCGACCGAGATCCCGATCAGCTTGGTGTTCCGCTTGTCGAATTCGGGCTTGGCCTTGGCGAACGCGCCCAGCTCGGTCGTGCAGACCGGCGTGAAGTCCTTGGGGTGGGAGAAGAGAATCCCCCAGCTGTCGCCGAGCCACTCGTGGAAGTTGATCGTCCCTTCCGTGGTGTCGGCCGTGAAATCCGGGGCGGTGTCCCCGATTCGTACTGCCATCTGCGCCTCCTGAAGTCCTGTCGCTCTGTATGTAGGGGCTGCACCTTACCGGGAACTTCGGCAATTGTCGACACGTTTGGTCATATTTGGCTCCGCCCGGCCCGTCGGCAAAAACCGCCTCCCACCTGGGGGTCGGCCCGACGCCGATGTGCGGATGTACCCCGGACCCATGCCAGAATGCCAACCGTGAGCGCCCAACCGACCGCCGCCTCCTCCGCCGCACCCACCTACCGCCCCTACAAGAGCGACACCCTGGTCATCGAGCGGGACGGCCCGGTCACCATCGTCACCATCGACCGGCCCGAGCGGCGCAACGCGGTCGACAGCGTCTGCGCCGACCAGCTCCGCGAGACCTTCCTCGCCTTCGACGCCGACGACGCCCAGTCGGTCGCCGTGCTGACCGGCGCCGACGGCACTTTCTGCGCCGGCGCCGATCTGAAGGGGATCGCCGAGGGCGACCGGCGGCCCATCCCGGACGACGGCCCCGGGCCGATGGGGCCGACCCGGCTGACGCTCTCCAAGCCCGTGATCGCGGCAGTCGAGGGCTATGCGGTCGCGGGCGGCATCGAGCTCGCCCTCTGGTGCGACCTCCGCGTCGCGGCCGAGGACGCGATCCTCGGCGTGTTCTGCCGGCGCTTCGGAGTCCCGCTGTGCGACCTCGGCACCGTGCGCCTGCCCCGCCTCATCGGCCACAGCCGCGCCATGGACCTGATCCTGACGGGCCGCGCTGTCGTGGCCCCCGAGGCGCTCACCTTGGGCCTCGTCAACCGGGTCGTGGCGCGGGGCGACGCCCGTACCGCCGCGGTCGCGCTCGCCCACCAGTTGGCGGCGCTCCCTCAGTTCTGCCTGCGCTCGGATCGCATGAGCGCGCTCGAGCAGTGGGGCATGACCGAGGAGCAAGCGGCGGTCAACGAGGCCCGTCGCGGGCGCGAAGTCATCAGTAGCGGGGAGACGCTGGCCGGGGCCGCCCGGTTTGCGGGAGGAGAGGGACGGGGTGGCGCTGCGATCGACTGACCGGCCCGACGGTGGACCTCCTTCAGCCGAACGCCCCACCGTCGCCGCCTTCGACTTCGACGGCACGCTGACCAACGCGGGCAGCGTGTTCCCGTTCCTCGTGAGCGTGCGCGGCCTCATCCCCGTCCTCCGCGCCGTACTCCGGCTCTCCCCGAGCCTCATCCACGCCGCCATCGTGGGCGGTACGACCGCCGACGACGTCAAGGAAAGACTCTTTACCCGCCTCCTCGCCGGCACGCCCGCCGAGGAGCTCAACCGCCGCGGCGCCGCGTTCGCACGACAGCACCTCCGCCGCCACCTCCGCGAGGACGTGCGCCGCCGCCTCGACTGGCATCGCGACCAGGGTCACTACACCGTGATCGTGTCGGCTTCGCCCGAGTGTTACGTGAGCCCGGCGGGCAGCGAGCTCGGCGTCGACGGCGTCGTGGCGACACGGCTGGCGGTCGGCGGTGGTGGCCTGCTCACCGGCGGTTACGAAGGCAAGAACTGCCGCGGGTCCGAGAAGTACGCCCGCCTGATCGGTCATCTCCGTGCGGTCGGGCCGGCTCCGGGTTCATCCGGCGAACAGCCGATCCTGTGGGCCTACGGCAACAGCCGGGGCGACCTTCGACTCCTCGAAGCAGCCGACCACGGCGTCGACGTCGGGCGCCTCGGACGTTTCGGTCGGCTCCATCGTTTCCCCCGGCTGTCCGAAGTCACCGCCGGTCGCTCTTAGTCAGGTCCAGGTCGACCACCGTCGCGCGGTGCGTTCGTGGAGATCAGGCCGACGACTCGCGATCTTGCATTGAGGCCGGGTCGATGCCGACGCCGCCTCCAGCGCTGCTGGCGTACACCGCCAGGGCGAACCGGAGCACGTTGACGGCCTCTTCTGCACCCCACAACAAGGCGCCCTCGCCCGTCCGGAGCCAACGCAACCAGTGACGGCCCGAGTCCCGGAAACTGCTGGCCCAGTCGTCGTCGAGCGCGTGGTAGGTAAGCATTTCACCGTCGACGTAGGTCTCGAGGCTCGGTTGCTGGATGCCCCGGCCGGTACACCGGTTCACCCGCGAATACCCGCGTCGACCGGTGACTTCCCACCGTTCGTCGTTGGTGTAGTAGTCGGACCGGAGATACATGTCGGGCGCCAGCGTGATGTCCCACACGCCGCGTATGCCGTTCTCGTGCTCCCAGACGATGGTGGTCGGCGCGTCGATCGCGATGTCAGGCACGACCTCGGTTGCGCCGACCCACGCTCGCACCTCTCGTAGGGGGCCGAACAGCCACAATGCTGTCGAGAGCTTGTGCCACCCGTCGTCGAACACCAAGATGCCCCGTCCGCGGCGTATCTGTGCGAACTGCCATTCGTAGCTGGACCGGGGCACCTCCCAGCCGCCATTGCCGCTGCCCACCATCTTCATGTGGTAGCCGCTGACCGCGCCGAGCTCACCCGATTCGACGGTCTCCTTCAGCTTCAGCAAAGGCTCATAGAAGATGTAGTTCTCCATGACCCGCAGCACGCGGTCGTTCGCTCTGGCCGCCTCGAGCATCCGGTCCGCTTCACTGAGGTCATTGCACATCGGCTTCTGCAGGTTCAGGTGCCAGCCGTATCCGAGCATCTCGCACACGCCATCGGCGTGGAGCGGGACCGGCTGCAGGACCTCGACGGCGTCGACCGCAAGGCCGCTCGCTGCGAGGTCGGCCGCCGTGGCGAACGTTTGCGCCTGAGGCCACTGTGTTTGCCGTTGTGCGCGCCGCTCCGGATCGGGGTCGACGAGCGCGACCACTTCGACGTCGGTGTTGTCGATGTAGGCGCGGACGTTCAAGTCGTAGATGCGGCCCAGACCCACGAAGGCAGCCCGGACCGGCCGGTCGTAGGGAACGAACGTCATAGTGGCCTTGCCTTCTTTCGTGCGGAAGCTTGCGGCGGTGCGCGATTGTGCCACCGCACAGGGACCGCCGCCTCGGAGAAACAGACCTCCATCCGGTGGTGGTCTGACCGGGCCGCGTCCCAGTCAGAGCGGGATCGGCGGTCCGTCCTGTTCGTGTTCGCCGCACCACCTGCTCCCACCTCCCAGGCGGACGCGAAGAAGTTACGACACGTAGATCGTCCCGTCGCGCTCGGTCACGGTTCCCCGCCGAAGCGGCAGGACGGCTGTGATCGCCTTCTCGAGGGCATCGAAGCCAGGGATCTTGGCGAAGTTGCCCTGCGGGCCGCGCACCATCTTGCCCGTGTGGACGTCGTATTTCGCTTGATGCCAGGGGCACACGAGGCATCCTTCGTCGTCGATCGATCCCCCGCCGAGGTCGGCGCGCAGGTGCCGGCATCGCCGACCCACTGCGAACGTTTCCGTGCCGGTGTTGCCCACCGCCCATCGACCGACGCCGATCACCTTGCCGGGGGGAAGATCGCCAACGGGCCCTACTTCGGTCTCAGTCGCCACAGTGACCTCCTGTCGAAGAACGGCTGGAACGTCGACTGTAGGCCCCCTGAGTTGGCCGGCGCGAGGAGGACGCCGAACCCCCGGGACTATCGGGGTCAGCCCGCCTCCGGCGAATGCATGTCTACGTGCAATCGCGTGAGTTTCGATGACTTGATCCGCCAGTCGTCGCCCACCTTCTCGTAGGTCTCGTGGTAATGCCCGTAGCCGGTGAGCCGCGTACCGTCGGGCCAGATCACGACATCGTTCAAGGCCCAAATCCCGGTCGCTGTGGTCGATGAGGTGAGCTCGATCTCAGGCATATGACCTTGGTGCACCGTCACCGCACCGCTCAACACCTCTTGCAGGAATGTCATGAACTCGTCTGCACCAGAAACCACGCCGCCTCCGGCCTCGCTGGTGTCGAGCACCACGTCGTCAGTGAACACCTGGCGCATCCCGGCCCAATCCTTCGTGTCCATCGTGCGGAAGTACCGGGCCTTCAACTGCCGGATCGCCTCGAGGTCGTCCATCTCGGCGCTCCACTCAGCTCGGCGTGACAGCGATGCCAACCGCGTGGCCTGAATATCCGGGTACCGCGGTGGTGACATCGCCGAACCACGGCGCGTCGCCATACGCGAAGACCTGGCCGCTGCCGTTCACGGCATCAAAACCCTGCCCGCTGAAGTCAGGAATGAGGCCGGTCATCGGGCTCTTCATCGCGCTCAGTCCGGGAGACACCGCTCCAACACCCACCTGCGGCGCGTTTCCAAAGGGATAAACCGTCCCGTTGGCCCCCAACACCCAGTAGCCCCCGCCGCCAGGTGTCGGAGCAACCCCGACCAACGCCGTCGCGGGTGGCGCTCCGCCCAGGGATCCGAAGAAGCCAGCGTCGCCATAAGCGAAAACGCCGCCATCGGATGCGATGAGCCAGTAGCCGCCGCCATCGTGGGTGGGCACCATGCCGATGACCGGCTTGTTGAGCCGGATGCTGCCGGTGCTGCCGTAAAACTGCGCGTCGCCATAGGCGAAGATGCCGCCGTCCGAGGCAACCAACCAGTAGCCGCCGCCATCGGGCGTCACCGCCATGCCGACCATCGGCTTGTTGAGGACGATGCTGCCGGTGCTGCCCCAGAAGTGGGCGTCGCCGAAGCTGAAGACACCGCCGTCGGACGCGACCTCCCAGTAGCCGCCGGCGTCGTGGGTCGCCGCCATGCCAACGACGGGTTTGTTCAGGCGCATCCCGCCAGTGCTGCCGTGGAACTGCGCATTGCCGAAGCTGAAGACACCGCCGTCCGTCGCGTTGACCCAATAGCCCCCGACGCCGCCGCTATTTCCACCCACCTGCGTGATGTTCCCGAGGGTCTCCAACGACGCCGGCTGGTAGAAATGGTTCGCGATCTGGCTGTACGTCCAGTTCCCGTTGCCGTGGTCTTGACCGATTGCATAACCCAGGGCACCGTACTGACCCATTCCGATTCCATGCCCGTATCCCTGAGTGGTTATGGAGACCGTGGTGCCGTTGATGGAATTCACGTTGAAGAGGTCCGATCTGATGCCGAGGGTCGTGTAGAACGCGGCACCAGAGACGGTGTAGTTCCCGGCCGTCCCGTCGAGCGTGATGGAATCCATGCGTCCGCAGCAAGGAAAGTCCGACGCCCGGCCGGGGTCTTCCATTGGACTAGAGAATCCGGTGAATGTCCCGATCTGCGGCCATGCGGATTCGATAGCGCTATAGCTCACCGAGCCCGGCGAATTGTGGTACGGGTTGCAGATGACATTCGCCACGCAAACCGCGTCGCCGTCATCCACAACGGCATTGAACGGCGATTGACCGCTTGCATTGCTCGAGGTGTAGCCGCCCGTCGACGCGGAATACTCAGTGGTCGCAATCTGGCCGCCCGGCATCACCATGACCTGGCCGGCGGTGTCGTTCGCGGCCGCGATACTCGTCGCCGTTTCGTATTCGATACCGCGGTAGGTCTGACAGAAGAGGTCACACGTGTCGGCATAGCCGCCATAACCCCCGAGGTTCGCAAGCACATAGGAACGGACGGCGATCGCCTGGGCCTCAAGCTCCTGGAAGCCCCAAGGCATCTCTTGCGGACCGGATCCACCCAAGGTGCCCCAGGAGGAGGGTGATTCGCCAGGAACGGTATCTGCGACGTACCGCTCGAGCGGAAGCGTGTTCACCGTTCTCGCTGCGCCGCTCGAGTTGTAGGTCGCCGTCAATGTGCCGTACACAGTCGGGCTGTAGCTCGCAACGCACAACGTGAGCAGCCCCCCTACGGGTGATGCCGTCAGTGGCCCACTCTGGTTCGCAGACACCGGGGTCCAGGGGCCCCCGCAGCCCGCACCGCTGTCGACGTTCCACGTCCCACCGCCGGTCTGTTGAAAGCGGACTGCCGACGCATTAGCCACACCGGGCGCAGAGACCCCAGCGTTCTGCCCGAACCCAGTCACGATGACGTCGAGGCCGTCGTTCTCTTGCATGTCGATGTTGACGTTGGTCGAGTCGGACGGGAGGGACGCCGCCGCCATTGGGGCTGGGCCGAACAGGGCGGCCGGCAAAACAAATGCGAACGACACGAGGAGTGCACCGAGAACTGTCCGCAGGTAGCGCTGCCAGAATCCGGCGCGCGGAATGAAGGCTCGAGACGTCGGCACGGTGCAACCAGGCTAGGACGCCGAACACGGCGAATTGGTGCATGGGCGCAATCGGGGTGCTCGGTGCGCCGGTACACTGCTGCGCCGTGCGAGTCGACCAGGTCATTCCGTCGCTCGCTAGTCGCGACGCCATCGGCGTCAGCTCGCTCAACCTGCGCGACGGTTTGCGGGCCGCGGGCATCGACTCTGACATCTTCTACGGCAGTTTCACGCCGGACGTCGAGCAGGAGGGACGCCCGGTGATCGAGCTCGGGCGGGCCACTCGTGGGCGCTGGCTGCTGTATCAAGCTTCGATCGGGAGCCCTGTCTACGACATCCTGGCGGCGCGGTCCGAACCGAAACTCGTCAACTACCACAACATCACGCCCGCGTCGCTGTTGCGCGACTGGGAACCAGCGGTGGCGTACGAAGCATCGCTCGGCCGCGAACAACTGGCGCGTTTGGCGCCACAGAGCCGCTTTGCCGTGGCTGACTCCGGCTTCAACGAAAGCGAATTGTTGGCGCTCGGCTATTCCGGCACGGCCGTCGTACCGCTGCTCATCGACATGCACTCGAAGAGCGACCTGCCGGACCCGGACCTGACCGAGCGGTTGCGGCGGCGCAAGGAGCGCGAGGGTGGGGCAGACCTCTTGTACGTCGGGAAGATCTCGCCACACAAGGCACCTCACGACTTGGTGAAGATGCTCGATGTGCTGCGGCGTACCTACGACCCCGCGGCGCGGCTGCATCTCATCGGATCTCCACTGGGTGAGACGTACGAGCCGGCCCTGCGCGCGTTCATCGCAGAGCTCGGGTTGGAAGAGGCCGTGAACCTGCCCGGTTCGGTTTCCGGTGCCGAACTGGAGGCGTACTTCCGGGCCGCCGACGTGTTCGTGATGGCCTCGGACCACGAAGGGTTCTGCGTCCCGCTGGCCGAGGCCATGGGCCACGGCGTGCCCATCGTCGCCTACGGCGTCGCCGCCGTCCCCGAGACAGTCGCCGACGCTGGGCTCGTGTTGCCCGACAAGTCCGCGCTGCCGTTCGCAGCGGCAGTAGGACGGGTGTTAGGCGATCCGCAGCTGCGCTCGTTGCTGGCGTCGGCGGGGCGGACGCGGGCTGCCGGGTTCGACCTGGGCGCCTCCACGAACCGCTTCGTGTCGCTCGTCCGTGAGGCCGTGGGGGCCTAGGAGGCGAGCGGGGCGATCAGGTCCACGGCCCGGTCCCCTGCCGTCGGAAGGTCGAGGTCCTTCACGCGTTTTGAGCCGGCCTCCGCCAACGAGCGCCGGAGCTCACTGTCGGACGCTGCTCGGGCCGCCGCGTCCGCGAGCGCATAGGGATCGGTCGCGTCGACGAGGAGACCCGCGTCACCGACGATCTCGGGGAGCGCGCCCTCCCGGTTCGCCACGACGGGCAGGCCCATCGTCATGGCCTCGATCACGGGCACCCCGAAACCCTCGTGGCGTGAACCCATGATCAGCACATCGGACGCTCCCATGGCGGCGACCAGCTCTGGGTCGCTGATGCCGCCGCGGAACGTGACCGCATCTCGGACGCCCAGTTCGTCGACGAACCGCTCGAGCGCCCGGGAGTAAGCGGGCACCACGGGCCGGCCCACCACCTGCAGGGTGACAGCGGGATCGTGATGGGCCCGAGTGACCAGCAGCGCCATGAGGGCAAGCTCGATCCCTTTGTTCGGTGCGACGCGGCCGATGCAGATCCAGCGGGCGCCGCTGCCAGGCCGGGCTGCCGCCGGTGCAGGGGTGCCGGACGTCGGCGCGATGGCGGCTGGTGGCACAACGGCCGTGCGGGTGTAGCCGGCGGTCCGCAGCTCGGCTTCGTTGAACGCCGATACCGCAACGGCGAGGCTGGTGCGAGGAGCGAGATTCGCCCGTTCGTGGAGCGCCCGAAGCTGGTGACGGGCCATCGGGTTGTTCCATGCCGCGTAGTACTCGGGGGGAGTGACGTTGTGATAGTTGACGACCAGGGTCTCGCGGCGCTCGGTCAGCCACGAAGCGAGTGCCGACGCCGTCGCGAGTTGGTAGACCAGCACGTCGCCCCGCTGTGCCGTATCGGCATAGCGCTGGAAGAGGCTCGTCTCGGCTTCCGTCTCGGGATCGACCATCTCGACGTAGATCCGCGACTCGATGCCCCGGGCCACGAGCAGGTCACGGAGACGCAACGTGTGGCGCCCCACGGCGTCATAACGATGCAGCATCGGGACGAACTGATGGATCGCGCTCATCTGCGCCGACCCGCGGCTTGCTCCTGCACCGTCACGAGGAGATCGACGAAGCGGTCGGCAGCGTTGGGCAGGTCGAGTTCGGCAAAGCGGCGCCGACCGGCTTCAGCGAGCGACGCTCGCCGCGTCTGATCGGCAAGCAAGCGGCCGATGGCATCGGCCAAGGCATAGGGATCGCGCGAGGCCTCGAGAACACCTGCATCTCCGAGGACCTCGGGGACAGCTCCCTGGTCGTACGCCACAACCGGAAGGCCAGCCGCCATGGCCTCGACCACGGGGACGCCGAAGCCCTCGTGCTCGGAGGTGACCACGAGAACGTCGGCCTTGATGTAGGCCGCGGCGACCTCGGCATCCGTGGCATAACCGGTGAAGGTCACGGCGTGTTGGAGCCCGAGGTCCGCAACGTACCGTCGGAGCGCCCGATCGTACGCGTCGGTCGCGGGCTTTCCGACGATGCGGAGCGTGGGGTCATGGTCACTGCCTTGGCGCGCCACGGCCAGCGCGGCGATCGTGTGCTCCAGCGACTTGTTCGGCGCGACCCGGCCCACCGCGAGCCAGACGGCGCCGGCTCCGCCATCACCACCCGGGGTCGAGGACGTGGCGGTCGACGCCGCGGATTCGACCTTCTCTTCTACGGCGGCCGAAGGCGGCACGACGGCAGTGGCGGCGAAGCCGGCCTCGGCTAAGTGTGTCTCGTTGTATGCGGAGTCAGCGATGGCGAGCGTCGTCCGTGCCGCGAGTACGGCCAGGTCCTCGCGGGCGCGCTCCTGGCCGAGGGCGAGATGGTGGTCCCAGGGTGCCATGAGCTCAGGGGGGGTGATGTTGTGGTAGTTCACGACCAACGTCTCGGTCCGGCTCGCCAGCCACGGCGCCATGAGTGAAGCGGTGGCGAACTGGTAGACGACGACGTCGCCGCGGTGGGCCGTGTCGGCATAGGAGATCGCCGGCAGCGTCTCGTCCGCCGTCTCGTCCTGCACCAGGTCCACGAAGATGTTCGATTCGATACCCCGGCGACGCGTTGCGTCGCGAAGCCGCAACGTATGCCGGCCAACAGCATCGCCTCGGTGCAGCACCGGGACGAAGTGGTGGACTCCGCTCACGTGGTGGGCGTGGTGGCCGAGACGCCGAATCGTTCGTCGCCCCCGGTCCCGACCGGCAGCGGCGTCACATCGGCAAATCCGCTGCGATCGAGCAGGAGCTCCCAGGTCTCGAGGTGAAGCGCAGCACGATCGACCATGTCCTGCGACGTCGGTGCATTGACGGAAAGCGGAACAAGAGGTTCGGACACGATCACGATGGGTGCGCCGCCTGCGAGCACGCGGCGGGAATCCGCGAGCAGCGGCAGGATCGCGTGGAGCGGCACACGGTCTACGACGCCGCTCAACACGAGACCACCGAGCGACCCGGTGGGCCGCTGTGGCAGATGTTCGGTGACCTCACTGATCGTGACTTCGCAGCCGCCCTCGAGCGCACGGAGCGCCACACCGCCCCTCGGTTCGGCACCGATCGCCGGGACACCTTGTTGCGTGAGAGCGCGGATCAGCGCACCCTCTCCACAGTCGGCGTGCAGGACGTCACCACCTGGCGTCCGTGCTTTGACGAGTGAGGCGAGCGGCTCGACCCACCCTTCGAGCTCGCGCGCCGGTGCAAGCCACGCCGCGCCATCGAGCGGCACGTCCTCTGTGTTCGCTCGTGCTTCGAGGGTGCTGACCCGCGCGTGCAAGAAACGGAATGCCTCAACGACCTGCGTCATGGCGTCTTCGATTTGCGACTTGTTCTCCTCATCCGCAAGATCACCGGAAGATGCTCGCCCTCGCCGGCCTCGCCGGCCCGCGGAGGCGCTCCTGGATCGCAACAGGTCAGCCAGCTCCGACGTTCCTGGTTGGTAAGGGCCGTAGCGATCCCCGAGGTGCGTGAATGCGCCCATGAAGTTCCACTCGTCGCTGCCCTGAGGCGCCAGGCGAGCGAACGAGGCCCGAAGTGCCGCCCCCGCCCGGGCGCGACTCTCGGCGGACACATCGCCGGAAGTGAGATCGTCGAGCTGTTCTTCGTCGTGCCCGGGGTCAGACGCTGACTCGGAGGTCGACACGCCGGTTGATGCTAGCGGTGCGCCTCGCGCTCTCGAAATTTCACGAGTTGCCAAGTTTCGACCGGGTATAGGCCACTAACTTTGCAGGCTTGGCGAGACGCACGGAAGGGAGGAAGCGTACGGTGACGCACTCATATGCAACAGCGGCGCGGCTCCTGCTGGCGGCGGTGCTCTCTGCTGGCCTCGTAATCGTCGTAGGCACTCTCGAGGCCCCGACGGTCGATGCCTCGAACACCATCAACCTCAGCCTCACGTGGCAGAGCGAGCTCGATGACGCGCCCTGCGGTGTCGCCCAAGCGTCACCCGCCCTCTTCAACGACGGCGGGACACCGGCGGTTGAGATCGGCGATCGCCAGGGCGACCTCTACGCGTTTGATCTTGCCAGCCCCGGACCCGCGGGCACCGTGGCACCTGGGTGGAATACCGCAACCGGAACCGCTGTCGGTCCGGGAACGGGATGCAACCAACCGACGTCGAATGTGGGCACGGTCCTGAACGGAAACCAGGGCTACGAGGTACCTGGTAGCCCACCGATCGACTCGACCGCATCGATCAATCCGAGCAACGGCAACCTGTTGTTCGATGCGGGAAATGCCGCCGAGGCCCTGGACGGCGGCTACTACGAATACGGCCCCGGTGGAAACGAGGTGTGGAACCAGGTCGTTACCAACCCGCCGACCGACACCGTGCCCAACGGCGGGGTGCAGGCGTCAGCCAGCATCGGTGATGGTGGCGCCGTTGCTGAAGCGGGCTCGCTGGGCCAGGTGGCGTACGGGTTGAACACCGCCAATGGGTTTCCGGCGGCCGGATGGCCGCAGTTCGACGCCGACAGCAATTTCTCGACAGCGGCGGCAGCTGATTTGTACAACACCGGAAGTAGCAACTTCATAACCGGCGGCGCCACGTCTCAAGGGTTCGCCTATGGGACCGGCTACGGGAACGGCGGGCAAGTACGCATCTACAACGACCACGGCGGCCTCGTCTGTGCCGCCAACACAACGGAGGAGGTCGATTCGTCGCCGGCCGTCGGCCCGATCCTGGCGGGCGGCGGCTATGGGATCGCGACCGGGACCGGCAGCTACTGGGGAATCACCAGCGGGCAACCGGTGTCCGACGACAATGCCGTCAAGGTGTACGACACCAAGTGCAACCAGATTTGGAGCCAAAGCCTGGACGGCTACACGGGAGGAAGTCCTGCGTTAGCCGACATCCAAGGCAATGGTCAGCTCGCCGTGGTCGAGGGCACCGTCAAGAGCGGCGGAGCGGGCAGCGTGTGGGCCATGAACGCGGCGACAGGTCAGGTGATCTGGAGCGCAAACGTGCTCGGTAGCGTCTACGGGTCCGTGACCACGGCCGACTTCGGCGAGGGCTACCAGGATGTCATCGTGCCGACCACGCAAGGCATCGAGATCCTCGACGGCAGGTCGGGTCAGATGGTGGGGAACTTCGATGACGGGTCCGGCCACGATGGAGTACCGCTCCACGAGGTCTACGGCTTCCAGAACGCACCGCTCGTGACGGCTGATCCCAACGGGTCAATCGGCATCACGGTGGCGGGCTATCACGGAGTGAAGAACGGGGACGGCACCGCGGTTCAGGGAACTGTCCAGCACTTCGAGCTCACGGGATCAAACGGGGCGGTCGTGAACGAGAACGGCGCCTGGCCACAGTTCCACCACGACGCACAGTTGACCGGTCTCGCCGGCACCGGCAACGCACTCGGCGGCTGTGACCGTCCCGATGCAGCCCAGAACGGATACCAGACCGTGGCCTCCGACGGCGGAATCTTTGCGTTCGGACAAGACTTCTGCGGGAGCACGGGCGCCATCACGCTCAACAAACCGGTTGTCGGGATGGCCGCCGTTCCCGGTGGCGGCGGGTACTGGCTTGTCGCGTCGGATGGCGGCGTCTTCACGTACGGCAATGCCCAATTCTTCGGTTCGACGGGGTCGCTGCACCTCAACGCGCCCGTCGTCGGCATGGCGGCGACCCCGGACGGCAAGGGCTACTGGCTCGTCGCGTCCGACGGAGGCATCTTCACCTACGGCGACGCTCTGTTCTACGGGTCCGCGGCCTCGGCGCCTAACCAGGACATCGTGGGAATGGCGTCCTCGCCCGATGGTGGCGGGTATTGGGAGGTGAGCACGACCGGACGCGTCTTCATGTTCGGCGACGCCGTCTTCGCCGGCGACATGACAGGCACGCACCTCAACGCGATCATGGTCGGGATGGCGCCGGACCCGGTCACCGGTGGCTACTGGCTGATTGGGTCCGACGGTGGCGTCTTCTCCTTCGGTGCACCGTTCTTCGGCTCCACCGGCAGCATCCAACTCAACCAACCCGTGGTGGCTATGCAATCCACCGACGACGGGGGCGGCTACTGGTTCGTTGCGAGAGACGGTGGCATCTTCGCCTACGGCGATGCGCCCTTCCGTGGATCCATGGGAGGAAAACCGCTCAATAAACCCATGGTCGGGATGTTCGGATTCTGAGCGTTCCTTGCTTCACCAGGGAGCAGAAGCGTCTCGCCTAAAGTGACGGCCCATGTTCCGGCGGCGCGAGAGCGAGCACACAGGTAAAGAGACGGACATGACGTCAGCGTCGTCCTCGACACGCGGTCCACTTCTCCCCTACTACCCGCCCAGGGAGTATCTGGGCCAACTCGACGACGCACACCAGAAGGCCACCGCGGCTCGACGCGCCGGCGCCGACCTGCGGGACTTCACCTGGTACCACGCGACCGAGCTGCCGGACGGCACGGTGCTGCCCGGGGTGTGGGACCTCCGCGGACACGAGCCCGAATACCTCGGTGGGGTCGATGTCGGCGGCAAACGGGTCTTCGAACTCGGACCCGCCACCGGTTATCTGACCTTCTGGATGGAGCGACAGGGAGCCGAGGTCGTCTCCTTCGAGGCCGGCTTCGACGTTCCGATCGACACCCTCCCGTTTCACGGTGACGACAAGCCGGAGGAACGACAGCTCGTCATGCAGCAGACTATCGATCCCAACCACGAC